>JBICHT010000053.1:0-12317 GCA_043101125.1 Phycisphaerales bacterium JB050 | reverse complement strand
AAGCACCCGATCGAGCAAGGCGATCGATCTCAACTCGCCGCGCGGCTCGCTGCCGCGCGTCGGCGTGCGGCCGGCTTCGGATCCTCGCACTCGGCTTCCGTCCTCGCGATGGAGTGACGGAACCAGCGGCTGGGCTTCTCGTCGGCCAGGCGCTGGTTGAGTTTGCGCAGTGCTTCGACCTCGATCTGGCGGACCCGCTCGCGTGTCAGCCCGATCTCTGCGCCGATCTGCTTCAGCGTCAGCGGCTCTTTGCCGTCGAGGCCGAACCGCAGACGCAGCACGCGAGCCTCGCGCTCGTCGATCGCGTCCAGCAGTTTGAGAACGGTCTGCATCTCGTCGCGACGCAGCATCTCGCCCTCGGGCGTCTCGGTGTTTGCGCACGCCAGCAACGAGGAGAAATCGACCGTGTTGCCATCGCCGTCCGTCGCGGTCGACGCGGCGGAGTACATCGCCCGGCCAGCCTTGCGGATGACATTGATCTTCTTGACCGGCAGGCCCATGAGTTTCGCACACTCCTCAGAGGAGGGCATGCGGTTGTGTTCGTCCTTGAAGCGGATGCACGCCTGCTTCCACTTGGCGATCAGTTCGACCATGTACGCCGGCACATGCATCGGCTGACCGGCGTTGATCAACGCCCGCTTGATGGCCTGCTTGATCCACCAACTGGCATAGGTCGAGAACCGGGCACCCTGCGCGGGGTCGAACCCCTCGACGGCGCGGATCAGACCGATGTTGCCCTCTTCGATGAGGTCGGTGAGCGTGAGGCCGCGGTTGGTGTAGTGCTTGGCGATGGAGACGACGAGGCGCAAGTTGGCGCGAACGAGCATATCTCGTGCTTCGGGACAGCCCTCATTGATCACACGCCAGCCGTAGAGGCGCTCCTCTTCAGGCGTGAGCAGAGCAACTTCGTTGATCTGCCTGAGGTAAAGCTGTAGATCGGTCTCGAGTTCGCTGCGCGACATGCTCGAAGCTACCTCCCCATGTCACCGAGCATCCCTTTGCTCGGAGCCGCCGTGCCGTTGGTCGGTGCGTTGCTGGCGAGCGCCGCACCGCGGCATGCGGAATGTCTCTCTGTCTCTCTGCGATACGCTGCCGTAGCGCGACGAACCCACCTCGTTCGCTCGCGGGCACACTGTACCCGCTTGTGGACGCTGTGTTCTCCGCAAACGCGAAGCCTTCGTGGTATCGGTTGGATTCTCGCCAGTATCCATCCCCCGCCCACGCTGTAGAATGGTATCCGCACCTCCAGCCGGAACAGTTCCACAACTGACCGGTAATACTGGACTTATCCCGGAAACGCAAGAAAAATTTCTGCTTTATCGGCCAAGGATACGATGGAGACCCTCCCCACCGGCCCGATGTCGGTCGGGAGAGGCCACCCGTGCCACCAGGAGATTCCGGGCGTGACCAACGACCTCAGCCATATTCTCAAAAATTGGCCATACGAATCCGGCCAGATCAATGTCCGTCTCATCACCGGCGATGACGGAGAGCCGAAGGTCCAGATGCGCCTCGACCTCGGTCTGCTCCAGATGGAAGCCTTCGGACGCCCCGATGGCGAACGCCCCCAGGGTTACGAGAGCCTGCTCGAATACTTCGAATCCCTCGCCGACGAATCCGGCTCGATCGGCCTCGAACCGATCGACCCCGATGCCGAGAACGGCGTATTCGAAACTACGACCGATGACGACGAGGATGATCCCTTCGTCCTGACCACCGAAGACTGTCGTGCCCTTCGCGAAGAGGCGGTGCAGTACTACCATCGCTACATCTCCCTTCTTGTGCTGGGCGATTTTATGGGGGTTGTTCGCGACACCAGTCGCAACCTGCGGGTGATCGAGTTCTGCGAGGCCTTCGCCGAGGAGGAGGAGGACCGGGAGGTGCTCAAGCAGTTCCGCCCCTACATCACCATGATGCGAGCCCGCGCGCTCGCCTCACAGATGCTCGCCGACGATGAACCCAAAGCCGCGATGGTCGCCATCGACGAAGGCCTCGCCCAACTCCGGCGCATCTACGACGACCTGGGAAAGTCCGCCGCCTTCGAAGGCTCGCACGAGGCCCAACTGCTCAGAGGCATGCGAGACGAACTGGTCAAAAAACTCCCCTCCTCACAACGCACCGAACTCAAGCAGCGACTTGAAGAAGCCATCCGCTCCGAGAACTACGAACTAGCGGCCATCCTGCGCGACGAACTCCGGATGCTGAAGGACACCCCCGGCGGGACATAATCGCCGAGGCCTATGCTCGATCGTGCCCGTTCAGGGCGACTCAGTTCATCAGCCCCAGGCCACACCCCTCGGTTCGCCCTCCCTACACTGGTCGCCATGCGCCCAGTCCATGTCATCATCCCGACCCACACCACCCGCCATCTGCGCCTGACGCTCCTGGGCCTCGCCTGCCAGTCGACCGCACCGGCCTCGGTCACGGTCTCCTGCGACAACGACAAGGACGAGATCCGCGACCACCTCGCCGAGGTCGCCCGGGAGTTCGGCTTCCCGATCACGCTGGTCCGACGCGAGCACCAGGGCATGGAGCGCCTGGCCCAGGTCCGCAATAACGCCGTTCGCGCCCTCACCGGGCGCTTTCCTGCCGAAATCAACGGAAAACCCGGCCTCAGCCTGGATCAGGTCGAGGCCGACCCACAACTGCTCTTTCTCGATGGCGATTGTTTCCTTGAGCGAGACGCCATCGCCAAGCACGCTACCTACGCCGAAGATGCCGAATTGGTCATCCCCTTTCGGGTGGACACCACCGAAGAACAGATCGGGCAATTCGATGAGGCCAAGGCCCGGCGCGGCGAGATGCCCATCCCCATCAATGCCCCCCAACGCCGCCTGCTGGAGCGCCGGCACAAGCGCTACGAACGCCAGCAACGGATGAAACGCTGGCCCCTGCTCGGCCCGCTGCTGGTCAAATCACACAAGCCGAAGCTCCTCGGCGGCCACCACAGCGTCCGGCTCTCCAGCTACATCGCGGTCAACGGGCACGACGAGGAATACCACACCTGGGGAACCGAGGATGACGACTTCTGCCGCAGGGTCTACGAAACCGGTGCTCAATCAGTCGTGGCAATCCGCGACATCGACTGCCTGCACCTCTACCACCCGACGCGGAACCCCGGCGACTGGCATTCCCGCCCCAATGCCGAGCGTTTCAAGGGAAATCTGCCCACTCGCTGTGCCCACGGGCTGGATAATCCTATGCCACAAGGTGAAATCGAAGTCTTTGAACTCACCCCAGCCTGATCGTGGTCTGTCTCTGCCCATCAAGCGAGGCCCGAAGATTCCGACCTTTTTTCAGGTTCCGGAGCGGCTTTTAGAGGCGGAGCAGACTAAACTAGAATGATTCTAAATCGCGATAAGTGCCCGCCTTTTCGCTCACGCCTGTTCTTGACTAGGCATATGACCATCCCCGCGATGACGGAGACCTGAGCCCGATGAGTTTGAACCTACCGATCTACCTCGACAACGCCGCCACCACCCGCACCGATCCGCGTGTGGTCGAGGCGATGCTCCCCTACTTCACCGAAATCTTCGGGAACCCCGGTTCGCGCAATCACCGGTTCGGCTGGGATTCGGAAGCGGCCGTGGACAAGGCCCGCCAGCAGATCGCCACGCTCATCGGAGCCCAGCCCAAGGAAGTGATCTTCACCAGCGGTTCGACCGAGGGCAACAACCTCGCGATCAAGGGTGCTGCTGAGATGTACGCCAAGAAACCCGCTGGCGAGCAGGGCCGAGGCCACATCATCACCGCCGCCCACGAGCACAAGGCCACCCTCGACCCGGTCAAGCGCCTTCAGAAGCAGGGCTTTGATGTCACCATCCTCAGCCCGCCCGCCGACGGCATCATCACCGCCAAGCAGATCGAAGAGGCCATGCGCGAGGACACCATCCTCGTCACCATCATGTGGGCCAACAACGAGATCGGCACCATCAACGAGATCCCGCAGATCGGTGCCCTCTGCCACGATCGCGGCGTGGTCTTCCACACCGATGCGACCCAGTGGGTCGGCAAGATGCCCACCAATGTCGAGACCGACAATGTCGACCTGATGACCTTCTCTGCCCACAAGATGTTCGGCCCCAACGGCGTGGGCGGGCTGTATGTCCGCCGGCGTCGCCCGCGCATCCGCATCACCGCCCAGATCGAAGGCGGCGGGCAGGAACGAGGCTTCCGCTCCGGCACCCTGAATGTCCCCGGCATCGTCGGCTTCGGCAAAGCCGCCGAACTCTGCATGCAGGAGATGGACTCCGAACGCGAGCGCCTCCTGGCCCTGCGGACGAAACTCGAAAAGGGCCTCGCCGACGGCATCGAGCACACCCAGATCAACGGCAACGCCGACAAGCGCCTGCCCAACATCCTCAACATGAGTTTCGGCTATGTCGAGGGCGAGGGGCTCATGATGGCCATCAAGGACATCGCCTGCTCCTCCGGCTCGGCCTGCACCAGCGCCTCGCTCGAACCCAGCTATGTCCTCAAGAGCCTGGGGGTCGGCGATGACCTCGCTCACTCCTCGCTGCGTCTCTCCATGGGACGGTTCACCACCGAGGAAGAGATCGACTTCGCCATCGAGAAGATCGTCTGGGCGGTCAACCACCTCCGGAACCTGTCGCCGCTCTGGGACATGTACAAGGAAGGGATCGATGTGAACGCCATCGAATGGCAGAACCACTGATCACCGCCTCCGCACACGAACCAGAACAGCCCAACGAGTAGATAAAAGGGATACCACCCATGGCATACAGCGAAAAAGTCATCGACCACTACGAGAACCCCCGCAATGTCGGCAACTTCGGGACCACCTCCGAAGTCAAGGATCGCAAGGACATCGGCGTCGGCATCGTCGGCGCCCCCGAGTGCGGCGATGTGATGCAGCTCCAGATCAAGGTCAACGAGAACGGCAAGATCGAAGATGCCAAGTTCAAGTGCTTCGGCTGCGGCTCGGCCATCGCCAGTTCCTCACTCGCCACCGAGTGGATCAAGGGCAAGACCCTCGACGAGGCCATGGCCATCAAGAACACCGACTTGGTCGAAGAACTGAGTCTCCCCCCGGTGAAGATCCACTGCTCGGTCCTCGCCGAGGACTCGATCAAGACCGCGATCAAGGATTACCAGAAGAAGAACGGGCTGCTCAAGGAAGACCACGAGCACGAACACGCCCACTGATCGCGTCTGAACCTCGGCCAGATACCCCCCAATCCGCAATCGAGCCGGGCACCGAGCGTCCGACTCTTGCGTTATCGGGGGAAAAGCCGCGGTTTGAGGGGATCCCGCGGGTATCTGAACCGATCCTTTGGGTCGCGCCCCGCGTATAATCTCGTGAAGAAACACCGGGCCCGGGAGGCACACCCGCCCGCCCCTCCAGCAGGAGCCAAACGATGACCACCGCTACCGATACCACCCCCGACACTCAGGCCGAGGGCATCATCCTGACCCCCACCGCCGCCCGTGAAGTGAAGACCATCATCGAGCAGCAGGATCTGGACCCGAGCAAGGTCCGCCTGCGTGTCGGCGTGAAGGGTGGCGGTTGCTCGGGCTTCAGTTACATCCTCGACCTCACCGAGGTCAAGAAGGACACCGACGAGGAAATCGAGCTCCACGGCGTGAAGATCATCTGCGATCCCAAGTCCCTGCTCTACCTCAACGGCACCACCATCGACTTCAAGGACGAGATCATGGGGCGCGGCTTCGTGTTCACCAACCCGAACGCGAACTCCACCTGCGGCTGCGGCTCCTCCTTCGCCGTCTGAGATCCGCGTTCTGACCCTTTCAAAGCCCGCTTTCAGGCGGGCTTTTTCGTGCGCCCAACCCCCACCGCCGCGTCCTGCTCGGTCGGCAGGGGTAAAACTTCCGAGGCGGGCATCCGGAATGGATACAGTGTTTCCGGGCAACACCGCCCCCGATCAACGACACGACGGAGTACGCCTGCAATGAGCGACTGGCAAAGCAAGTGGAAGAAGACCGGACGAGGACTCGCCGCGGCGGCCCTCCTTGGAGCGTGCGGCCTCGCGATGATGCCCGCACCCGCCTCCGCGTCGCAGGACGCGGACACGCAACTCACAGCCAAGGAAGAGCTCCAAACCGCCCCCTGGGTCCGCACCATGCTGATGCCCGGCGGCGTGCTCGAGATGCAGGTCGCCGTCCGTCGCCTGGTTCCCAAAGACGGCACCGGCCCGGAGCTGATCGTCACCGGTGCGGTGCATGTTGGCGACCCGAGTTACTACTCATCCATGCAGGAATCACTCGATGCCCTGCCGCTCGTGCTCTATGAGGGCGTGCTCCCGGCGGGCGGGGAAGACATTGAGCCGGCCGATGACGACCACGCTCGCGAACTGACCAAGTCGCGCCTGCGTCTGCTCGCCACACTCGAGTACCAACTCGACGGCGCGGACAGCATCGACGAGATGCTGGAGAAGCTCGCAGACCAAAAGAAGATGCGGAGTATCCTCGAAACCGCCAGATTCGACGGATGGGGCCTCCCGATCCAGATGGAAGTCGATGAAGACGGCGACACCGACTTCGTGTCCTTCGGCGCGGACGGTGAACCAGGTGGGCGAGGCAGAAACCGAGACCTGCGCTTCAGTGATCAGCGTCCTTTGGCCCCCGCGGAGAAGGGCGAGATCGACGGCATCCAGACGCAACTCGCCAACGCGCTCGGCCTGACCTTCCAGCTCGAAGAGATGAGCGAGGACGGGCCGAACTGGCGGAACGCCGATATGTCGACTTCACAGATCGAGCAGCGCGTCGCGGCGCTCGGCGGCGACGCCTCAGCACTGTTTAATCAGCTCGGTGGCACCGGACTTCCGGCCCAACTCATCGGCATGGTGCTCAAAGTTGTCGAGACCTTCCCGGGTGCGCAGGCTCGTGCCAAAATGATGCTCATGGATATGCTCGCCCAGACGGAGCTCCTTGAGATCGGGATGCCCGGCCCCGACGGCGAGGCTCTGATGAAGGTCATCATCGAGGAGCGCAACCAGGTGATCGTGGACCGCCTGCTCGAAGCACTGCCCGAAGCCGCGGAAAACGACTGGGAGCAGATCGGCATCATCTACGGTGCAGGCCACATGCCGGACCTGCTTGAGCGTCTCGATGATCAAGTCGGCTATCGCGTCGAATCCGGGGATTGGAACACAGCGATCCGACTCGACCTCGAAGCCGCGGGCATCAGCATGCGTGAGCGAGCCATGTACAAGCGTCAGTTGGAGATGCAGATGCGAGCGATGAGACGCCAACTCGAACGTCAGCGTCGCTGATTGCTCCGACTCGGGTGCGACTACTCCTCGCCGTCGGGGTCACGCGCGGGGTCGTTGTTCGTATTTTCACCCTGTGTCCCGGCGCCCCGTCTGGAGAGCGGACGGGATTGCGAGTACATCCACTCGGCGAACTGCTTGGTTTGCTCATCGAGTTCCATGACCTTTGACCGATCGTAGACACGCTCGTACACCACGCGTGTAAAAGGGATCTCGTCGAATTCAGCCGGTTTGGTAAATCCGCCTGACCGGTAGTGCTTGGCGAATGCTTCATCTGCCTCCTCCAGGAGCAAGTCCATGAGGCGTGCGGTCGCATCGTCGCCGAATTGCGTCCTGTGCCGATTCAGTGAGGTTTCCAGGTATTCGATCGCATCACTTTTCATTTGCGAACGCTGATACAGCTTGTAGCCGAAGAACCCCCCAACCGTGAGCACTGTGATCAGAACCGAGATAATCGCCAGACGCATGTTCCGCTCCTTCGAAAAACCTGGTCTCCCAAGATCGCCGGGAATCATCCTACAGCATCCCCGCGCGTTGACCTCGATCCATGCCGTAGACTGACCGGACCGATGACCTTGCTCACGAGGAGGCATCATGCTGCCTGACGATCTGCTTCGTGCTGGCGCGATCTGCGCCGGACTCATGTTTGCCGCCGCCAGCTCGCTCGCGCAAAGCGAGGGGCCGGCCTTCGCTGACGAGATGCCTCGCTGGCCGGGTGCGTCCAGGTCCGACCTTCGCATCCCAGACCCGATCTGGGCCTCGATCGAGGCGCACAGCGAATTCCCGGACGGCATCGGGTATTCACGCCAGCAGATGGCTCAGTACGGCCGAGACGGTCTGGTCCTGCAATCTACGCTCAACCTCTTCGCCGATGCACGCCAGATCACGCGAGAAACCGGTCGAATCAGCGATGAACTGCTTCAGGCGGCTCGGTCCGTGCGCCTCGGCGACTTGATGCACACCGGCTATGCGCTGCTCGATGCGCCCGCCGGCCGGGGTGTTCTGACTCCGGGCTCGGACACCTGGGGCGTCCCCTGGATTCAAGCTGGCAGCACGCCGACCGAAGCGCTCGAGGCGCTTGGCCGGCACTTGACCGATCCGCGCGGCGAACTGCTCGATGATTCACCAGCCCCAATCCTCGACGACGAGAATCTCGCGCGTTGGGGAGAACTGCCGCTCCCGGTCCAGCGACTGGTCGTGCGGATGCTCATCGCCGACGCTGAAGCGCGCCGATGGGTCCGCGCAAGCGTGAAGCCCGGCCTGATCCGCGATGTCGCGGTGGAACACCTACGCCTGCAGGGCGTGGATGGGCGCACACTGTCTTCCGGCTCGTATGGTTTCGCCGACGCCCTCGCTGGGGCGCAGGAACTCTGGCGTGCCGATTCCTCGGGAGTCGGTCTCGATGCGCGACCGTCCCCGGCTGCCCGAGCGTTGCTGGACGGCTACGACACCTCCCTGATGGCCTACGGCTCGGTGTTGTACGCCCGCTACACCTCCGCCGCGATTGATGAATACCTTGCTTGGCAGGCTCAGGCCGGGTGGACGCCTGACGAACGGGAACCGCTGCAGGGGCTGGACTTCGATACCCCGCTCGGCCCGGTCCGCATCCTCTCCAGCGAAGACGACCGCCTCGCGGTCGGGCTCGAGGTCCCGCTCGCAGAGGTCGCACGCGATGGAACACTCTCCGAGCAGGACGGCGCGGTCCTTGTCGTCGACCTCGGCGGTAACGACCGGTACTTCGGTCGCATCGGCACGCCCAATCTGGCCGGAGTGGCCAGCAACACCGCCGACGGCCTGCTCCGACCGATCGCGGCCGTCGTGGATCTCGGCGGAGATGACACCTACGACTGCACCACGCTTGACGGCGGGATCGCCTGCGGCCTCTTTGGCATCGGCGCGATCTTCGACCTCTCGGGAAACGATGCCTACCTGGGAGCGGGTGCCTCGGTGTCCAGAGCGATCTACGGCACCTCCATGCTGATCGACCTCGATGGCGACGATCGGTATGTCACCCACGGGTTCCACACTCAGGGGGCAGCACACCAGGGTGTGGCGATCCTCCTTGATGTCCGAGGCGCCGACCAATACACGCTCGACGCGTTCGGGCAAGGGCTCGGAGGCACACAAGGTGCGGGCATGCTCATCGACCTCACGGGCAACGATCAGTACCGAGCGCGCGACAACGGATGGAACATCCCCACCTATCGCAATCTCTCAGCCTCGTTCGCGCAAGGCGTTGGTTACGGCCGTCGCGCAGACTTCGGAGATGGACTCTCGCTCGCGGGCGGGTGGGGGCTGCTGCTCGACGAAGACGGCGACGATTCCTACCACGCCACCGTGTGGTCGCAGGGTGCCGGCTACTGGTGGGGAGTCGGCGTACTGGAAGATCGCGCTGGCGATGACATCTACCGCAACGGCTGGTACTCCCTCGGTGCCGCGGCCCACTTCTCGATCGGTCACGCCGTCGATCTGAAGGGCAGCGATCAATACAACCTCGACAATCCGGGCGCGGTTGGGCAGTTCGCTGGCTCGGCACGGGACGGGGCGATCGGCATTCTGATCGACGGAGACGGCAACGATCGGGCGGTGTTGCGAAACCGCAGCGGCGGCAGCGCAGACCTCGGCTCCATCGGCATCTACTGGGACCGGCGTGGCAACGACCGGTACAGCGTCACCACCGATCCATCGCTCGGCCCGGAAGGGGCGTTGGGCGTGGTGGTGGGCTATCCGGAGTTTCGCTCGTTCCGGGATGACCTGCACGCGCTCGGGCTGTTTCTCGACACCGAGGGACGCGACGAATACCGGCCAGGCTCGGAACAAACCGTCGATCGGACGCGCTGGGATCGGTCGACGAGTGCCCGAGAGCGGGCGCTCGGTTGGGATGCCGAGTGGTACCCCGATGCCTCCGCGCAGGCGAACCCTGCGCCGTCCGACGCGCAGGAATGACTCGTTCGCGCAAGGGCTGCGGGCCCGATAACGCACCGGTTTTGCTGTCCTGAGCCGCGAATGTTTGCGCTCTGAGTTTTTTATCGGGAGCGTGCGCATCCGGCCGATGCTCGCTGGGCACCGGATGGTCGCGCGGGCGGCAACGGGTGCGGCGCCGATGGGCAAAGCGGCGCCGCTCTCGAGCCCCCCCTTCGGTTCGGGTGGCCAGCGAGGGATCGCCTCGCGATGTGTTTCACGGACGAGAGCATCCAGATAACCGCAGAAGGGACGCGGACATGAACGAGAACATGAATAACGAACAGATCACCGTGATCGGTGCGGGCACGCACATCAAGGGCGAAATGACCTTCGATCGCACGGCACGCATCCTTGGCAGTTTCGAGGGCAAGATCGCCTCCAACGGCGAGATCCAGATCGGCGAAACCGCCAAGTGCAAGGCCGCCATCGAAGGCGAAGTCGTTCGCATCGACGGCACGGTCGAAGGCGATGTCGTCGCCCGGGATTGCGTCCACCTCTCCGATACCGCCAAAATGACCGGCGATGTGGTCGCCAACAAGATGATCGTCGCCGAAGGCGCGAACTTCCTCGGCCACTGTCGCGTCGGTCCTGACGCAGTCAAGAACGCCGAGCCCCGCGCCTCGCGCAGCGTCGAGAAATCCACCGCTCAGGTCGAAACCCGCCCGGTGGACATGGCTCGCTCCAAACTGGCCGACGCCCAGGCTCGTCTCGCCCGCATGGGTGAGGCCGAGACCGTTGCGGCTGGCGACGAGGCCGCGGCCTGAAGTCGCCGCCCGCGACCGAAGAGACCGGATCGTTGACGCCGACAACGCGGCCAAACTGCGGGGTCGGCGTCTTTTCGTAGAGAGAACGGGAATCAGACGGCGGCGCGATGTCCAGGCACATGCCACAGCGAGAGGTCCGGTGCTACCACTGCGGCAACGCGCTGCAGGTCGGTGCACGCGCGCTGACCACCATGTGCCCCCACTGCTACCGGGGACTCCGCGTCGACGATGTCGTCCTACGCGGCAAAGAGTCCTTCGCGGCGGTGCAGACCTGTGGCATGGTCATCATCCACCGCAAGGCTCGTGTGCTCGCCAATGTGGTGCAGGCCTCGATGGGCGTGCAGGTCGAAGGCGCACTCCGAGGCGATGTTATCTCCGGTGGTCCCGTCATCATCGGACCCAAAGCATTCTGGAAAGGCGGCTGTCGCGCCCCTTCGCTAGATATCCACGACGGGGCCTCGGTCGGCGGCGGCTGGTTCGAAATCACGCCCGATGTCCGCTTCGGTGATCCCTCGATCGTCGACAAGCCCATCAAGACACCGGCGAAGAACAAGGTCGAGCCACTCCCGGAACCGGTGAAAGACCTACGCGACTACATCCGTACGCTCCCGCTCCGTGTGGTTGAGCGACGCGATGACGGGGCCGCAAGAGCCGGTTAGAGGCCAATAGACCTATACTGCTCGCAGCATGTCGACGAACCAACGCCAACCGGGGCGGAGCACCCTATTTGTTCTCTTGTGGTTGCTCGCGTTCATGGGTGTGGCTCTGGCGATCAGTTCGCAGGCTCTTCCGCCCAAAGTCTGCACGCGCCTGTTCAGCGAAACAGGGGCGTTCGAGATGGCCAGTCCGTGGATGTGGCTCGCGCTCGCGGGTTTCGTGGTGGTTCTCCTTCGTCGCTTTGATGCGGTCGTCTTGTCCAGTGTGTGCGTGTGTGCGGCCTGCGCGGCACGCGAATGGGATCTCCACAAATCCATCACCGGCTACAGCGTCCTCAAGCCGAAGTTCTACCTCTCATCTGAATTCCCTCTCCAGCAACAACTTATCGCTGGTACCGTCGTGGCCACCCTCGGCATCAGCGTCGCCATTCTCATCCGGCACGCGATACGGGTCTGGCCACGCGGTCGCCAGCCCGTCCCGACATGGATGTGGGCGATGTTCACCGGCGCCAGCCTGCTCGCCCTGACCAAAATTCTCGATCGCAATCCGAGCATTCTCTTGGACACATTCGGCATCGTTCAGTCGCCTGCGGTCCTTCGCTTCTACATGGCGTGGGAAGAGGGCTTCGAGGTGATGGTCCCGATCCCATTCGCGGTGATGGTCCTCACCTATCGGATGGAGC
>JBICHT010000052.1:0-14884 GCA_043101125.1 Phycisphaerales bacterium JB050 | reverse complement strand
TGCTGTGCATCACTTCCGAAAAATTCTTCGTCGGCCCCAACGCCTCCTTCGGTTCCGCCGTGGTCATCCGCGACAACGGCAATGGGGGAGTGGATGCGGTGAACGCCAAATACGCCGCCGCGGCTGCCGCGATCTGGCGTACCCGGACCGAACTCCGCAAACGCCCCGGTCTCCTCGTGAACGCGATGATGCTCATGGAGACCGAACTCTGGGCGGACAAGTCCACCACACCGTGGAAGCTTTATCCCTCCAAGCCAGACGGCGGCTTGGTCAGCGTCGAACAGGTCGACAACAATCGCACGATCCTCTCCATGACCGCTTCGGAAGCCGTCGCGCTCGGGGCCGCCGATGACTTCCGCGACGATATCGACCAACTTATCGAGTCGCTCGGGCTCGAAAATCCCGAGCGAGAGGCGACCAACGGGGCGTCATACGCACGGACGGTCGTCCGCAACCAGCAACGCCGGATCGCCGACCTCGATGCGCGGATCAAGTTCATCGAGTCTGTGTACAAGCGTATCGCTGACGGAATCGAAGATGAGTCCATCACGATCGAGTCGTTCCGGCGCGATCTGATTCGTGTGCGAGCCAGTCTGGACCGCATCAAGCGTGAGATCCAGCAAACCGACTACATCCAGTTCTACTGCCTCGTGAATGACCTTACGGCGGAAACCATCGAGGAGTACAAGAAGGAAATCGACGACGCGCTCCGCCAGATCCGCTGAGCAAGCGCCTTAGTTCTTTCCATCTTCTCGCGCGTCGGCGATGGCCTCGCCGGTTTCCGGGTCATACCGGTACACCGTGGCGGGGTCTTCGTCTTTGCAGATCTTGTGTCTGCCGTCGCAGAACGGGAACTTTGCCGACAAGCCGCAGGCGCAGACGAACACCGGCTTGTCCTGTGGGTCGATGCGGATGGGGCCTGTGGCTTCAAAGCGGACAAGACGCGGCATAGGGGATGGCCTCGGTTCAGGTAAGGAATGCGGTACTGGGCAGGGTAAGGTTGTTCAGGCGGGGGCGGGGACTTCACGCATCACTTCCCGCAGCGTCTCAAGCCCCGACGACTGATCGCCGGTTTGCAGATAGTTGCGGGAGACCACGCGATGGCCGCACACCGGCTCGATGTTCTTCACGACATCTTCGGGGATGCAGTAGTCGCGTCCATCGAGCACCGCCGTCGCGCGGGCCGCCTGGGCGAGCGCGAGGGTGCCGCGTGGTGAGAGGCCGATCCGCAGGTCCCGGTGCTCCCTCGTCGCGTTGGCCAGGTGGATGATGTACTGCACGATCTCGTCGTCGATCCGGACGCGGTCGGTGAGTGCCTGCAGGCGGAGCACATCGGACTGGTCGGTCACCGGCAGCAATTCCGTGAGTTTGGATTCGGAGGGGCGCTGGTTCAGAACCTGAGCCTCGGCCTCTGGTGTCGGGTAGCCGAGGCTGATCCGCATCAGGAACCGGTCGAGTTGGTTCTCGGGCAGGAGATAGGTGCCCTCGAACTCGAAGGGGTTCTGCGTCGCGACCACCATGAACGGCTGTTCGAGTTTGATCACCCGCCCGTCGATCGACACCGTGGCCTCCTGCATGGACTCCAGCAGCGCCGACTGCGTGCGCGGCGTCGTACGGTTGATCTCGTCGGCGAGCAGGATGTTCGCGAAGATCGGGCCCTGCTTGAAGTGGAATTCGCCGGTATTCGAATCGTAAACCGACACGCCCAGCACATCCGCCGGCAGCATGTCCGGCGTGAGCTGCACTCGGCTGAAGGTGCAGTCCAGCGATCGGGCCAGAGCGGTCGCCAGCACCGTTTTGCCCACGCCCGGCACATCCTCGATCAGCACATGGCCCCGGGCCAGCAGGCACACAATCAGCCGATCGATGGCCGTGGTGTTGCCGATGTAGACCTGCCGGATATTCTGGCGAAGGCGTTCAACGAGGTCCTTGGCCTCATCAGGCGTGAGATCCGCGGCATGTTGGGGATCGTTCGGAGGTTGATGGTTGTGTTCGGTGTGGATACCGGTCATTCGCGTTCCTGGTTCCAGTTCGTGCGTATGCGAGCGGTTCATGGTCGTCTCCGCGTAGACTTTTAGCCAGTGATACGCCCGGAAGACGAGTCTCGATCCCACGAAGTCGCCAGTTCAGGTGATTCTTTGGTGAATTCCATGGAATCTGAGGGTTCTGGTGAGCCGAAGGTGGTGCAATCCCTGCGTGGTTCATTGCCATGCTTCGTCTGTGGCTACGAACTCAAGGGGCTCTCCATCCGTTCGGTGTGTCCGGAATGTGGCACGGCGGTCCGAGGAACTATTCTGTATCGCGTCGATCCGCAGGCCGACGAATTCAAGCCGATCCGGTTCCCGAGGCTGACCGCCTGGGGCATCCGTTTCTGGGGAACGGGGGCCGCGACCTCGGCGATGGCACTATGGGTGCTCCGGCTCAGTGAGTACTCCGGGTTGACCAATAATCGCTCCGGCGCGGACTCGATCTGGTCGCTGCTGTCCATCGTTGCGCTGCTGCTCAGCGCGATCGGTGCCATCGCGCTGGTGCGTCCGAATCGCTGGATCCGCCCGGTGAAATCCATTCTCGCGGGCATCGGCGTGCTCTGGTATGCCGTCATCCTCGCCGGCCTGGTCATCGTCATACGCACTGACATGGACAAAATCCCGGCCTATGGCCACGATCGCACGCTCGACGCCATGCGGGAATTCGGGCGAATCATCTTCGGTTTCGGCGTCCTCGGCGTGCTGCTGTGCGTGCGACCGATGGCCCGTGAAATGGTCCGACGCTCTCTCGCCTTGCGTACCGGACGGGTCGACCGCCAGACCATCCTCGCCATGAGCGGCGTCGTGATCGTGGGCCTGCTCGGCGATACCGTCCGCTGGCTCGTAGCCACCGGGGTCCTCGACGGGGCGGCCGGGGTGGCAGACTTCATCGGCCGGCTGCTGGTGGTCTTCAGTTCGATGCTCCTGACTCTCGGTTTGATCAGTGCCGCCGTGGATTCGTGGCGTATCAGCAATGCCATCCTCACACCCAGCCCGACGATGGCGGAGTTGTTCGGAGAGGATGCTCCTGCCAGTTCGGCAGCCGAGGCCGACTCCCGCGCCTCTGTGTCAGGTGACAGCGGGGGGAAAATGGCTGCTGGATCGTTGTAAGTCATTGATATTTCTGTGTTTGTGAATAAATGCAGGTTGGCATCGTCGTTGTAGAGAGTGAAGCGAGCGATGCTGCGCGATCCGCGCATCGCCTGTGAACCGACCCAACGCCCTCTACCGGGCCATAAACCCCTAGTCTCGGGTGGCGAGATGCCGCCCTCAATGAGCTCTGGAGAACCGCAGACATGGCAGTGAAAGAACTCACCTTCGAGACCGACGCCCGCCAGGCCCTTCAGGCTGGCGTGGAAAAGCTCGCCAAAGCCGTCAAATCAACCCTCGGTCCGCGTGGACGCAACAGCGTCATCGATAAATCGTGGGGCGGCCCGACCGTCACCAAGGATGGCGTGACCGTCGCGGAAGAGATTCAACTCCGTGATAAGGCTGAGAACATGGGCGTCATGCTCGTGAAGGAAGCCGCCTCGAAGACTTCCGACGATGCCGGTGACGGCACCACTACCGCGACCGTGCTCGCCGAGGCCCTCTTTACCACAGGGCTCCGCTTTATCGCCTCCGGTGTTGATGCGAACGCGCTCGTCCGCGGCATGAAGAAGGGCGTCGAGATCGCCGCCAAGGAAATCACCGGCATCGCCCGCCCGGTCGACGGCAAGAAAGACATTCAGAGCGTCGCGACCATCTCCGCCAACAACGACCCCGAAATCGGCAAGATCCTCGCCGATGCCTTCGAGAAGGTCGGCAAGGATGGCGTCATCACCGTCGAAGAAGGCAAGTCGCTCGACACCGATATCGATGTCGTCGAAGGCATGCAGTTCGACCGTGGCTACCTGTCGCCTAATTTCGTCACGAACCCTGATGAGATGAAGGCCGAACTCGAGAAGTGCCTCGTGCTCATCCACGAGGACAAGATCGACAGCATCCAGACCCTCGTTCCGCTGCTCGAGAAGGTCATGGATGCCAAGAAGCCCCTGCTGATCATCGCCGAGGACATCACCGGCGAAGCCCTCAGCACCCTGGTCATCAACAAACTGCGCGGCACGCTCCAGGTTGCTGCGGTCAAGGCCCCCGGCTACGGCGACCGTCGCAAGGCCATGCTCCAGGACATCGCGGTTCTCACCGGTGCGAAGCCGGTCATGAAGGACCTCGGCATGAAGCTCGACTCTGTCTCGCTGGCCGACCTCGGCATGGCGAAGAAGATCGAGATCACCAACGACACCACCACCATCCTCAACGGGGCTGGCGATTCCAAAGACATCCAGGCCCGCGTCGAGCAGATCCGACGCGAGATCGACGCCGCCACCAGCGACTACGATCGCGAGAAACTCCAGGAGCGCCTCGCCAAACTCTCCGGCGGTGTGGCTCAGATCAATGTCGGCGCGGCTTCTGAAGCCGAACTCAAGGAAAAGAAGGCCCGCGTCGAAGATGCGCTGCACGCCACCCGCGCCGCGATCGCCGAGGGCATCGTCCCCGGCGGCGGCGTGAGTTTCGTCCACGCCAAGAAGAAGATCGAGTCCAGCCGCGACTGGAAGTCCGTCTTCGGCAAGAAGACCGAGGTCTCCGCCGATGACATCGGCCACGCCAAGTACGACTACGCCGCCGGCCTCGAAGTCGTCCGCCAGGCCCTGACCGTTCCGCTCGAAACCATCTCCGACAACGCCGGTGCCAAGGGACGCGTCGTGGTCGCCAAGGTCACCGAAGGCGACGACAAGATCGGCACCACCTTCGGGTTCAACGCCCTCACGCTCGAATACGGCGACATGGTCGCCATGGGCGTGCTCACTCCCGCCAAGGTCGATCGCTCGGCCCTGCAGAACGCCGCGTCCGTCGCGACCGTGCTGCTCACCGCCGATTGCATCGTGACCGAGAAGCCCAAGGACGATGACGACGACCACGCTCACGCCGGTGGCGGCGGCATGGACCCCATGGGTGGCATGGGTGGCATGGGAGGCATGGGTGGTATGGGCGGCATGGGCTTCTGAGCCTGCACTGACCACACCCCCCGTCGAACGGAGCCCCATCGCACGGAGCCTGCATGTCCGAAACACGATCCATCGATCTCGGCCGCGAAGACGAACTCGTTCCCTGGAGCGAGTGGTTTCGTCGTACCGCGGCCTCGATGCAGGACATCTTGGAGAAAGTGCCCGTGTCCGAAGAACACGCCGGAGCACCCCGTTGGGTGTTCCGCGTGACGCTGATCGACGGCCGGACCTATGCGGTGACGCAGGTCTCGACCCACATCAGCCGCGGGCGCTGCTTCCTCGGCGACAACCGCTGGGACATCGGGCCGACCAAGCACGAGGTGGCCGAGTCCGCCGGCAAGGTGGCCTCGGTCATCAACGCCGGCAGCCCGATCTGCGATGTCATCACCGGTTACACGATGATGGGCAACGGCGAAGACGGCCTCCCGACAGTCCTGAATGTCCCGCCGCACATGATCGCCAGCGTCGAGGGGGTTCTGCTCCCTCGCCTCCTCCCCCGGTCCGACAAGGAGCGGGACGAGACCGAGCCCTTCGGCTTCGCACGCTGGGCGGCCATGCAGGCCAAGAACGATCCGCAACTCACCGAGGTTGAAGAACCGGCCCCGGGTCTTGCAGAAGGGGCTGACTAGCAACACACGCTGGCGACCCCGGATACCACGAACACTTTTCATATTTCAGCACACGCGACACCTTTCGCGATTGAATCAACGGAGAACATCACCATGGCAGTCAAGCCCCTTGAAGACCGCATCCTCGTCAAACCCGATGAACCCGAAACCCGCACCGCCTCGGGCCTGTACCTCCCCGAGTCGAGCAAGGAACGCCCGATGACCGGAAAGGTCGTCGCCGCAGGACCGGGTAAGCGACTCGAGAACGGCAACCTCGCCAAGCCCTCGGTCCAGAAGGGCGACACCGTGGTGTTCGGCAAGTACGCCGGCACCGAAGTCGAGATCAAGGGCGAGAGCCACATGATCATGCGTGAGTCCGAACTGCTGGGCATCCTCGAGAAGAACTGAACCTTCCCGACTCCCCAGATTCCTCACCAGATCACCCACAAAGAAGGATCTACACCATGTCCAGCAAACAGCTGATGTTCTCAGACGCCGCCCACCTCGAAATGAAAAAGGGCCTCGAGCGTCTCGCCAAAACCGTCAAGGTGACCATGGGCCCGCGCGGGCGCAATGTCGCCATCCAGAAGTCCTACGGCGGCCCCTCAGTCACCAAGGACGGCGTTTCGGTCGCCAAGGAAGTCTCCCTCGCCGAACCCATGCAGAACATGGGCGCGAAGATGGTCATCGAGGTCGCCAAGAAGACCAACGACCAGGCCGGCGACGGCACCACCGCCGCCACCGTCCTCGCCGAAGCGATCTTCACCGGTGGCCTGCGCCACATCACCGCCGGCGCGAACCCCGTCGCCGTCCAGCGCGGCATCAACGCCGCCGCTCAGGTCGCCGCGGGCGCGGTCGATGAACTCGCCACGCCCTGCAAGGGCAAGGCCGACTACAGGAAGGTCGCCACCGTCTCCGCCAACCACGACGAAACCATCGGTGAGCTGATCGCCGAGGCCATCGCCAAGGTCGGTGCCGACGGTGTCGTGGAAGTCGAAGAGGGCAAGGCCGCCGAGACCACCCTCGAATATGTCGAGGGCATGCAGTTCGACAAGGGCTACCTCTCGCCTTACTTCATGAGCGACCCCAAGACCGCTGAGGCTGTCCTCGAAGACGCGCTCGTGCTCGTTCACGAGAAGAAGATCTCCAACCTCAACGACCTGCTTCCCCTCCTCAACAAGGTCGCGGGCTCGGGCAAGCAACTCCTGATCATCGCCGAAGATGTCGAGTCCGAAGCACTCGCCGCCCTCGTCGTCAACCGCCTCCGTGGCGTCCTGAAAGTCTGCGCCGTCAAGGCCCCGGGCTTCGGTGATCGTCGCAAGCAGATGCTCGGTGATATCGGTGTCCTCACCGGCGGCACCTTCTTCTCCGAAGACCTCGGGCGCTCGCTCGAATCCATCGAGCTCTCCGAACTCGGCACCGCCAAGAAGATCGTGGTCAACAAAGACTCGACCACCATCATCGAGGGCGCCGGCAAGAAGAAGGACATCAACGCTCGCGCCGAGCAGATCAAGGCCCAGATCGAGCGCTCCACCAGCGACTACGACAAGGAAAAGCTCAACGAGCGTCTGGCCAAGCTCACCGGCGGCGTCGCGATCATCAATGTCGGCGCCGCGACCGAGACCGAGATGAAGGAGCGCAAGGACCGTGTGGACGATGCGCTCAACGCCACCCGCGCCGCCGCGCTCGAGGGCTATGTCCCCGGCGGCGGCACCGCGCTCATCCGCACCATCGCCGCCCTCGAAGCGGGTCGCAAGAAGGCCAAGGGCGACGAGAAGATCGGCTACGACATCATCCTCGGCGCGGTCGAAGCCCCGCTGAAGCAGATCGTCGATAACGCCGGCCTCGACGGCGACCTCGTCGTCGAAAAGGTCAAGGAGCTCAAGGGCAACAACGGCTTCGATGTCATCACCGAAACCTATGTCGACATGGTCAAGGCCGGCATCATCGACCCGGCCAAGGTCATCAAGAGCTCGCTGGTGAACGCCGCGTCCGTCGCGGGTCTCATGCTCACCACCGATGTGATGATCACCGACCTCAAGGACGACGAGAAGCCCGTCGTCGGCGCGGTCGACTGATCCGCAATCCTGACTTCAAACTTGGTCGCATAGGAGAAATTCTGTGCGACCAATTCGTAGGTAGAGTTCATCTTTCTGGAGCCAGATGCCATGTCCCATTCCATCGAGGTCTACTGCGATAAATCGCGCCTGCCCTCGACTGCTGCTTGGAATCAGGCCATCAACTCGTGCGGCTTCAGTGTCGAGATCGCTAGGTTCGAGTGGTCGACCGTAAGCGGCTGCATCGATGCAAAGCTTCTCGGGTATTCGGTGCCGCTGGAGCTTGTTGTGGGTGATGAGGAATCATCTTCAACCGAAGCGAAACCAGGTTTCCTCGGAAAACTCTTTGGCGGCAAGCGAACCGCTGCCGATTCCAACCGCAGCACCGCACTCGCCTGTCCTGTCACGGTTCAATTCGTGCTTCACTCATCGTTCTACGAGACGGTCTTGGCTTCGATCGCCTCTGTGGCACTCGCTGAACTCACCGGGGGCACACTCGGCTATGAGGGTGAAGAAGTGGATTTCGACGAGAGTGTCGAAGGGGCTCGAAGCGAATATGTTCATGCGATGCTCTACATCGCACGCCTCAACGCAGGGAGCGCCGGTCTGCCTTGGGATGCTCCAGCATTGTTACCGTTCGAGACGAAGGACTCGCGTCTAGCAGCGCTATCCAGCGCCTCTGATCTCCGTGTAGCCGAAGGCTCTTCACCGGGTGATGAACGGTGGTGTCTCAAGTCGGTCCGCTTGCAGGATCATCTCTCGGAGCTCGGATTGACCAATCCCAATCAAGCAGGAAGTTCATGACCACCACCCGCGACTACTACGAAGTCCTCAGCGTCGAACGCAACGCCGACGGTGACGAGATCAAGCGGGCGTACCGGCGCCTCGCGATGAAGTACCACCCGGACCGCAACCCCGGCGATGCTGAGGCTGAGCGCATGTTCAAAGAATGCGCCGAAGCCTACGAGGTCCTCTCCGACGAGCAGAAACGCAAGATCTACGACCAGTACGGCCACGCCGGGCTCAAGGGCGGCATGGGCGGCGCCACCGCCAACCACGGCTTCACGAATGTCGAAGACATCTTCTCGATGTTCAGCGACATCTTCGGCGGCATGGGCGGACGCGCCGGTGGCGGGGGACGCCGCGGCCCCGCACGCGGCTACGACCTCGAAACCGAGGTCGAGATCAACCTCGCCGAAGTCCTCACCGGGACCCAGGTCGATGTCGAGTTCACTCGCCTCGATGTCTGCCAAACCTGCACCGGGTCGGGCGCCAAGCCCGGCTCCACCCCCGTCGCCTGCGAAACCTGCGGCGGGCACGGCCAGGTCATTCAGACCGGCTTCGGCGGCATGTTCCGCATGCAGACCACATGCCCCGCCTGCAAGGGCCGCGGCAAGATGATCAAGGACAAGTGCTCCGACTGCCACGGCAAGGGACGCGTCCCACGCAAGCGCAAACTCTCGGTCAACATCCCCGCCGGCATCCGCGATGGTCAGGCCGTGCGCGTCAGCGGTGAAGGCGAACCGCCACCACCCGAGCTCTCCCCCGAGGGGGCCGGCATGCGGGGCGACCTGCATGTCGTCGTTCGGGTTCAGGAACACGAGGTCTTCAAGCGCGACGGCGACCACCTGATCCTTGAGATGCCCATCAGTTACTCCCAGGCCGCCCTCGGCGCCCACATCGAAGTGCCGACCCTCGACGACGAGGCTTCCATCGTCATCCCCCGGGGGACTCAACACGGTGCGGTCTTCCGCATCGACGGCGCGGGCCTACCCAACCTTCGCTCCGGTCGGCGCGGCGATGTCATCGTCGTCGTCGAGATCGAAGTGCCCAAAAAACTCGGTTCTCGCCAGGAAGAACTGCTGCGCGAACTCGCCGAACTCGAAGGCGAGCAGGGCATCCTCCCCAAGAAAGACGGCTTCTGGAGCAAGGTCAAAGACCTGCTCGGCACCTGATCGCCGCCACCAATCTCCTCAACCACTGAAGACCAATGAACGAACAAAACAACCCAACCAACGAAAAGCAGTCAAAGAAGCGGGCGAAGGAACTGCGCGCTCGCCTCAACCAGCTCGCCTCCGAGCAGCAATCGGCGATGTCCGAGATGGACCAGATTCAGCAGGAACTCTCTGAGATCGACGGCGAATCCTCCGAAGAGACCGCTATGCCCGATCCCGCCGAGGCCCTGCGCGCCGATCTCGCGGCGGCAGAAAGCAACTACCAACGCGCCCTCGCTGACCTGCAGAACTACAAGCGAATATCGAGCGAGAACGAACGACGCGCCCGCGAGGCCGGCAAGGTCATGGTGCTTGAGACGCTGGTCAGCGTGCTCGATACCTTCGACATGGCCATGAAGATGGACCCGGATAAGACCCCGGCCTCCGCGATCATGCAGGGCATCGAGATGATCCGCTCCGAGATGATCCGCGTGCTCGCACAGATGGGCTTCACCACCATCGATCCCACCACCGGCGACGAGTTTGACCCCAACCGCCACGAAGCCGTCGAAAGCGTCGAGTCCACAGAAGTTGAACCCGGTGCAGTCGTCGAACTCAAGCAGCCCGGCTACGCCCTCCAGACCAGGGTCATTCGTCCCGCCAAGGTGACCGTCTCGACCGCCTGTGAAGAGCAAACCGTCCCGAATCATGAATCCGGCGAAGACGCCGACGGCGAGTAAGAAGCGAGTACACAGCAATGCCCACCTACGACTACCGCTGCAACGCCTGCAACCACGAATTCGAAGAATTTCAGTCCATGAGCGCCAAGCCGCTCAAGAAGTGCCCCGAATGCGGCAAGCTCAAGCTCGAGCGCCTCATCGGCACCGGCGCGGGCGTGATCTTCAAGGGCTCGGGCTTCTACGAGACCGACTACCGCAGCGACTCGTACAAGAAAGCCGCCAAGGCCGACAGCGAGAACAGCAAGAGCGAGTCCAAGTCTGAGAGTAAGGCAGAGAAGAAGGCCGACTCATCGACGACCAAGTCCGAGGCCAAGCCGAGCAAGTCTGAACCAAAGAAGCCAGCCAAAGCCAGTGACTGAATCGAGCCCACGCGTCGTGACCAACGATCCCCCGAACCCGCCACCCTCCATCCTCGCCCACGGCATCGACCTCGTCGAAGTCGATCGCATCGCGCGGATGCTCGCCGACCACCCCGAGCGGTTCCGGGATCGGGTCTTCACTCCAGACGAAATCGCCTACTGCGAGTCCAGTCGCAAGCGAGCCGCCGAGCACTTCGCCGCCAGGTTCGCGGCCAAGGAGGCCGTCCTGAAGGCCCTCGGGACCGGATGGCGGGACGGCATCGCCTGGACCGACATCGAAATCCGGCGTGACCCCGCAGGTATCCCCTCAATTCGGTTGTCCGGCGAGGCCGCGACCATTGCCACGCAAAGAGCCATTTCCGGCTGGCTCATCAGTCTCAGTCACACGGCCCATCTGGCTCAGGCCTCGGTCATCGCGACCGGCCCTCCATCTGTCGGTACGATCCAGGCAGTCTGATAGTCTCGGCTTTCGCTTTGATCTTCATCCTACTCCGGTGATAATGCTCAGCCATGTCCCAGCGACGCAAGAACCCGGCCCTCTATGAACTGCTCGGCAGTCGCCCGATCAACAAGCCCGGTTCATCGCACACGCCGGTGAGCGACCCCCTCGTGGAGGAAGAAGACTCCGCCTTCGGCATCAAGCCCGGACGCACCATCCGCGTTCCGATGGGGTATCTGTTCTTCGCCATCGCCGGTGTGATCGCCCTGATTTTCGGGGGGTACATGCTCGGATATCAGCAGCGAGACCGCCTCGCCGAGAAAGAACGCCTGCGGATGCTGACCAATGATGCCGGTCCGAACGGCGAAAACACGATCGCCGATCCGCTCGTGTCGAACGCGACGAACCACTCCGGGAACCCGTCCAATCTGACAAACTCCGATTCAAGCGGTTCTCAGACCCAGCAACCCCGCAATACCGGTGGGGGGGCATCGACCGGCTCGCCGCTCCCGAATGTCTGGTTCGTGCGAAATGGAGTTCAGGACCCGCGCCAGCCCGGTCTGAACTATTTCATCCTCGCCACCAACTATCCGTGGGATGAGGCCGAGAAGGCCGCCCTGTATCTCGGGCGGAACGGCGTGGGGGCCGTCGTCTACCCGAGCACCCGCTCAAACCGCTGGAATCTCTCGACCCGACAGGGATTTGAAGGCGGCACTTACCGCGATGCCGAGGCTCAGGCCCTCGTTGAACGAATCAAGAGCATCGGAGAGCGGTACCAGGATGTGGAGAGGGGGGCCACAGACTTCGATGACCTCTACCCCGCCCGTCTCGACTGATACCCCGTCTTCGACCCGCTGGCCTTGAAACACTCGCCGATTCTCGCTATTCTCATCGGCCCGGCCCACTTCCCGGCCGGCCGATAGTGCAAAGGATCTTCCCATGAGTCTCGACCAGTCCCTCAAAACCGCCGGCAACCTCGCCTCGCACCGCAATGTGCTCAAGCGTCACGAGCGCATCGAGCGCCTGAAGGACACCAAGGACTTCGATCCGAGCAGCAAAAAAGTGCTGCACCTTCAGAAGACCGCCAACCGCAAGGTCCGCTGAGTCGGTGCCTCCGAGCGTTTTCGGGTTTCCGTCGCTCCCTGAATACATAAGGCTGACTAGGGCGCTCGATTCGCGAGTGCCCTTCTTTCTGCGCTGCCCCGTGCCCCTCGACCGAGGACCCCGTCATGGATATGGACCGGCTGATCTCACCCCGCGCAAAGTCACTCGATGCCTCCGGCATCCGGCGAGTCTTCGAACTCGGCGCGACCATGAACGATCCGATCAATCTCTCGATCGGTCAACCCGATTTCCCGGTTCCCGATGCGGTCAAGCAGGCCGCGATCGATGCCATCAAGGAAGACCGCAACGGGTATTCCATGACCGGCGGTATCCCCGAACTCCGCGATCGCTGCGCGTCGTGGATCGCCGATGACCTCGGCTGGCCCGATGCCTCGACCGAAGCCGGTCGCAAAGACATCTCCGTCGCGGTGACTTCCGGTACCTCTGGTGCCCTCTTCCTGATGAACATGGCCCTGCTTGGTCCCGGCGATGAAATCATCATCCCCGACCCGTACTTCGTGGCCTATCCGCACATGGCCACCTTCGCGGGAGGCCGGGCTGTCCGCTGCGATACCTACCCTGATTTTCGCATGACCGCCGAGCGCGTCGAGCCGCTCATCACCGAACGCACCAAGGCGGTGCTGCTGAATTCACCGGCCAACCCGTCGGGCGTGGTTCTGACCCAGGCCGAATGCCGCGACCTGCTCGAACTCTGCCGAGCCAAGGGCGTCCTGCTGATCTCGGACGAAATCTACGACGAGTTCTGCTTCGACGATGCACGAGAAGACTTCCCGAACGGTCGCAAGTGCCCCAGCCCCTGTCGTGAGCCGGGTTCGCACAAGGACACGCTGTTGATCCGAGGCTTCGGGAAGACCTACGGCTGCACCGGCTGGCGGATGGGCTACATCGCCGGGCCGACGCGGATCGTGCAGGAGATCGCCAAACTCCAGCAGTACAGTTTCGTCTGCGCTCCGACCCCGCTGCAGTGGGGGTGTCTGGCCACCTTTGACACCGACATGTCCGGCCCGCTCAACGATTACGCCGCCCGCCGCGATCTCGTGATCGAAAAGCTCGGTCCCTACACCGAGGTCGCTCGTCCCGGTGGCGCGTTCTACAGCTTCGTCAAGGTCCCCGAGCGACTGGGCATGACCGGCAGGCAGTTCTTCGAGAACGCCGTCGAGCAGAATGTGCTGGTCATCCCGGGAGATGTGTTTTCCGAACGAGACACGCATTTCCGCCTGAGTTTCGCCACCGCCAAGCCCCGCCTGATCGAGGGATTGGATCGTCTGGCGAAGATCATGGCCGGTTGATCGCTCCGGCGCATTGAAGCCCTCCTCCCGCAGGGCTACCCTTCCGATCCCTGTGGCAATCGCGGCCCAACAGCCGCTCCGCTTCGCTCAGATCCTCTCAAATTTCGCGGCCCGATCGCGGCACGCGCATCCAGAAAGGCAGCCCTCATGACTCTCAAAGTGGGCATCAACGGTTTCGGCCGCATCGGTCGTTTGGTCTACCGCATCGCTTCGCAGACCCCCGACATCGAGATCGTCGGTGTGAACGACCTGGTCGATGCCGACAACCTCGCGTATCTGCTCAAGTACGACACCATGCACGGACGCTTCCGCATCAACGGCAAGGAAGCGGATGTGCAGGTCGGCGACGGCTCGTTCTCGGTCAACGGCAAGACGACCCGCACCACCGCCGAACGCGACCCCGCGAACCTCCCCTGGAAGGAACTGGGCTGCGACATCGTCCTCGAGTCCACCGGTCTGTTCACCGCGGGCGATGATGCGAAGAAGCACATCGCCGCGGGTGCGAAACGGGTGCTGATTTCCGCCCCGACCAAGACCCCCGACACCGTGAAGACCATGTGCTACAAGGTCAATCACGAGACCTACGACCCCGCGAGCGACCAAGTCGTTTCCAACGCGAGCTGCACCACCAACTGCCTCGCACCGATCACCAAGGTCATCAACGATTCGTTCGGGCTCGAAGAGGGCCTGATGACCACCGTTCACGCCGCGACCGCTACCCAGCCCACCCAGGACGGTCCGTCCAAGAAGGACTATCGCGGCGGTCGCAACGCCTACATGAACATCATCCCGGCCAGCACTGGTGCCGCGAAGGCCGTGGGGCTCTGCATCCCCGCGATCAAGGGCAAGCTCACCGGGATGTCCTTCCGCGTGCCGACCGCCGATGTCTCGTGCGTCGACCTGACCTTCCGGACCAGCAAGGCGACCAGCCTGGCGGAGATCAACGCCGCGATGAAGGCCGCCGCCGAAAACCCGATGTCCGGTGTCCTGTACTACACCGAGGAAGAGGTCGTCTCGTCCGACTTCGTCTCGCACCCCGGCTCGTCGATCTTTGATGCCGGTGCCGGCATCGAGCTCAACGACCGCTTCTTCAAGGTGGTTTCGTGGTACGACAACGAGTTTGGCTACGCCTCCCGCTGTGTGGACATGCTCCGCATGATGGCCCAGAAGGACGGTCTTCTCTGATCCAGAGTGGCCTTCCATAGGCGTTTTCTCAGGCCGTCCCTCTCACCGGGCGGCCTGTGTTGTTTTGTGAGGCTTTT
>JBICHT010000051.1:0-10680 GCA_043101125.1 Phycisphaerales bacterium JB050 | reverse complement strand
GCATCATCAACGCCGGCGCCGACGAACAGTGCCTGCGCGAAGCGTTTATCATCGCATCGGTCCAGAGCATCCCGGAACCACGCGCGCGCCCCAACGAACAAAGCGACCCAGCCGACAAAGCACACGAGCAGTTCACACACGAGGGTTCGGACTTCCTCAGTTATCTCCTCTTGTGGGAGGCGTTCCACGAGCAGCGGGGGACCCTCGGCTCCAGTCGCCTCAAGAAGTGGTGCATCGAGCGGTTCCTCAATTATGTCCGCCTCCGCGAGTGGATCGAGACCCACGACATGCTCGCCCGCCTCACACGCGAGGTCGGTCTCCCCGGAGCCGACCGGACGAAGAAGTGCGACGATCCTGACGCGATCCATCGCGCCCTGCTCACCGCGCTGCTCTCGAACATCGGCTATCGACCGGAGAAGTACGAATACGAGGGGCCGGGCAACTCCCGCTTCTTCATCTTCCCCGGCTCCGCGCTGTTCGAGGAGCGTCCCAAGTGGATCGTCGCCGCGGAGGTCGTCGAGACCGAGCGTCGCTACGCGCGCACCGTCGGGCCGATCCAGCCCAAGTGGGTTGAAGAGGTGGGTTCTCACCTGATCTCGCGCACCTACAGCGACCCGAAGTTCGTCGAGCGCACCGGCAAGGTCATGGCCAAGGAGAAGGTCATCCTCTCCGGCCTCACCATCCTCTCCGGTCGCCCGGTTCACTACGGCCCGATCGACCCGGCCACCAGCCGCGAACTGTTCATCTACCACGGCCTCGTCCACGAGAAATGGGCCACCCGCGGGCGGTTCATGAAGCAGAACCGCGCTCTCATCGAAGAGGTCGAGCAACTCGAAGCCAAGCAGCGTAAACGCGATGTGCTGGTCGAGGACTTCGTGCGTTACGCCTTCTACGACGAGCGTATCCCGGAGGATATCTACACCGGTGAGGCCTTCGAGACCTGGCGTGCCGAGGCCGAGAAGCAGGACCCGAACCTGCTGCTGATGTCTCGCGACGACCTGATGACCCGCGACCCGGAAGAGGTCACCGCCGAACTCTTCCCCGATGAACTCCCGGTCAACGGCGCGCCGATGCCGCTGGAGTACGAACTCAAGCCCGGCGAGAAGTCCGACGGCGTGACGATCACCGTTCCGGTCGAGGCGCTCGCGCAACTCGACGAGGCCACCACCACCTGGCTCGTGCCCGGCCTGCTCGAAGAGAAAATCGTCGCCCTGATCCGCACGCTCCCGAAGTCCTACCGGCGCACGCTCATGCCCGCCCCGCAGATCGCCCGCGAGTGTGCCAAGCAGATCGAACCGCTCCGCGGCAAGCGGTCCTTCTTCGATGCCGTCGTCGACACGCTCCAGTCGATCGCCGGAACCACCATCCCGCGCGAACTCTTCCGACCCGAGCAACTCCCCGATCACCTCCGGATGCGCGTTCGCGTCGTCGACAACAGCGGCAAACCCATCGCCGACGGACGCGACCTGCCCGCGCTCAAACGCGACCTCGCCCCGAAGATGCGGTCCTCGTTCGAGAGCATCTCCGAAAAGAAATGGATCCGCGACGCCATCCGCGATTGGGATTTCGGAGATCTCCCCGCCACCGTCCCGCTCAACCGCAGCGGCGTCAGCGTGAATGTGTACCCCGCGTTGGTCGATCAGGGCGATGCCGCGGGCATCCGCCTCTTCGAGTCCGAAGCGACCGCCATGCGCGCCCACCGCGACGGTCTGCGCCGCCTCTTCATGATCCGCGCGGTCGATGAACTCAAGTACCACGCCCAGTACCTGCCCGATTTCGAGGAGATGGTGGTCTACTACGCGCCCATCGGCCCGGGCGAAGAACTCCGTCACGATGTGCTGGAAGTGCTCGCCGACCATCTCTTCATCGGCGGGCGACCCGATATCCGAAGCCAGCAGGCGTTCGACGCTCGTCTGGGGGCCGCGTGGCACCGCATCGGTGAGATGACGCACAGCGTCTGCGAACTTGTGACGACCACCCTCCGCGCGTACCACCGCATCCAGATCCGACTCGAGCAACCTCCCCGTGCCCTGCGCGAGACCTCGCTCAAAGACATCCAGTCCCAGATCGAGCACCTGATGCGTCCGCCGCACGCCAAGGTGCCGCACCGCTTCCTGCGGACCACGCCGACCGAGTGGCTGGTCCACTACCCGCGATACCTCAAGGCCATCGATCTGCGCCTCGACCGCTGCGGACGCGACGCCGGCCAGCGCGACGCCGACCTCATGGCTCAGGTCAAACCCCACTGGGACAAGGTCCGCCAGCTCGCCGAGCAGCGACCCGAACTCCTCGAACTGCTCCCGCCCTTCGAGGAATTGCGCTGGATGCTCGAAGAATTCCGCGTCTCGCTGTTCGCACAGGAACTGCGCACGGCGATCCCGGTGTCCGCCAAGCGCATCGAAAAACAGTGGGCCAAGTGCAAAGGGTAAGCAGCGTGCGCGCCGAGCAGCACAACCTCTTCGGTGACCCCAACGCCATCACCCCGGAGCGGGAGAGCGATCGAATCGTCTCCGTCGCTTCGCAACTGCCCGGTTCGCTCTATCTGGGGACCTCATCGTGGTCCTTCCCGGGTTGGGAAGGGCTGGTCTGGCGAGCGGGTCACGACAACCTGACCGAGACCACCCTGTCCCGGAAGGGCCTGCCCGCGTACAGCAAACATCCGCTCTTCCGTACTGTCGGCATCGATCGCAGCTATTACGCGCCGCTCCCGGAGGCCGAGTGTCGCGCCTACGCCGAGCAGGTGCCCGATGGTTTCCGCTTCGTGATGAAGGCCGACCGGGCGCTCGTGATGCCCGAACTGATCGCCACGCGTGGGGTGCCGATCACACCAAACCCATTGCTCCTCGATCCGCACCACGCCGAATCCCGGGTGATCAACCCCGCTCTCGCGGGTTTCGGTTCGAAACTCGGCGCGATCGTCTTCCAGTTCCCTCCGCTCGGGCCCCTGCGAATCTCGAAACTCGGCGGCCCCCACGCCTTCGCCGACCGTCTCCACGACTTCCTTTCCTCGCTCCCGGTCGGCCCCGAATATGCAATCGAGATTCGAGACCGCGGGCTCCTCACGCCGTCCTATCGCGATGCGCTCGCCAACAGCGGGACCAGCCATTGCTACGCCGTCCATCCCAGCGCACCTCCGCTCGATGAGCAATCGGATGCAATCGATCCCGCATCGCAGCGGGTGTGCGTCCTCCGCTGGATGCTGAACCCGTACAGCGGCGATTCCTTCCGCGAGGCGAAATCCCGCTACGAACCGTTCAATCGCGTCGTCGATCCCGATGAACGATCCCTCGACCAGATCATCCGAATCCTCATTCGAGCCTCGGCTCTGGCCCGGATGGTCGTCATCAACAACAAGGCCGAGGGCTCGTCACCACTCTCCGCCGTCCGCCTCGCCGAACGATTCGTCGAGCAGCAGAAGACCGAGTGACCACCGAATTCTGCCCAGCCCTACGTCGCTCCACGCGCTTCTGCCGGTATACAGTGCCACCATGCCCGATCCCTCAGACCAGGCCCCAGCCCTCGCCATCCGAGACCTCCGCTTTCGCTACCCCGACATGCCCGCAGGGCAGTGGGTCGTCGATATCGGCTCGCTGGTTCTCAGCCCCGGCGAGCAGGTTCTGCTCAAAGGCGGCTCCGGCGCGGGGAAAAGCACGCTCCTGCAACTCATCGCCGGCCTGCTCCATCCCAGCGAAGGCTCCATTTCCATCGCCGGAACCGACATCACCACGCTTTCGGGTGCAAAGTCGGACCTGTTCCGAGGTCGCCATGTCGGCTTCATCTTCCAGACCTTCAACCTGCTGCACGGTTTCAGCGCGATCGAGAATGTCATGGCCGCCCTGATGTTCTCCGAGATCCCTCCCAAGCAGCACCGGAAACTGGCCGCCGCCACGCTGAGCACCCTCGGGCTCGATCGCCACGACGCCGACATCGCGCAACTCAGCGTCGGTCAGCAGCAACGCGTCGCCGTCGCCCGAGCCGTGGTCTGTGAGCCGGAACTCGTCCTCGCCGATGAGCCCACCGCTAGCCTCGATCCGGACAACGCCGAGACCGCCATGGACCTGATCCAGAAGGCCTGCGCCGATCGCAACGCCGCGCTGCTCTGCGTCAGCCACGATCGCTCGCTTGATGCCCGGTTCGCACGAACCGCGAATTTCGCCGAACTCCGCGCCGCATCGAAGGAGAGTGTCTGACCATGGCCCTCACCGATTTCGCCATCATCCGGCGCAGCTTGTTCGGGCGGATGTTCTCCACCGTGACCACGATCATCACCGTGACCGTTGCCGTGGCCCTCATGCTCACCCTGCTCAGCCTCCGCGACTCCGGCCGCCAGGCCTTCGAACGCGGCACAGGGAACATGCACTTCCTCATCTCGCGCGACCCGAGTTCCCTCGTTTCCGTGCTCAACGGGGTCTATTACGCCAACCCGCCCCAGCAGGTCATTCCCTGGGCCAAGTACGAGCAGATCGCAAACGAGCCCCGCAACTTCCTCTTCGATGCGGACGACGACCCCTCCAACGACACCGAAGTCCCACCCGGCTTCGCGATCCCCATCGCCGTCGGTGACTCCTACCGCTCGCTCCCGGTCGTCGGCACGACCAGCGAATACTTCCGCTTGTTTCATCCGACCGTCGACGGCCCGTTCCAGATCGCCGAGGGCAAACTCTTCGATGGCAACTTCCAGGTCGTGGTGGGGGCCAGGGCCGCGCAGATCGGCGGGCTGGCGATCGGCGACCGCATCGCCCTGACCCACGGCACCGGGCAGGGGGCTCACCTCCACCAGGAGTACCCCTTCGAGGTCGTCGGAATTCTCGAACCGACCGCCAGCCCGCACGATCGCGTGCTCTATGTCACGCTCGAATCCTCCTGGATCATCCACGCCCACGACCGGCGGATCGCCAGGGGCGGGCCCGAAGACGACCTCGCCACCGCCGAGGATATTTCCGAGGAAGACCGCCTGGTCACCGGGATCTACGCACGCGTCGCGACCCGACCGGGCCGCTCCGTTTCCGCCGCGCTCCAGACCGTGCAGAACCAACTCCGCGCCGATACCTCGATCAATGTCGCTCAGCCCGCCGCGGAAGTGGGGCGGCTGTTCTCGATCGTTTCAAACATCGACCAGGTCTTCCTCGGCATGGCCGCGGTCGTCATGCTCTCCAGCGGCATCGCCATCATGCTCGCCATGTACAACTCCGCCGAGCAGCGCCGACGCCAGATCGCCATCCTCCGGGTCCTGGGCTGCTCCCGCCCCCGCATCTTCGGGCTGGTCATGACCGAGTCCGCCATCATCGGCCTCATCGGCGCCGCGGGCGGCATCCTGGTCAGCGCATTTGCCACCGATCTCGTTGCCGGCATCATGCGAGAACGCCTCGGCGTGATCGTGACCCCCAGCGTGGGCGCGAAATGGACCCTCTCGATCATCATGGCCACGGTCTTCCTCGCCTGCGTCGCTGGCCTCGTGCCGTCTATCATGGCCTACCGTACCCCGGTCGCTCGCAACCTCCGGCCAGTCGGCTGATACTGTTCTGAGTCACTGTGTTCACCACCAAGGGATCCACATGAAGGTGTTCTGGGCTATCCTGCTGGGTTCTTTCATGATCGCCTCGGCGATTGTGTTTCGCGATGGTCAACAGCCAGCGACGGCATCTCGGCCCTTCGACGCGAAGCCCACGCAGACCGCGGATTCCAAGTCAGTCATCGCGCAAACCCCGCTTCCCCCCGAAATACCCGTTGAAACTGAAGCCGAACCGTCCCAGCCGGCTCTTGCGGAACCAGTTCAGGAGTCCGCCAGCGATTCCGAGGTCGCTTCAGTCGTCGTCGAGCCGGAAGTTGAATCTCTGAATCTCGATGAATTACTGGGAATCGAAGAAGAGCCCAACCGCATCACGCCGGAGATGGCAATCGAGGAGCTCTCCGCTCCTATGGATACCCCCCGCACCTTGTCTCAGCAGGCCACCGCAGAGTTCGCCGAGTTGGCCCTCCAGGCCTCGGGCACCGTCGAAGAAGCGACCCGGCTGGCTGGCAGCATCAGCCCCGACGATGAAGCGGAAGTCGAGGAAAGTGGGCTCAAAATCGGCAAGGTCACGATTCCCGGGCGAGGGACCGAAGCCGATCCCTACGAACTGCCGTGGGGAGTGCTCATTTCCGCGATCCGCACCTACAACCCCCGCCTCGAACTCAACGAACTGCCAACCTGGGCGGACGAACTCAACGACAGATATGTCCGACTGACCGGGTTCGCCTTCCTCCCAGTGGTGGCCAGCGAGACCGACGAAATCCTGCTCATGCTCAACCCGTGGGACGGCTGCCACATGGGCGCTCCCCCAACCCCATATGACAGTGTGGAAGTGATGCTCAATGAGCCGGTCAATATGGGGGGGCGCAACGGCTTCGTCACGGTTACCGGACGCTTCAATGTCGACCCATACCTTTTGCGGGGGTGGCTGGTCAGCCTCTACACGATGGACGAGGCGCGACTCGAATTTGCCGGGAACTGAACCGGCAAAAAGCCCGATAGGACCACACTATCTTTGGTTTTTCTCCGATTCGGCATTCCAGTTTCGCCGACCTTGGGGTCTACTGAAGGTTGAATACCGGCCCGTTCCGGCGATTGTCGCCGTGAGGGCACGGTTTCAGCGGAGGTCGTGAGGGTACTTTCGCAGATTTTGTCCACCAGGAAGGGAGCATGTTCGTGCGAACATCAGCCATGTCATTTCTGCTCGGTGCCTGCATTTTTGCAGCAGGCACAACTGTGTCCATCGCGGACGCCGCTGGCCCCGGCAGCGCCAAGGCGTCGGGCACCAAGGTCGTCCGTATCGATTCGGCCAAACTCGCCCAAAGCGGCCTGAACACGATTTCAACCGAGCAGAGCCTGGATTACGGCTCATTCGTCTGGGTCGAAGCCGGCCCTGAAATGCTCGCAAGCCTCAACGCCGCGGGCGTGCCGTTCCATGAAGTCCAGCAGCCCTACACCGTCCGTCTCGGCGAACTCGCGTTCGATCCGGTCGTGGACGGCGAGCCCACCCACCCCGGTGCCTGGGGAGCCAGTCGTGCCGGCGAAGGGCCCGACCTCCGCCTCGTGCAGTTCAGCGGCCCGACCAAGGCGGAATGGCTCGACGACATGGACAACGCTGGCCTGAAGGTCATGCAGTACATCCACCCCAACACCTACATCGTCTGGGGTGATAACGCCTCTCGCGATGTCTTCTCCAACCATCCTGCCGTGCGATGGACCGGCTCCTTCGCCCCGGCCTACAAGGTCCTCCCGCAGTGGCGCAACCTGCCCGCCGACAAGATCCAGGTTGATGTCCTCATGACTCGCTTCGCCGATACCAACGCGATCGAGCAGGAACTGGGCATCTACGCCGCCAAGGGCGTGCAAGCGCGGCCTCTGAACGACAAGTTTGCCGTCGCCTCGCTGGTTGTGAACGGCAATCAACTCCAGTCGCTCGCTCAGATCCCCGGTGTCTACTCCATCCAGCCTCGTCCGACCGACGGCGGCCTGCGCGGCGAGATGACCAACCAGATCAATGTCAACAATGTGGACGGATCCAACGCCGCATTCCCCGGATACAAGAGCTGGCTGAACAGTGTCAGCCTCAGCGGTGCTGGCGTGATCATCGCCAATGTCGACGGCGGCATCTACGACGAGCACCCCGACCTCGCCGGACGCATGGTCACCTTCACCGGTGAGAGCGCAGGCGGCTCCGGTTCGCAGCACGGCACGCACACCGCGGGCATCATGGCCGCCGACGGTGCATCCGGCGTGACCGACTCATTCGGTTTCCTCCGAGGCCTCGGTGTCGCCCCCGGCGCCCAACTCGGTGAGCAGCGCTACAGCGGCATCTTCACCCAGCCCGGTGGCATGCTGAAACTCATGCGCGAATCCAAGGAGAACGGCGCTTCGCTCTCCGGCAACTCGTGGGGCCCGGCGGGTACGCCTCGTGGCTACGACAACGACACCATGCAGGTCGACATCGGCGTGCGCGATGCGATTGATTCCGAGCCCGGCAACCAGTCGCTCACCTATGTCCTCTCGTTCATGAACGGTTACGGCGGCACCTCCTCGCAGGGGTCTCCCGACGAAGCCAAGAACATCTTCACCATCGGTTCCACCAAAGGCCAGACCACCAGCGGCAGCCAGATCCTCGATATCGATGATCTCTCCGACAACTCCGCCCACGGCCCCGCGCTCGACGGTCGGACCATCCCGCACATGGTGGCCCCGGGTTGCCGCGTCGACTCCTCGGCCAGCAGCAGTGGTTACGCCCTGCTCTGCGGCACCTCGATGGCTTCGCCTCATGTCGCCGGTGCGGTCGCACTCTTCATTGAGTACTACCGCAACCTCGTCAACGACCCCACCGCAGAGCCCAGCCCCGCGCTGGTCAAGGCCGCGTTCCTGCCCGCCGCTCGTTCGCTCGCGGGCAACCTTGACGCCGACGGCGGCGTGCTCGGCCACCCCTTCGATAACAAGCAGGGTTGGGGACGCATGGACCTCGAGGCCGTGCTGACTTCCGATCCCCTCGGTACCCGCTACTTCGATAACCCGCAGGTTTTCGATGCGACCGGGCAGGAGTGGACCGTCACGGTCTCCGCTCTCGATACCAACCAGCCGATGCGCATGATGCTCGTCTGGACCGACGCCCCGGGCCACGGCCTCGGCGGTTCCACTCCCGCGTGGAACAACGATCTCGACCTCATCGTGGAATCGGGTGGTCAAACCTACTACGGCAACCGCATCGGCAACGACGGCTTCTCCCAGACCGGCGGCAGCCCGGACAACAAGAACAACACCGAAGGCGTCTACCTGCCCGCCGGTACCGCCGCGGCGACCGTCACGGTCCGCGCCTCCAACATCAACTCCGATGGCATCCCCGGTGTCGGCAGTGCGACCGACCAGGACTTCGCCCTCGTGATCTACAACGCCGCCGAGGAGCCGGGCTTCGCCATGAGCTCCCCCAACGCGTCGCAGGTCATCTGCGCTCCGTCCGACGCCGTCTACACCATCAATGTGGACTCCGTCCTCGGCTTCACCGATCCGGTCACCCTGTCCGCCTCCGGTGAGCCCGATGGCACGAGCGTTTCGTTCTCGACCAACCCGGTCACCCCAGGCTCGTCGACCATCATGACCATCAGCGGTACCGGATCCGTCGACGGTGGTGAATACAGCATCCTCGTCACCGGCGATTCCGGCGATATCTCCCGATCGACCTCCGTCAGCCTTGACCTGTCCTCGGGTGTGCCATCCATGGCCAACCTCCTGTCGCCCGCCAACGGGGCCACCGGTGTCTCTCTGGCACCGAGCTTCGATTGGTCCGATGCCGACGAGGCGATGGGCTACTCGTTCGACCTCTCGACCGACTCGTCCTTCACCAATGTCATCGCGTCGGCAAACACCGAAGCCTCCGAGTACGCCCTCGAAGGCCTCGCCCTCGAGTCCCTGACAACCTACTACTGGCGCGTCACGGCCTCCAATGTCTGCGGCGATGGTTCCGTTTCGAGCACCGGATCGTTCCAGACCCGTGATGTCCCCTCGCTGCTGCTCGTCGACGACGACGACAACGGCCCCGACATGCAGGCCTCCTACATCCAGCTGCTCGACCACATGGGCATGGATTACGATCTGTGGGACACCAACAACACCGACAACGAACCCGACTTCGAGACCCTCGCGGGCTACCAGGTCGTCCTCTGGTTCTCCGGAGACGAATTCGGCGGAGCCGCGGGCCCCGGCCCGGCCGGTGAGGAAGCCCTCGCCGCCTACATCGATGCCGGCGGCTGCGTCCTGCTGACCTCGCAGGATTACCTCTACGACCGTCTCGGTTTCGGCGGAACCACGCCGACCGACTTCATGTCGGACTACTTCGGCATCGGCGCACCGATCGACCATGACGAGAACCAGGCCTCGGTGACCGGTTCCTCGATCTTCTCCGCGCTCGGCAACATCACCCTGTCCTACCCCTTCAGCAACTACTCCGATATCGCGGGTCCCAACGGCCTCGCCGATCTCGCCTTCAGCGGCAATGTCGGTGACGCGGGCACGGTGGTGCTCACCGAGAACTCGCTCGCCGTCTTCCTGCCCTGGCCGCTCGAAGCTATCAGTGATGTCCCCACGCGGGCCAGCGTGTTCGAGGCCTTCCTCGCCGCCTGCCCGGGTGACCCCGCTCCGTGCGATGGCGATGTCAACGGCGACAACTTCGTTGACCTGGGCGACCTGAACATGGTCCTCGCGAACTTCGGTTCCGCGACCTCCGCGGGCGATGCCAACGGCGACGGCAATGTCGATCTGGCGGACCTGAACATGGTCCTCGCCAACTTCGGCGCCTCCTGCAACTGATCGCGATCAACCCTCCGATCCCCCAAGGCCGCTCCACCCGGAGCGGCCTTTTTCATGCGCCGGAGCCGAACGAGAACATGCCGCAAGAAGTGCTCCGCGCATGAAAATGGCCAGCCCCGTGGGCTGGCCGATTCTCTCGATACCCTCTTCAGCAGCGTCGCTTACTCGCAGCCGAAGTTCGCCAGCACAAGGTTCAAGTCGGCGAGGTCCACCGTCCCGCTCCCGTCCGCGTCGCCGCTGGGTGTCACCGAGCCGAAGTTCGCGAGGACCATGTTCAGGTCCGCAAGGTCGGTCGCGCTGTCGCCGGTCACATCCCCCGCGCAGGACGGACCGACCAGGTCGGCGAC
>JBICHT010000050.1:0-3106 GCA_043101125.1 Phycisphaerales bacterium JB050 | reverse complement strand
GGTCCGCGGGGATGCGATCGGGAGTCAGCCCGGCCTGTTCGACGGCGCGGAGGGCGTGGGACAGCGCATCGCAGCCGTGGAGGGTGCCACCATCGCGCCACAGCACCGCGCCGGTCGGGGTCATCCAGATGGGGTCGTGGCATTCGGGCGGGAGTGGGTCGCTCAGCAGTGCGGCGTTGTGCCGGAAGGTGTCGGCTTGCTGCTGCGGGGCGAGGGCCGTGCTGGGTTTGCTTTGCAGCGGCGTGCGCAGGGCCTGGGTGTTGAGGCCGGTGATGTGCTGCGCATCGAGTTCATCGAGGAGGTCGATCGCGGCATCGGGGAAGTTGAGTGCGCCGAGGTTCGCCGCGAGGAGGAAGCGGACGGGCGGGGCGGTCGCGAGGTCTGGATCGGCCGCGGCGACGGCGCGGAGGTAGTCCCACGGGCGTCGGGCCTGGCCGAGCGCGAGCAGGGCGCTGAGGGATTGCGGGGGCGCGGCGGTGTTCACGGGTCGTTCTCGGTGTTGTTCCCTGTGCTGTAGCCGAAGCGCTCCATCAGGTCGCCGGCCTGTTCGACGATGCGCTGCGTCTGCGGCTCGCTGAGCCAGTTCACCCAGTCGCCGGCGATTCCCTTGCGGAAGAAGTTGGTGCGGTCTTCCTCGCCGCGATCCCGTCCGCCTGACAGGGCTCGGAAGGAGGCTTGCTGGGTGGAGTGTTCGACGGTGGCGGGGTTGGTGTCCGCGCCGATGAACTCGAACAGGGCGCGGGCCTGCTCGGTCGGGGCGGCGAGGAGGTCTTCGTAGCGGAGCAGGTGGGTGTGGTCGAGTCGGGAAGCGGCGTTCGCCGCGGCGCGGTTGGAGTCGATCCAGAGCGAGAGCAACGAATCGAGTTGTTCATCATCGATCTGTTGGTTGTCGAGCAGGTGGCGGTAGCGGTCGGCCTCGGTGTGGTTGCTGCCGATGTGGATGTTGGCCTGGTGGACGAAGCCGGAGACGACGACATCGCGCGGGTCGCGGACGAGGTGGACGAATCGGAGGGCGGGGTTGTAGGCGGCGAGGCGTTCGAGGACCTGCTCGCCGGTGTCCCAGTAGGGGGTGATCTTCTCGCCGTAGATGGCTTTGCCGCTCTCGGTGAGGGTGGTCTGTCCGATGGCGTCGAGGATGGAGAAGAGCATGCGTTCGTAGAACCCGTCGCCGGCGTCGGCGGGGGGGTGGTAGTAGCGCCGGAGGTTGTCCACGAAGGAGTCGATGGTGATGTGGATCGCGGTGGGGTGCTTCGGGTCGAAGTAGGTGCCGAAGGCGCGGGACTCGGCGCAGTGGACCTGTGGGTGGGCGCTGAGGAGGCGCTGCATCCAGGTGGTCCCGGATTTGGCGGCTCCGAGGATCGCGAAACTCATCGTGCGCGGGTGCTCGGGGTCGAGGTGCGGGGCGGATGTGATGGTGGCTGGGGAGGCGGTCACTGGGTGGTTATCGACCGCCCGAGGAGGCCGGCTGCAGCATCGGCGGGCGGGCTGGTTTAGTCTGGTGGGATGAACGAACCATTGCCTCACCCGCTTGGATTTGTGGATGCCTCGGGCGAAAACCGTGATCTGGCCCGGACGACGCTTGGCGGCGTGCCGCTGGGGCTGTGGGCGGTCCGGAACCTGTGTCTGGCGATGCCGGTGTCGTCGGTGGTGGCGGCCTGCGACCGCCCGGCGATGGCGAAGTTGTTTCAACGGGCGGGCGTTCGGGTGATCGAGGCGACGCAGGCGGTGGAGATGCTCGCGGAGACGCGACCGGATGTGTTCGCCCGGTTGGAGCGTCCGTTCTGCCTGCCGGAATCGGCGAATCTGGCGCTCGTGTCGTCGAACCCGGAGTTGATCAACGAGCAGAACACGCCGCTGGAGCGCCTGCGGGTGAGTTCAGACGCGGACCTGGAACTGGCGGAGGCGCTGGTGCGGGGGCTGGGGCCGGACCATCCGGTGGTGCGGGGTGTGCGCCGTTTCCGTATGCCGCTGCGGGATGTGCGAGCGGTCGTCTGCGATGTGGACGGGACGCTGACCACGGGTGAGATCATGTGCTTCGGGGATGGGAGCGAGCCGGCACGCCCGTTCAATACCCATGACGGAATGGGTTTTGGGCTGCTGCACAAGGCGGGGATCAAACTGGCTTGGCTGACGGCGACGAGCCGGGGTGGCTCGACGCGGAGCCGGGCGGAGATGCTGCCGATCGAGGTGGTGGACATCGGCAAGGGGGACAAGGGCGAGCGGTTCCTGGGGGTCTGCGAGCGTCTTGATGTATCCCCTAAACAGGTGGTTTATATCGGGGATGATGTGAACGACCTGCCCGCGATGGAGTTGGCTGGGGTCTCGGTTTGCCCGAGTGATGCCCACGACAGCGTGCGCGGGCGGGTGGATCTGGTGCTGGACCGGCGGGGCGGTTTCGGCGCGCTACGGGAACTGGCGGACCTGATCCTCGATGGGCTGCACCCCGAGGATTGAGGGAAACCCGGCAGGTTTTCGCAGGTGAGGGCTCAGAACAGCCGATAAAACGGCGATGGAAGGCCCTCCGCTCGCGAATTCAAAGATCGTCGGACGCGCGGAATTGCTGCGTCTGCGCCAGCAAGCCAATCGGGACGGGCGATCGGTCGTGCAGTGCCACGGCTGCTTCGACATCGTGCACCCGGGGCACATCCGGCATTTGCAGCACGCGGCCCGTCAGGGCGACCTGCTGCTGGTGACGATCACGGCGGACGCGTGTGTGAACAAGGGCGACGGCCGGCCGCTGTTCAGCGAGGAGTTGCGCGCGGAGAACCTGGCGGCGCTGGACTGCGTGGACCTGGTGTATGTGAACCCGGACCCGACGGCGGAGAAACTGCTGGACGAGGTGCGCCCGGACATCTTCATCAAGGGGCGCGAGTACGAATCGAACAACGATCCACGCTTCGCGGCGGAGCGCGAGGCGGTGGAGCGACACGGCGGGCGGGTGGTGTTCTCGTCGGGCGACATCGTGTTCTCCTCGACCGCGCTGGTGAGCGCGATGGAGCATCGCGAGGACCCGGTGCATGCTCGCCTGCGTCAGCTTGCGCAGTCGCACAAGTTGACGTCTGAGCGGGTGTCGTCTCTGGTCGGCGCGCTCAAGGGTCAGCGGATC
>JBICHT010000049.1:0-16193 GCA_043101125.1 Phycisphaerales bacterium JB050 | reverse complement strand
GGGCTGCTGCTCGTCACCGGGCAACACGAGGACGCGATGTCCACGCTGCGAACCTACGCACGCCATGTGTCGGAGGGCATGATCCCGAACCGGTTCGACGACTACGGCGGTCCGCCACACTACAACACGGTGGACGCCTCGCTGTGGTTCCACCACGCCGCGGCGGAGTACTTGCGCGCCAGTGGGGACGAGGCCGGGTATCGCGAGGAACTGCTCCCGGCTTTGCTGGAGATCATCGCGGGGTACAGCAAGGGCACGCGCTTCGGCATCGGCGTGGACGAGGCCGACGGGCTGGTGTTCGCGGGCGACGACACCACGCAACTGACCTGGATGGACGCGAAGCGGGGCGAGAAAGTCTTCACGCCCCGCCACGGCAAGGCGGTGGAGATCAACGCGCTGTGGTTCAACGCCCTGCGCTCCACCGCGGCGGCGATGCGGGTCGTCGGGGCGGACGGAGCGAAGGCGGACGAACTTGATGCGATGGCCGAGCGTGTGCGCGAATCGTTCAACGCTGCGTTTCTTGGTGGTCCGGGCGGAGGGCTGGTCGATTGCCTGCGTCCGGATGGCACAGGCGGCTGGGAGGCGACGGACGAACTGCGTCCGAACCAGTTGTTCGCGGTGAGCCTGGCGCACAGCCCGCTGGATGAGGACACGCAGCGCCGAGTGGTCGCCGTGTGCAAGGAGAATTTGCTGACGCCGATGGGCATGCGGACGCTGTCGCCGGATCACCCGCGCTACCGCCCGCACTTCACGGGCGACATGATGAGCCGCGACGATGCCTACCACAACGGCACGGTCTGGCCCTGGCTGATCGGCCCGATGGCCGAAGCGACCATGCGCGTCGGCGGTTTCAGCGATGAGGCCAAGCGCGAAGCCCGGGCGATGATCGAGCCCCTGGTCGCGACGATGAAGAGCGGCTGCCTGGGGCAGATCTGCGAAGTGAGTGATGGAGACGAGCCGCGGTTGGAGCAGGGCTGCATCGCCCAGGCATGGTCGGTGGCGGAGGTTTTGCGGATTGGGGTGCTCGCCAGACTATGATCAATTCCGTGCCCACCACCGCTCTGAAACCCGATGCACGGTCCATCCTCCGGGCCTGGCCCGCGGCACGGCCGCTCTGCGCCCTGATCGGGGACGCGTCCGGCGTCGGCGTGATCGGCGAACCGTCACAAGCCAACCCATCGCTCGACGATGCACTCGGCGCGGCGTGCAGAGAATCTGAGGCAGGCCTGTCACTGCCCGTCCATGTCGCGGCAGTGGCCTACGAACACGGGGCCGCGATCGAGCCCGCCGCCGATGCGCCCCACGCCGTGCGCCGCCTGACCGACCGCACCCTGCACCCCAAGCGGACGCTCCAGCCCATCGTCCAGCGAATCGAGCAGGGCTATGTCTCTCGCGCCGGCGAGTGGACGGCAACCAGCGCGGAGCCGGTAGACGCAGACGCCGCCCCCGGCCTGTACCGCGTCGGTTCGTTCTCATCGCGCATGGGACGCAGCGCGTATGAGCGAGCGGTGGCCGCGACCGTCGAAGCGATCCACGCAGGAGACATCTTTCAGGCCAACATCGCGCACCCGCTGGAGGCGCGCTTCGAGGGCGATGCCCGGGGCGCGTTCACGGACCTCATGCAGACGCTCGCGCCGGGATTCGGGGCGTATCTGGAGGACCGAAGCGAATCGGGCGATCTCAAGCGCATTGTGATCTCGGTCAGCCCGGAACTGTTCCTGCGGGCGCAGCGCGAGGAAGGCGGCATCACCGTCACCACGCGCCCGATCAAGGGCACGCGCCCGGCCAGCGAAGCATCCTCGTGCGAACTCGAAGCCAGTGCAAAGGACCACGCCGAACTGGCGATGATCGTGGACTTGATGCGCAACGACCTCGGGCGCGTCGCGAAGTTCGGCAGCGTGCGCGTGACCCAGCCCCGCGTCATCGAGCGCCACCACGCCGGAAGCATCGACCACGCGGTGGCGACCGTGAGCGCGCGCCCGCGCGACGACGCGACGCTGAACGACCTGATGCGCGCGACCTTCCCACCCGGCTCGATCACCGGCGCACCGAAGATTCGGGCGATGCAGATCATCGATGAGCTCGAAACCGACCCCCGAGGCTTCTACTGCGGCACGATCGCCCTGCTCGCGCCGAGTCTCGCGAGCATGAGCGTGGCGATCCGGACGCTGACCATCGAGTGTGAGCCAGGATCAACCCCAACCGACGCACGCGGCACGCTGCTGCTCCCCGTCGGCGCGGGCATCGTGGCGGACTCGCTGCCCGAAGCGGAGTGGCGAGAAACGCTGGACAAGGCGAGGCCGATCGTGCGTGCGTTGAACTCATCCATCGACGGAGACGAGCAATGAGCGAGCGCGGACCGACGCTTTCGGGCACGCCGCGTTCCGGGCCGCCGGTGCGCACCGACGCGGTGGATGTCTATGTCTTCCGCGAGTTCGGCAGCGATCCGAACACGGCGCCCGAGCGTGCCGAGTTCCTGCAGATCCGTCGTGTGAAGCCGCCCGCGCCGGGGACCTGGCAGACGGTGATGGGCGGCATCGACGAGGGCGAGAAAGCGATCGACGCCGCGTTGCGGGAACTGCAGGAAGAAATCGGCGCAGGCCCGGACGACCTGACCGGCCTGTGGTCCCTCGGCCAGGTCTACCCGTTCTACCAGCCGCTGTGGGACTGCATCGTGCTGATGCCACGCTTCGCCGCGAGGGTGCGACAGGACTTCGAACCGACGGTCAACGACGAGCACGATGCCCACCGGTGGAACGCGATCGACCTACCGGCAGACCGGGGCGCGGTCGACGCGCTCGCGGCGAAGTATGTGTGGTCTTCGCAGCGGGACTGCGTGCGCGAGGTGGTTGGGGATATTCTGGGGCGGTCGGCGTCGGAAGAGGTGATGCGGGTTCTGCAACGACCTGACATCAAGGCACAGTGATTCTGCCTCCCTCTCCCCTTGCGTGAGAGGGCTGGGGTGAGGGGTTCGCACCGCAGGTGCGAGGGACTTGAGGTGGCACCGGTCTCCGACCGGTGCATGCACTGGTTAGAGACCAGTGCCACCAAATGATGCCCCTCATCCGTCCGCTGCGCGGCCAGCTTCTCCCGCGAGGGGAGAAGGAACCGTCACGCCGTGCGTTTGATCAGGGTGGTTCAACACGACCGGCTTTGATCTCTTCCGAAAGCATCTCGGCCGAGAATCCGACAAGACCACCATAGTCTGCTACGCGTTTTAAAATCGAGGCAGCGAGTTCTGGGTTATCACGATAGATATTGAAGGCGGCTATTTTCCGTACGGTCGGCGACGGATGAAACTCGTAGTCTTCAAGCTTATGGCGTAGTTGCCTAGCCCGAATCTCTTCGGTGACGGCATTAATCTGATCAAATATCTTGTTCGCACGACTTGAGTTGGCAGCATCTTGCGCGAGTTCGTGCTCGATGCACAGAGAAACAAAATAGTCGAGCAGAGCTTTGTCGCTGCGGCGGGGCATGTGGTCTGGCCTCGGTCTTTCGCTAATCCCAGCCTAAAACACCCTCAAACCGAACTCACCGAATCCCACTCTGCGCCGCCGCCATCCGCTCAATCAACCGCTTGGACTCGACTTCACGCAGAGCGAGCGGGTTGCTGGGGATGCCTCCCGCGCCTTCGAGGGCTCGGGTGATGCGCTCAGCAGGTCGCTCCTGCTCGACGGGCTTTGGGAGGTGAAGGTACCTCCGTTCGATACGAGGGGACATGCGGCAGAGCAGTTCGTGCGTGATGGTCCCGGCGATCTTCGCCAGGGTCGGCAGGTGGTTGGGCGCGCTGGGGTTGTTGCCCACGATCTCGACGGTCGCGCCCGGCGCGGTCGCGCTCTCGGGCAGGTCGGTCACATCGATGATGATCTGGTCCATGCTGACCCGTCCGACCACGGGGGCGTACGCGCGGATGCCGGTCGAGATCTCGAAGCCGACGCGCGCCGCCCGCTCGGGGTCGAGGGCGTCGTCGCCGCCGCGATCGCTGGAAAGCGCGACCGGATAGCCGTCGGCGTAGCCCACCGGCACGATCGCCAGGCGCGTGTCGCCCGCGGCCCGTTTGGGGGCGGACCAGACCGAGCCGTAGCCAACGGGCGTGCCGGGGGCGATGTGCTTGGTCTGCACGACGCGACTGGTCCAGCGCAGGATCGGGGTGAGTTGGTGTGCCGCGCCGGACAACTCGACCCGGTCGGCAGTTTCCATCGACTCCGCGCCAGCGCCCAGCAGCGCGAGCCCGGCCCGAACCATGTCAGCGTGCAGCGCGGCGGAGCGGAAGGTGGCGTAAGAGTTGGCCTCGTGGATGACGCAGTCACCGGGCAGGCGGGCCTCGCTCAGGCGGAGGACATTCAGAAAACTCTGGGCCTGGTCGCGGGTCGTCTCCGCGCTGCAGTCGGCGGAGGCGAAGTGGGTGAACACCCCGGCGAGGCGGAGGCGTGGGTGGTCGGTGATCTTGGCGAGCAGGGCCCCGGCCTGTCGCGGGAGCGCGCCGCCGCGTGACATCCCGGTGTCGATCTTGAGGTGGACAGGGAGGATCGCGCCGAGGTGCTCGGCGGTCTTGGTGACGGCTTCGAGGTTGTCGCGATCGTGGACGGTGAGGTGGATCTGGCCCTTGCTCAGGGCGTGGTAGAGCGGGTCGTGGCGGTCGAAGCCAGTGACGGGCATCAGGACGAGGATCGGCGTGGTGATCGCCGCGTCGATGAGTTCGCGGGCTTCGTCGGGGGTGTAGACGGCGATCATCTCGACGGCACGGGTGGCCTTGGGGGCGGTCAGACGCTTGGCGAGGCGGACCGCGCCGAGGCCGTAGCCATCGGCCTTGAGGACCGCACAGACGCCGGGGGGCGTGCCGGAGGAGGCGGAATCGTCGTCGAGGCCGCGTGAGAGCACGCCTCGGATAACCGCGAGGTTCCGCTCAAGGGCGGTGAGATCGACTTCGATGAGGCTGGTCCCGCTCACGGAGGGCGAATTCCTTGCCGATGATGGTGTTTGTAACGAGCCGTGGCCGCTTGAAGTTGTATCGGCCCCGTCGATGCCCTACGATCAATAGTGCGGGATCACGATTTTGGCCCGTAACACGGCGGCCTCGGTCGGTCGCCTGACTGTCAGACAATTTTCAATTTCACGACCGAGTCCGGGCGGCACAAGGCCGATACGCCAGCCGGATTCTACCACACGAGCGGGGTTCCCCCGGACAGATCGCCTCTGGGCGGTGTCGGGGAATGTCCTTCTTGCGAGCAGGTTTGAAGCACTGCTCCTTCCTTGGCGGATCGCCGAGGCAGGGTCGCTGCTCCGGATCCGCCGCGGGACCCTCGCGAAGGAATACTGATCGCACCATGAGCGAGACCACACCAGATCCGCGCGCCTCATCCTCACGCAGCAAGCGAACCACGAAACGAACCCCCAAGAAGGCACCGGCATCGGTGCTCGCGCAGACCAAGGGCGCGGTGAAGCCCGCGCCACAAACGAAGGCTCCGGACAAGACCACAACGAAGACTTCCAAGAAGGCTTCCACGAAGGCCAAGGGAGATTCCTCCGCGGAATCCAAGCCGAGCGGCACCCGCCCCACCACGCGCAAGACCCGCGACCTCAAGAAGACCACCTCGAAGCCCGAGGCGACGGAGACCCGAAAGGAAACCGTCAAGGACACGGTGAAACCGCCGTACGAGAAAGCGGGCCAGGAGAAGGGCAAGCCGCAGGGCAAGACCGACAAGAAGTGGGAAGAGATCTTCGCGGGCAAGAGCTTCGAAGACATCGGCCTGCGAGGTACGGTGCGCAAAGCCCTCGCCGAACTCGGCTTCAAGAGCCCGACCAAGATCCAGGCCGAGATGGTGCCGCTCGTGCTCGCGGGCAAGGATGTGCTCGGCCAGTCGCGCACCGGCTCGGGCAAGACCGCGGCGTTCGGCCTGCCGGTGATCAACAACTGCATCCGCGGCCTGCCGTTCCAGGCCGTGATCCTCGCGCCGACCCGTGAACTGGCCATCCAGATCACCGACGAACTCCGCAGTTTCGCCAAGTACACCCCCTTGAAGATGGTGACGGTGTACGGCGGTCAGAAGATCGACACGCAGGCCAAGAGCCTGGCAAAGAACCCCGAGATCATCGTGGCGACGCCCGGTCGCTACATGGACATGATCGGACGGGGTTACCTCAACCAGGACAACATCCGCTTCGTGGTCCTCGACGAGGTCGACCGGATGCTGGACATCGGCTTCCGCGACGACATCCGCAAAATCCTCTCGGGCATCCGCGGCGACCACCAGACGGTGTTCGTCTCGGCGACGATCAGCCCCGAGATCGAGTCGCTGGGTCGAGCGTTCATGAAGAAGGACGCCGAGCGCCTCGAAACCGTGGGCGGTTCGCTGACGGTGTCGCTGGTGGACCAGTACTACTTCACGGTCGAGCCGTGGGACAAGAGCCGGCTGCTCCGTCATGTGCTCAAGAAGGAAGAGCCGGAACTGGCGCTGGTCTTCTGTCGCATGAAGCGGACGGTGGACAAGATCACCGAGGGCCTGCGTCGCTCGGGCATCAACGCCGCGGCGATCCACGGCGACCTGCCGCAGGGCAAGCGGAACCAGATCATGGAGCAACTCCACGCGGGCGAGCTTCATATCCTCGTGGCGTCGGACCTCGCGGCACGCGGGCTGGATGTCGATGGCATCACCCATGTGATCAACTTCGATCTGCCCGAAGACCCGGAAATCTATGTGCACCGCATCGGTCGCACCGCCCGCGCGGGACGCGGCGGCGTGGCGTTCAGTTTCGTCAGCCCGGACCAGGGCGCACTGCTGACCGAAGTGGAGTTACTGGCGAACACGCATGTTCCAGCCCGGAGTTACGACGACTTCGAACCCGGCCCGGTGCCCTCAGATGTGGAGGAACAGCGCAAACGCGAGGCGCAGCGCCGCGAGATGCTGAGTTCGAAGAACCGCTACAAGAGCGCCGCCCCGGAAGTGCCCGCGCCCAAAGAGAAGATCGACGCGAGCAAGTTCCCCGGCGGCGTGGTCCCGACCAAACTCCCGCCGCGCCGCATGGGCGGAAAGATCAGCAGGGGGCGGTAATCGACGCCCGGAGCGTGATCTATCGAATGCCGATGATCGCGCTTTAAATCGACAGGACGAAAGCCACACCCGGAGCCTCGCGCTTCGGGTGTTTTTCGTACCGCGTCATTGGCGTGCATCAACTCCCGATCAACGACACCGACCCGCGCCGGAACCACGCGCGTCGTTCGTCGCTGAACTCGGCGAGCACCCACTGCCCCGGCGCATCGATCCCGTCGCGGATCTCCAGCACGCGGAACTCAACACCCGGGCTAACCGGGCGGGTGAAGGCAGGGTCGTACGCGCCTTCGCTCGGACCCTGGCGTGCGACGGCCGGGGCATCGACCACCACGCCCATGGTCGGAGCAGGCCACAGCAGATCGAAAGCGATCGTGCTGGCGCTGATGAGCGCGAGGGAGGCGAGGACCCAGACAGGCCAGAGCGGGATCGGGGCGATGCGCCCTTCGTCGACAAGAGTCGGATCGGCGTGCCTTCGATCGCGCTCGCGTAAGGCCGCTCGCGCAATGAGCATCCCCCACATGGCAAGCAGCAACACGAGGGGAACCCACACACGCACCGACATCGGGATGGCGTCGAGCACCGTGCGGGTCCGGGATCGCTTCAGCGCTGGGCCGAGCTGATCGGGGACACGCGTGCGGATGTAGGCGAGGTTGTCAGCGACCTCGTGATCGGTGGGGTCCTGAGCGAGGGCAAGGTGGTAATGCTCAACCGCACGCCCGTAACGCTCGGCGAGGGCATAGGCGTTGGCGATGTTGAAATGAATCGAGGCGTTCTCGATGCCGTGCTCAGAGATCAGCGACTCCATGAGCGAGATGGATTCTTCGATCTTGTCCAGTGCCGCGGCACGATCGGACTCGATCACCTCGATGGCTTCCTGGAAGACCATCGACGATCGCTCAACGATCTGAGCAGGCGACAGGGCGTCGGCTTGTGCGCTGACAGCAGCAACGAGAATGACGATCATCGCGAGCAGGAGTTTGAACTGAATCATCGGGTCTCCTCCGCGTGGGTGGAGTGGCGGGCGATGCTTTGCCAGAGCCTTTGAGCGTTCTGAAGGTCTTCCTGGCCACAGGCTTCAGCCTTGCCGGCGTATCGAGCCGCTTCGCAGGCCGCGAGCAGAGCAGCGGCCTGCTCGGCGAGCGTGGGCTGCTCCTCGCGGATGCGTCGGACGGCTTCGCCGGGTGTGACGGCATCCGGGTTCTGGGCGCTGCGCAGCGATTCGTAGCACACGAACGCATCCCGGATGGCCTCGGCCGGTGCGGACGAACTACGCCGGAGTTCGGCGAGCGCGCGACGAGCCGCGGGTCCGGGGTCCACAGGTTGGGCGGCGCGCTCACTGCGTCGGCGGACGGCGATCACACCGAGCATCGCGAAGTAGGCCAGGGGTGGTGCGGCGAGCGTGCCGATGACCAGCGGGGAACGCACCGCTTCGGCGAGCGTCAGCCGACCGGATCGCAGCAGCGCATCGCCCTGACGGTTCGCGGAGAGTGATTTCGGCGCGGAGATGACCCGCTGGGCTTCGGCCGTCGGCCTGGAGAACGACTCACCATCCACCGCGGTGACGACGCGCGACGGCTCGACATCCAGCGGGATCGGGTCGGTCTCGAGCATGGTGTACTCGGCGGTATCGGGGTCGAAGGTGTTGAGTACGACGCGCGGGATGGAATCCACGGCGTTGAGTACGACGCGCGGGATGGAATCCACGGCGTCGGTGATGACACGGAGCACATAGCGGAAGGTCACGCTGCCGTCTCGCACGCTCCGTTCGGTGTCACGATCGGCGAAGCGGAACCCGCTGTCGAAGCCGGGAAGGTTCTGCAGGTCAGGAATCGGGACGCGACGCAGGTCACCGGGCCCCTCGACGGTGAGTTCGAAACGGATCGGGTCGCCGATGCGCACGCTGGTGGGGGCGGCCGTCGCGCGGATGCTGTACTTCCCGATGAGACCGGAGAAATCCGCGGGCTGGCCTTCCTTGGGAAGGTCCTTCACCGTGAGGGTGATCGCGTTGGTCGGCACGGCCACCCGCATGACCCGTCGGCTACGGGGAGGGGCGTAATCGCAGACCCACACCCCCGGCCCGATCTCGATGGTGCCCGCCTCCTGAGGCACGACCCGTCGTTCGGCTCTGAGCCGGTCGTATGAACGACCGTTGCGTTCCACACGATCGATCATCACCGTGGTCGGGACCCCGAGAAAATTCAGCAGCCCCCGCGTGCGCCGGGCGCTCTGCGCCGACCTGCCCTCGACCGAGAAACGATCATCGATTTCGGGGAGCGAGAACACCGGATTGTTCAGCGACGAACCGGCATCGATCAGGACTTCGAGGCTCACTTGAATGGGTTGCCCGACATAAGGAGATTCACTCGAGACACTCAGTGTCGCAATCAAGTCATCGCGTGCGGACGGCTGGACGGCCCGGAACTCGACCGGACGCGTGCGCAGGGTTTGGCCATCGGCTTTGATCTCGATCGACGGGATCTCGAACACCCCGGCCCGATGAGGGGTGATGCTGTAGTACAGAAGGAAACTGACTTTGTTGGTTTGCGAAACCTGACCATTGACAATGACGGTGCTGGAGAAACTCTGGTTCTGCTGCCTCAGGAACTCGGCATCGAAGCCGAGCTCTTTGGCGTTTGGGATCGCCGGTGCGGCATCTGGCTCTACGCCCGAAACCTCCACAGTGAGAACCAGTGCATCGCCGACATAGACCGCGCCACTGTTGAGCGACGCGACGGCGGATGGCTCGTCCTGCGCCATCGCCACGCTCGTGAGCGAGAGCAGCAGGATCAACGGGAGTAGGAACACGTGAATCACGGGCATTACCAGTCCTCGTTCACTTGGTTGGGTCGCCGGCGGCGCAGGGCGTCGTCACGCCTGCTGGTGTCGACGCTTTCTTTGATGAGCACCCTCTCCTGAAACTGATCCACTTCGGTGGGAGCTTCCGTTTCCAAATCCAGTTCCTCTGGGCTGTCCGGGCTTGGTGGCGGTGGGCCGTTGAACTCCTCCTCGGCCTGCTCGATCTGATCCCGCATTTGCTCGGCGAACTGCTCCATCAAATCCTGCAGATCCTCGGCCTGGGCGGCGAAGTCTTCAAGAATCGACCGGAGGTCTTCGTGAGCCTGCATCTGCAGGTCCTGTGCAGATTCGAGTTCCTCGCCGCGGAGTTCGAAGTCGGCCCATCGCTGGGCGGCGATGGCATCGGCGATCGCGTCGGCCCCGGAGTCCAGCAGTTGGTCGTAGAGCTGAGCGAAGAGCGGGTTCTCCTCGCCGAAGAGTTCCTCGCTGCGCCGGGCCATCGCGTCCAGTCGCCGAAGCAGATCCTCGGTCTCGGCGGTCACGCGCTGCTGGTCGGAGAGGATGTCGCGGACCCGTTCCTGCTGCTCCTCATTGCGCAGCCGGCGTGCGGCACGGGTGTCTTCCGAAAGCACGCGCTGACGCTCGGTGAGGTCCACGACCTTCTGCAGCGCGTCCTGCGGCATGATCACTTCCTTCATGAACGCATCGAACTCGGCTCGCTTGGCTTCACGCTCGCGTCGGAACTCGATGATCTTCGCCCGGGCATAACGAAGGTTGTCGAGCGCGGCGCTGTCGCTGGGGTCAGCGATAAGAGCGGCACGAAACATCGCCGAAGCGATGGACAGGTCCGCGATCGAACGCTCGACCGCCTGATCGTACGAAGCCCACGCCTGCTCCGGCCCGGACTGCAACGCGTTGCGGATCGGGTCGAGGCCGGGAAAGACTTCTTCCAGGCGGTTCGCGACGCGATCAAGACGGATCGAGCCGAGGTTGTAGGTCGCCAGTCGCTGGATCCGCTCGGCATCGGGTTCAGCGAGGACGCGCTGGAAGAACTGCTCCGCGAGGGCACGGTCGCCTTGGGCGAGGCTCACGCACCCCAGGTTGTAGAGCCCGAGCGCAGCCATCTCGGGGTGGCGCTCGCGCAGAGTCTCGAACGCGACGATGGCGTCGATCGTGCGTCCCTCCTTCAACCAGCCGATACCCAGTTCAACAAGCCGGTGTGAGCGGTCGAGGTTCTCGCCGATCTGCTTCAGAGCCTCGGGCGAAGGCTCCTCTGGTTTCTCGGGTTTGTCATCTGCGGGGGTACCGCCGCCGAGGCCGGGGATGACAAACGGCTGGCCGTTCAGGCCCGGGATGTTGCGGACACCGGGCATCTGCTGGAAACGCTCGACCGCCGACGGTCGCTGCGGCCCCACAGACTGGGCCACGACAATCGGCGCGAAACCCACGACTACGCCAGCAATCAACAGGATGGCTTTAGCGTCTGGCAAGGATCACCTCCAGCATCAGAGCGAGTGCCGCGAGCCCCAGCAGGGCCGGGAACCATTCACGGTAGACCGTGGTATCGGTGGCTTCGAGGACGCGCTGCTCCGCATCTTCCATCAGCGTGCGGTAGATCTCGTCGAGCCGGACATCGCCGGTGCGGACGGAGTAATAGCGTCCGCTCGGGGTCAGCGCCACCATCTCGCGCAGCGTGTCTTCGTCGAGGCGGCTGATGACCGGCTCTCCCGAGTCGTCGGTCTTGTAGACGATCTCGCCGTTCACCTTCTCGGGGATCTTCGCGCCTTCAGCAGGATCACCGATCCCCAACGCAATGAGTCGGATGCCCCGATCACCCACGGCCTCGGCGGCGGAAACCGGGAAACTGCCCTGATCCTCACCGTCGGTAATAAGAATGATGTCCTGGTAACGGGCGGCATCCTTCTCAAGGAAGACGCGATCGAGCGCAGTGCGCATGGCATCGCCGATCATGGTGCCGCCGCGGATCACGGACTCGGGCTGGAGTTCTTCGACCACGGTGACGAAGTAGCCGTAGTCGTGTGTGAGCGGGCAGACCACCGTCGAGTCGCCCGCGAACGCGACGAGCGCGACGCGATCGCCCGAAAGCACATCCAGCGTGTCCTTGATCCAGAGTTTGGACCGCTCCAGCCGGTTGGGCACGAGGTCCTCGGCGAGCATGGAGCGCGAGACATCGATCACAAAGCAGACATCGCGCCCCATTGTCGTCACCGGTGCCGAGCGGGCGCGGTCCACCGGACGGGCAAGCGCGACCAGGATCGCACTCAGACCGATCACCAGCAGAACCACGCGGCAGATCGAGCGAGCCAGGCCGAAGCGCCCGGTGAGGCGGCGCGCCGGTTCGGGGCGGATGAAGCGTGAGCGGGCCATCCGGGCCGCGCCGATCGCCCAGCCGAGCAGACCGATCACGATCGGCAGCAGCCAGAGCCACTCGATCCATTCGATATGGAGTAGACGCATCAGGCGGCCCTCCGCAGCAGTCCCCAACTCAGAAGCGTGTCGAGACCGATCAGCCCCAGCGCGATCAGCACGAAGATATCGAACCGCTCGATGTAGGAGGAGAACTCGACGCGCTCAATCTCTGTCGGTTCGAGCGCATCGATCTCGGCGTACACCTCTTCCAGACTCGTTTCATCGCTGATGTTGAAGTGCTTGCCGCCGGTCGCCTCGGCCATGGACTCAAAGATGGTGGAACTCCTCCGGAACATCCGACCTTGCTGGAAGGTGCCGAAGTCGATGGTGTAGATCGTGATGCCCCATTCCTTGGCGATCGCGGCAGCAGCGGTCATGGGCGTTTGCGAATCGCCCTCCTCACCGTCAGTGAGCACGATCATGACCTTGGAGGCGATCTTGAAATCCGGATCGGCCTCCTGCTCCCCGTCCTCGCCGATGCGAGAGAGCTGCTGTTCGGCGGACCGCAGACGCGACGCGGCGAGCGCGACCGCATCACCGATGGCCGTGCCGCCTTCGATGTTCGAGCGGGCGGCGGTAATGCGCTTCGTCGATTCAACCAAGGGCTCGTAGTCGCGAACCAGCGGGCAATAGGTCTCGGGGAACCGCCCGAACCCGATCAGACCGATCAGGTCTCCGTCTCGGCCGGGGAGTGCGCCGCCCTCGTTCATGTTCCCGATGACAAAGTCTCGGAACACCCGCTTGGTGCCTTCGAGACGATCGATGGTCTCGCCGCGATACTCCATGTTCGCCATTTCCATCGAGGTCGATCGGTCGAGCACCATCATGATGGCCACACCTTTGGTGACGGTCTTCTCCCTGCCGATGCCCTGCTGGGGTCGGGCGGCACCAATGATGATGCCCACCAGCGCGAGCGAGCGGATGACCGGGGGCAACCACCACAAGCATTCGCGCCAGCCGGGGCGGATGCGCGACACGCGGTCAACGGTGGAGAACGCGACGGCGCTGCGCCTGCCAAGCAACGCCCACACCAGCACCGCCGGAACCAGCAGCAGGAACCACAGCACCCAGGCGTGGACGAACTCGATCGCCATGAGAAAGTCGATCACGCGTGCCCCCCCCGCCCCTGCTGCTGCACCTGAACCGCCTGCGCCAGGCGACGGGCAGAAGCGATCAGGTCGTGGGCCTGCGGCTCATCGAGCGTGCCTCCGGCGAAGCGCACCGACTCGGTCCGCTCCACGAGCGTTCTCAGGTGGTCGAAGGCATCGACTGACAACACGCCACGCAGCTCGCGACTCTCGACCAATTCCGCACCGGACATCGCGCGACAGCGCAGACCGAGCGATTCATCGAGCATGACCCGGATGCTGGTGAGCGCCTCGGTTGCCACGGCCGGTCCGTCGATGGCCATGCCACTGGGCCCGGCCGCGCGAACCACGCGTTCGAGCGCATCCAGTTGCTCCATGCATCGCTGCGGGGCCTCGTTCCGGGTGCGACGCCGGGTGGTGCGGACCGCGAGCACGAACGCGGCAAGAATCGGCGCGACCACGCCGATCGCCGCCCCGGTGATAAACAGCGCTCGCCAATCGAACGGCTCGTCCGGGCGCGCGGCTTCTTTGGCGGGGTGAGGCTCGTCCGGGAGTGAACCGCCGGGACCGGTGACGGTCAGCGGGATCGACTCCGAAGCGATGGTCGTGCTCACCGGTTCCAACTGCGTCGGGTCCGTTTCCGGATCGGGGTCGATCAGGTAGGTCAGCCGGAGCGGCCCGAGCGTGATCTGGCCGTCGACCAGCGGCTCGACAACCAGGCGGTAGCGCCCGAACCAGTCGCCGATCTCGGCGGTGCGTGCGAGGGGAGCCTCATCCATCACGGTGATAAGCCATGCATCGCCGAGGATGTCGGCGATGGAAAAATCTTCGATGCGGACCTGGGCATCAGCACGAATCTCAACGACCGCCTCGAACCGGCCCATGAGGTCCAGGGTTCCAGCGGGAACTTCGGCCCATGCTTCGATGGAGGCGAACTTATCCTCGGCGTGCAACGCAGGCTCTGCACTCGGACGCTGGACCGTGAACCCCGTCGGGCTCTGGCTCAACGCTTGCGCTGAGGCAAGCATGATGAGCAGCACAGACCAGATCAGCAGACTGGCACGGATCATCGTCCACGCCCCCGCGCCCCGGCGCTGCGCTCTCGGAACAGTTCAACCAGTTTCTCGGGCCAGTCGCCGTCCGTCTCGACGGAAAGCACGCTGCCACCGGCATTGGTCACGATGGAACGGATCGTGGTTTCAAGCCGCTCGGCCTCATCCTCGAACGCCTCACGGAAGCGTGGACTCGAGGAGTCCACGAGGCGACGCAGCCTCGTCTCGAGGTCGATCAGTTGAATCAGACCACCCCGACGGAGTTCTCGCTCGCGAGGATCACGCAGGTGAGCGGCGATGAGGTCGTGCTGACGCGCGATCAACTGAAGCGATCGCTCCAGATCCGAACCGTGCAGGTTCTCGGGGGCCAGACCGGTCAGGAAATCCGAAACAATGATCACCAGCGCTCGCCGGCGGAGAACCTGCGCGAGTCGCTGCGTGGCGGTGGCGAGGTCGGTGTGACGCGAGTCGGGCTGGCGACGGGTTGGATGGCGCGTGCTGCTGAGGATCTGGCTCACGCAGCGCAGGGCGTGCTTCCGGCCCTTTCGCGCGGGGACGACGGTCTCGATGCCGCGATCGATGGTGATGAGACCGACCTTGTCGTTGCTGCGGACCGCGGCGAGACCGAGCACACCGGCGAGGTGCGCGGCAACTTCGATCTTGCTGAGCCGATGAGAGCCAAACCCTGAGGAGGGCGAAACATCAACCACCAGCATCACCGTCAGCTCGCGTTCTTCGATGAACTGTTTGACGAACGGTTCACCGGTTCGGGCCGTCACATTCCAGTCAATGGTGCGGACATCGTCACCGGGCTGGTACGCGCGAACATCGGCGAACTCCACGCCCCGGCCCTTGTACGCCGAGCTGTACGCACCAGAAAACACCGAGTCCGCGACCCTGCGGCTCTGCAGCTCGATCTGCTTCACATACCGGATGAGATCGTCGGGCAACATCACCATCGCCGATCGGTTCCTCCTCACTCAACGAGCGTCGATCAGGGGACGGCCACACGCGACAACAGCGCAGACACGATCGCATCGGAGTCCATCGCACGCGCCTCGGCCTCGTAACTCAACACGATGCGATGACGCAGCACCGGCAGCGCCATGGTCTTCACATCGTCGGGCGTCACATAGCCGCGACCGTCGAGGAAGGCGTGGGCCTTGGCGGCCCGGAGCAGCGCGATCGTCGCGCGAGGCGATGCCCCGAAATCCATCAGCCGATCGAGCCTGGTGCCATCATTGAGCGGATCGAGGCCACCGGGAGTACGCGAGGCGTGGATCAGGTCCACGATGTAGTCCTTGATCGGCTCCTCCACATGCACCCGGTCCACGACCGCGCGGGCCGCGACGATCTGGTCGGGCGTCACGACCGAATCCTTCGCGACCGACTCGCCCGCCGTCGCGATCCCGGCCATCCGATCGAGCACCTGACGCTCCTCGGCGCGGCTGGGGTAGCCGACCTTGAGCTTGAGCATGAACCGGTCTACCTGCGCCTCGGGCAGCGGGTAGGTCCCCTCCTGCTCGATCGGGTTCTGCGTCGCCAGCACCAGGAACGGGCTGGGCAGCGGGTAGGTCGTGTCGCCGATCGTGACCTGGCGCTCCTGCATGGACTCCAGCAGAGCCGACTGTACCTTCGCCGGGGCGCGGTTGATCTCGTCCGCCAGCACGATGTTCGCGAAGATCGGGCCGCGCCGGGGCGTGAATGTCCCGTCCTTCGGGCTGTAGATCAGCGTGCCCAGCAGGTCCGCCGGGAGCAGGTCGGGCGTGAACTGG
>JBICHT010000048.1:0-10209 GCA_043101125.1 Phycisphaerales bacterium JB050 | reverse complement strand
GAGGTCGCGGATGACGCTGTCGTACTCGCGCACGGTCGCGTCCTCGCCGGCCATGCGGGCCTTGGTCCGCTCGACGAAGAGTTCGGCGCGGTGCTTCTCGTCGGCCCGGATGGTCTGGACGGTGTAGGCGAGGGTGCCCATGGCCTCGGCCTCGTTGGCGGCGGTGAGCAGGGCGGCCCGCTGGTCGAGCAGGCGCTGCATCCGCTGGATTTTCGCCTGCATTTCGGGGGTTTCGAGCAGTTCGAAGAGTTCATCGAGGGTCATGCCGACGACCTTGGCGATGGCGCGATAGGTGGCGTCGGGGTCGATGAGGGCTTCGAGGATGGCGTTGACGGTTTCGGGTTTCGTGGTCATACGGGGAGTATGCGCACGGGGTTTGTTTGGGTCAAGGGGAATGTGTTTGGGTTTTGATTGGTTTAATGATATAGTCCAATCTAATGGGCGTGATTGATCGTCAGCCGTTAGGATGGTTCGCGTGGCTGCACCGCTATACACCCAAGACGAGGTGGAGTGGGCCCTTGGGGTCCGGAAGGTCGCGTCGCTTAGTGAAGTGACGAGGTCTGACGAATCTGGAAACCAATTGCCAGAGAAAAGGTTCCGGAGGTCTAGAAGCGGATCGCCTCACTTCGAGAAGCGCACGACGATACTTGCTTGCCCGGATGAGCCGAGAGCAAGGTTTGAGATGGAGGAAGCTCGCAACAGTTTGGCAAACGAAATCTGGATCACCTTACACCTGAAACTGGGATCGAAGCCGAGCAGCCCAATGTGTCGATACGACATACAGACTGGTGGCCATCGGAATCCAGATTGGTTCTCCCCAAGCTTCGTACCGTCTCAGGTCCCGCATCGGCACATCTACAACGTTAGGGCCATTGAGCAGTTCGCACGATGGGACAAATGCGCGGAAATACTTGACCTCGATCTCGTCGGTACCAGTATTGAAAGAGATCATCGCAGCCTGCGTGGGCGATTCGTACGTGATTTGAATATTCACTTCGAAGACTCGGAAACAGCTAATCAGTTATTTCAGCACGGTCTTTAAGATGCAGTTTGCAGATTCAACCCTGATTGCTGGCAACCTATGCAAGGACTTGGTCCTTGCATTTGGCAGGCGGTACGACCGCTCATTCATCGTGAGTTCGCTGTTCTACTCAGACGGCGACTCGATCAGCGTTTACATTGTCAAGACGGCATCGGGAGAATTGCTCCTGACCGATGCCGGAACCACCTTTTTCAAGCTGCTCGGTTCTCGCCACAGAAGATCGGATGCAAAGGATCAAAGAGCTTCTGCGGCTTGTGCTTGCTACCGTGCGAAGATTGAAGACCAGGTCATTTTCACCGCGTTGTCGGCAGAGAATCCAACGGAATCCTTGCTACGCCTTGCTCAAGCAGCGCAGCAAGTATTTGCCATTTACAGCGAGAGCGAGCACTCGACGCCCTCAGATTTCCGTGTTGCAGTCGATGAGGCGATGCAGCGAGTAGTTCGTCCAAAGCGGCTCTATTACACGAAGTGGAACGATCAAGATCTGGACCCCAACGGCTCATTTCCTGTCGATTACCGACTAAATGGCACTGGCCAGCAGAAGAACATCTTCCACATTTCCACGCCGTACAAGGCTGCGTTGGTTTCTGCTATCTCGGGATTCTTTCAGGCCAATGACCGCTTCGTACCCACGCTCTCGATTGTGAATCCTGAGTCAGAACTCGGCGACCATCACTACGACCGAATATCGCTTGCCTCTACCAAGATCCTGTGGGGAGTCGATGACGAAGAGATTGCGGCGTTTGCATCAGCATGAGCTTTTGCTTGACTTGGGATGTCCCCAGACTGCTGAATCGACCATGGCGGCTTGGGGGCGTCGGGCGGACACTGGCTCGGGGTGCTGGTGGTGCTGCTCGGGGTGGTGGCATGGTGCGTGTGGGGTGTGGTGCGCAAGAAGAAGCGTGGCGCGAGGGCGTGAGCGGTTCGGTGCTGCGTTCTGATTTCGGCGTGGCCTGCGCCCGACGGGGTCGGGCTTCGACCACGGCACCCAGGGTGGGGAACGTGCTCGGTTGGCAGCATGTTCTCGCCTGTTGCTTGCCACCCATCGCTTGCGCGATAGGGCTCTCATCCTTACTGGTTTGTGGTGGTGTGGCGGTGTTCGCGCGAGGTGCTGAGTGATTAGAGCCCAACGGTGCGAGCCGTGGGTGGCATGTTCCGACGAGGGCATGAAGTCGGTGCAGTGGGGGGCTTGGTTTGAGGTGGACGATGTCTCGACGGTCGGGAGGCTCGGGGCGCCCCATAATCCGTCTGTCGATCTTCGATCGACTGCCACCTTCTCCCGCGCCCCCCCCCGGCCAGGGGAGAAGGAGGGCGTGAGGGCGTGAAGCGGTTCGGCGCGGCGTTCTGATGTCGGCGTGGCCTGCGCCCGACGGTGTCGGGCTCCGACCACGGCACCCAGGGTGGGGGCGTGTGCTCGGTTGGTGGCATGTCCTCGCCTGATGCTTGCCACCCATCGCTTGCGCGATTGGGCTCTCATCCTTACTGGTTCGTGGTAGTGAGGCGGTGTTCGCGCGAGGGGTGGTGTGATTAGAGCCCAACGGCGCGAGCCGTGGGTGGCGTGTTCCGACGAGGGCATGAAGTCGGTGCAGTGGGGGGCTTGGTTTGAGGTGGCACCGGTCTCCGACCGGTGCGTGCACTGGTCAGAGACCAGTGCCACCAAAGAGACCCCCTCATCCGGTCCTGTGCTGAATCCGCACGAGACCACTCTCCCGCGCCTCCCGGTGAGGGGAGAAGGAAGGGGGTCAGACCGGTTGGGTGATCTGTTCGCGGGCGAGGAGGGCGGCGCCGAGGAGGCCGGCTCGGTCTTCGAGTTCGGTGGCGGCGAAGCGGGCCTGGGTGGCGGCTTTGGGGAAGACATGTTCGCGACAGGAGGCGGCGACGCGATCGACCCAGGGTTGGCCGAGGGCTTCGGTGAGGCCGCCGCCGAGGACGACATTGGGCAGGGCGAGGAGGGTGACGGCGTTGGAGATGGCGCGTCCGAGCAGGTCGGCGGTTTCGTGGACGACGGTGCGGGTGAGTTCGTCGCCTTCGGCGTAGGCCGTGCCGATGACGGAGGAGCCGATGTCGCGGAGTGGGGTGCGCTTGCGGTCTTTTTCCTTGTCGCGCCGGAGGGCGATTTCGGGGAGGCTCGAGGGGTGGTTCTTCTCGATGAGCGTGGCGAGGCGGTGGGCGACGGCGGTGCGCGAGCAGACATCTTCGAGGAGTCGGTGGGTGAGCGGGGCGGTGGGGAAGAGGAGGGTTTGGCCGATCTCGCCGGCGGAGCCGAAGCCGCCGTGGTAGAGGCGTCCGTTGAGGATGAGTCCGCCTCCGACGCCGGTGCCGCACCACACGCCGAGGACATTCTCGGCGTTGCATCCTGCGCCGAGGCGGTTCTCGCCGTAGATCGCGACATTGACATCGTTGTCGACGAGGACGGGGGCGTTGGCGCAGCGGGAGGAGAGTTCGGCGGCGAGTGGGATGTTGTTCCAGCAGAGGTTGGGGGCCTCGAGGACGGTTCCGGTGGCGAAGTCGATCGCGCCGGGTGCGCCGATGCCGATGGCGGCGAGGTCGGCGGGGGTGCAGTCGGCCTCTTCGCAGGCTTCGTGGACGGCTTCGGCGATGCGGTTGAGGACGAAGTCGGGGCCCTTCTCGGCCTTGGTTTTCTTTTTGGAGCGCCCGATGATCTGGTCGGACGCGTCAACGACGCCGACCTGGAGGTTGGTGCCTCCGAGGTCGATTCCTACAACGGGACCGGTATTGGCGGGGTTCACGGGCATGGCTCCACTGGAATCGGGAAACGGGGCGAGAGTGTAAAGCAAAGCCGGGAGAATGGGCTTTCGCGGGAAGTAAATAGTTACTAACATACAGGTGATGTCGTCGAATCTGGTTCCGAATGCCGTTCTTGTGCTGCTGGTTGTGCTGGCGGTGGCGTGGGTATTGGTGCTGCTTGGGATCGCGGTGCTGAAGCGTCACGCGGTGCGCTGGGTGGAGGATGAGGGTGGTCGTCCGGCGCTGGGAGCAGCGGGGCTGGTGTGGCTGATCCGGGTGTACACCCGGTGGTGGCACCGGCTGGAGGCGTACGGAATGGACAGCATCCCGGATTTGGGGCTGAAAAACGATGTTTCGGGGCGACCGCTGGGCGGGGGGCGTCCGGCGATTGTGATTGCGAACCACACGGCGGGGATTGATCCGCTGCTGATCCAGGCGTCGCTCGGGTTCGAGCCGCGTTGGATGATGGCGGCGGACATGCGGGCGCGGGTGCTGGAGCCGCTGTGGGGGTACGCGAAGATCATTTTCGTGGACCGGACCAAGCGGGATTCGGCGTCGCTGCGCGAAGCGATGCGTCATTTGCAGGCGGGTGGGGCGTTGGGGGTGTTTATTGAGGGGCACATCGCCAAGCCGCCGCGGCATCTGCTGCCGTTCAAGGACGGGGCGGGGCTGCTGATTAAGAAGACTGGGGCACTTGTGATTCCGGCGGTGGTGGACGGGACGCCGCAGGCGGATACGGCGTGGGGGTCGATTTTCCGGCGGAGCCACTCGAAGGTGCGTTTCCTGGAGCCGGTGGACTACACGCAGGGGGAACTGGCGGAGTTGGGGCCAGCGGAGATCGTGGCGGACCTGCGGGCGCGGTTCCAGCGGGCGACGGGCTGGCCGGACACGCACATGCAGGCGGACTTTGACGAGCACGGGCGGCTGGTGTGGAGCGTGGCGGAGGGTGTGGAAGGCGGGGAGGCCGGTTCTGGCGACACCGGATCGGGCGACTCTGCTACCCTCGGGGCATGATCGCACGCATCACTGGAACGCTGGAACGGCTGGAGGGTTCGGCCTGCCTGATCGTCCCTGAGGGGGCACCGGGTCTGGCGTATGAGGTGATGGTGCCGGCGTTCGCGGCGGAGGCTCTGGCGAGCCAGCGTGGCGGGGCGGTGGTGCTGCACACGATCGAGGTGTACGAGGGGTCGAGCCAGGGGGCGAACCTGACGCCGCGTTTGCTGGGTTTTGCGAGTGAATCGGACAAGCGGTTTTTCCAGTTGTTCATCACGGTGAAGGGGCTGGGGGCGCGGAAGGCGCTGAAGGCGATGGCCGAGCCGGTGGGGGCGATCGCGGGGGCGATTGCGCGACGGGATACGAAGTGGCTGCAGGGGTTGCCGGAGATCGGCAAGCGGCTGGCGGAGACGATCGTCGCGGAGTTGCACGGCAAGGCGGACAAGTACATCGGGGTGGACATGAGTGACGGTTCGGCGGCGGGTCGTCCGGGTTCGAGCGCGGAGGCGAAGCCGGTGCGCGAGGGCGAGTTGCTTGGCGAGGCGGGCACGCAGGCGGTGGAGGCGCTGGTGCGGCTTGGTGAGAATCGGGCCGAAGCGGTCCGCAAGGTGGAGCGGGTGCTGGAGCAGCATCCGGAAACGGCCGATGCGGGAGCGGAAGCGGTGCTGGCCGCGGCGTTCGCGCTGGGTTCATAAGGGAGAGTCGGCGCTGGAGGCGTCGGTGGAGAGGGTGAAGAATCGATGCGTTACGCGATGATCATGGCGGGGGGAACGGGAACGCGGCTGTGGCCGATGAGTCGGCAGAGCATGCCCAAGCAGTTGGTGCCGTTCATCGACCCGGAGGAAGCGGGTGGCGAGCGCCGGTCGCTGTTGCAGGTTGCGGCGGGTCGGCTGGGGGGGATTGTGCCGGCGGACCGTCGGTACATCTGCACGAACGAGGGGTACCGCCCGCAGATCCGCGCGACGATGCCGGAGTTCGGCGACGATCAGATTCTGGGCGAGCCGGTTGGTCGGGACACGGTGAACGCGGTCGGTTTCGCGGCGGCGGTGCTGCAAAAGATCGACCCGGACGCGGTGTTCGCGGTGCTGACGGCGGACCAGTTGATCCGGCCGGAGGAGCGGTTCCGCGAGTTGATGGACCTGGCGTACCGGCTGGTGGAGGACGATCCGACGCGTCTGGTGACCTTCTCGATCAAGCCGACTTACCCGGCGACGGGGTTCGGGTATGTCGAGCGCGGGACGGGGATCACGGGGTTCGATGATCGGGCGACCTTTGTCGAGCGGTTTGTCGAGAAGCCATCCTTGGAGAAGGCGCAGGCGTATGTGGAGTCCGGGGCGTTCGGGTGGAACTCGGGAATGTTCGTGTGGAAGGCCTCGACGATCATGGACTGTCTGCGCCGGTACAAGCCGGAGAGCCATGAGGGGCTGATGAAGATCGCCGACGCGTGGGGGACCGAGGATTACGAGCGGGTGCTGGGCGAGGTGTACCCGAACCTGCCGAAGATCAGCGTGGACTACGCGATCATGGAGCCGGCGTCGCGCGAGCAGAAGCGGGCGGCGGGGACGGCTTCGGAGAAGTCGGCGGTGAAGGTGTGCACGATCGAGGCGGACCTGGACTGGCTGGATGTCGGTTCGTGGCCGAGTTACGGCGAGACGCTGGAGCCGGATGCCGACGGGAATCGGGTGTCGGGCGGTGCGGAGATGCTTCGCGGGCGGAAGAACATCGTGGTGAACGCCGAGGACGGGCACACGCTGGCGCTGGTGGGCTGCGAGGACATGATCGTGGTGCACACGAAGGAAGCGACGCTGATCATGCCGGCCAGCAAGGCGCAGGATCTGAAGCAGTTGCACGAGCAGTTGCCGGATGAGGTTCGCTGAGCGGGCCTTCTCGACGGCGCGTATGCGCTAGACTGGCGGCGTGACGAACGGCAGCGACGAGTTGATCTATCTGGACCACGCGGCGACCAGTTGGCCGAAGGCGGACGGTGTCACGTGGGCGATGGCTGAGGCAGTGGAGTTGGGCAACCCCGGGCGGGGCGGGCACCGGCTGTCGCGGGCGGCGGCAGCGGTGGCCGACCGGACGCGTGCGGCGCTGGCGGGGGTGCTGGGGGAAGCCGATCCGGCGCGGGTGGTGTTCACGGCGGGGTGTACGGACTCGATCCACACGGCGATCGTGGGCGCGGTGAGCGCGTGCGAGCGGGATGAGCGGGGAATGGTTCCCGGGGTGGTGGTGTCGGGAGTGGAGCACAACGCGGTGACGCGCACGGTCGCGGCGCTCGAGCGCGCGGGGCGGGTGCGGATGGTGGAAGTGCCGGTGGATGCGAGCACGCGTGTGGACCCGGAGGCGGTGGTCGCGGCGTGTGACGAGCGGACGCGCCTGGTGTGCGTGTTGCACGCGAGCAATGTGACGGGGGTGGTCCAGCCGGTCGAGGCGATCGGTGCGCTGCTGCGCGAGCGGTGGCCCGGTGCGATGCTGATGGTGGATGCGGCGCAAACGGTCGGGGCGATGCCGTTGGATGTACGCGGACTCGGTGCGGACCTGTTGGCGTTCGGTTCGCACAAGGGGCTGCGCGGGCCGACGGGGATTGGCGGACTGTGGGTCGGCAAGCGGGCGTGGGTGGAGGGTGTGCGCCGGATCGTGTCGGTGCGCCAGGGGGGGACGGGCACGGCTTCGGAGGGTGATGCGATGCCGGATGTGCTGCCGCTGGCGTTCGAGTCGGGGTCGGCGAATCTTCCGGCGATTGCGGGGCTTGGCGCGGCGGTCGGTGGGCATGACCCGGAGGCGATCGGGCGCACGCGGGAGTTGGCTCGGGTCCTGCTCGAGACGCTGCGCGAGCGGTTGGGCGATGCGCTCACGGTGTACGCACACGAGCGGGGGAGCGACTTCGCTGATGCCTTGCCGACGATCGCGATGAATCTTGCGGGTTGGGACGCGGGCGATCTGGCGGAGGTGCTGGATGCGTCGTTCGGGATCGCGGTGCGCGCGGGGCTGCACTGTTCGCCGCGTTGTCACCGGGCGATGGGGACACTGGAGGGCGGCGGGTGCTTGCGCGTGAGTCTGGGATCGACGACGAGCGAGGATGATGCCCGGCGGCTGGTCGGGGCGTTGGTGGCGGTTGCGGGCTCAGCCTGAGGCGCCCGGTGCATCGATGAGTTGCTGGAGGAAGAACTCTTCGGCCTCACGGTAGCGTTCGAAGGCGCGTTCGATTTCGGTGGTGAGGGCGCGGACATCGTCGCGGTCCGGGGACTCGGAGGCGGAGATGGCTTCGAGCGATTCGGCGGCGCCGCGGAGGTTGGTGACGGCTCCGGCGTAGGCGCGGGCGGCGTCGTAGAGCAGTTCGTATTCGAGTTCGCGGGTGTCGGGACGGTAGAGCAGTCGCCAGGGTGAGCGCCGGACCTCGATGAGCGTGTCGCGGAGTTGGTCGGAGGCGAGGCGGAAGTTGGCGAGGGAGGCGCGGATCTGGGGGCGCTGCTCGCCGAGGATGGAGTCGGCCTTGGTGATGGCGGAGCGTGCTTCGTCGAGGCCGTCGCGTCCGCTCTCGAGGATCGCGATGGCCTTGTCGCTGATCTCGCCGTTGAGGCGATCTATGAAGGTCATGGCCTGCTCGGTGATTTCGCGGGTGTTGGTGGAGGTGGCTTCGAAGTTCGCGATGGCGTTGTTGATGCGATCGCGGTTTTCATCGATGAGCGGGCGGGTTTCCTGGATGAAGGAGCGGAACTCGGCGACCTGCAGTTCGAGTTCTTCGCTGATCTGCGGGCCTCTGGCGACGGTTTTGTCGGCGTTGTCGGTGATGGAGTCGATGCGTTCCAGCCAGGTGGGGTAGTGCTCGCGGGTGGAGCCGACGATGGTCTCGACATCGGGGACGACGCCGTCGCTGAATCTGCGTGTGATGTCGTTGATGCGTTCGGTGGTTTCCTGTGCGGTGGCGATGATGCGTCGGAGGGCTTCGGCCTGTTCTTCGCCGAAGCCGGTGGAGGTGAGAATGCCCGGGGGGGCGATGCGTCCTTCGATGAGGTCGGATTCGGCGAGTTGGGTGCCGTCGCCGAGTTTGGAGAAGTTGATGGAGCCGGTGCCGCCGAGGACGGGGAGTTGGAGGTAGGCGATGGTTCCCTGGCGGAGGGGGATGGTCTTGTCGATGGCGATGGTGACATCGATGCCGTCGATGGTTTCGCCGGACATGGCGAATTTGCGGCCCTTGACCATGCCGACATTGACGCCACCGACGGTGACGCGCGAGCCGATCTCGATGCCTTCGGCACCGGTTTCGATGGGGAAGCGGATGGTGTAGTCGCGCTTGCCGAAGGCTTCGAGTCCGCCGCCGAGGATGACGACGATGAGGACGAAGGCGCCCACGGAGAAGAGGACGAGGAGGCCGGCGAGGGTGTTGTTTCGTTTGGCGCGTTTGTTGCTCATTGGTCGTCTTCCTGGAGTGCCGCGGCGACTTTGGCTCGAGTGGTCTGGATGGAGGGCACGCCGGCGGAGGGTTCGTATCCTTCGCCGAAGAGTTCCTGTTCGTAGCCGTCTCCGGATTTTCGTTCGGTGAGGGGGCCGTCGGGGTCGCCCCGGAGGAACTGGCGGATGAGGCGCTGGTCTTCGGTGAGCGTGTTGAGTTGGTCTTTGGGGGTGTCGCGGAGGTTCTCGAAGTACTCGCGCTTCTCCACGCAGAGCATGCGTCCCTTGTCGAACATGGCCATGCGGTCGGCGATGGTGAAGGCCGAGTCCATCTCGTGGGTGACGACGACGCTGGTGACGCCGAGTTGCTTGGTGAGGGCGAGGATGAGTTGGTCGATCTCCGCGCTGGTGACGGGGTCGAGGCCGGCGGAGGGTTCGTCGTAGAAGAGGATCTTGGGGTCGAGGGCGAGGGCGCGGGCGAGGCCGGCGCGTTTCTTCATGCCGCCGGAGATCTGGCTGGGGTACCGGTCGCGGGCTTCGCGGAGGCCGACGAGTTCGAGTTTGATGGCGACCTGGATGCGGATGATCTCGGGGTCGAGGTCGGTGTGTTCCTGGAGGGGGAGGGCGACATTCTCGCCGACGGTCATGCTGTTGAAGAGGGCGCCGGACTGGAAGAGGATGCCGAACTTTTTGCGGACGGCGTTCATGTCGTCTTCGGGCAGGCCGCAGATGTTCTGGCCGAAGAGTTCGACGGAGCCCTCTTCGGGGATGAGCGAGCCGATCATGTTGCGGAGCATGGTGGACTTGCCGGAGCCGGAGCCGCCCATGATGACCATGGTCTCGCCGGGCATGACCTCCAGGTCGATGCCGTTGAGCACGTCGCGTCCGTCGAAGCTCTTGCGGACGCCCTTGACGCGCAGGATCGGGCCGTCCTGGGCGCCCCGGGGCATGGCTCAGCCCCCGCCCGTCTCGTCGGCGGGATCCTCGACCGGGTCGGCCGGGTCCGCCGGGTCCGCCGGGTCCGCCGGGTCCGC
>JBICHT010000047.1:0-5185 GCA_043101125.1 Phycisphaerales bacterium JB050 | reverse complement strand
CCCCGTCCTGCTGCAGCGCCTGGAACACCATGTTCAGATCCGCCGAGGCGCTGAGCACCGAGGTATCGAACAGGTCGCTCAGGAAGTCGTTCTGCGTCCCCGTGGTGCTGGTTCCCACCGAGATCGCGTTGTCTCCGTTGGAAGACGAGATATTGCCCGATCCCCAACGCAGCCCCAGCGACAGGTCATCGCTGACCGAGACCTCGGCGATCACCGCCGAGATCAGCACCTGCCGCCCCGGCTTGTCGAGCGAACCGATCAGTTCGCCGATCGAGGAGCGGTACTCCGGCGGCGAAAGCACCATCACCGCGTTCTGACGCCACACCGGTACGATGCGGATCCGGCCGATCAGGTTCGACGAACTGCGCACATCCGTCGGCGGCTGCGCACGCTGCCACCAGAAGGTCACAAGGTTCGTCTGATCCTGCGTGCTGTTCGATGTGTCGTCACCGTCGTCCGAGGCGAACGGGCTTGAACTCGCGCCGGTCGTAGACAGCCCCGATTCCTGACGCGGCAACTGCGCGATCGTGTTTTCTTCCGCCAGCAGCGTGTTCAACTGCTCGGCGAGTTCTTCCGCGTTGGCGTGCTTGAGCTCGATGATTTCCGGCAGACCCGCATCGACCGGCTGATCGATGCTCGCGATGATCTCGTCGATCGCCGCGAGGTTGTCCGGGCTCTTGGCGATCACCATGATCCGGCCACCCTCGGGAATCGCCACGAAACTGAACTGACCGGCCAGACGCCCCACACCCTGACCCGAGGACGGCGCGGTGCTGGTGTTCCGACCGTTCCCGGCCGTGGACGCGGTGGAACCGCTCCCGGAACCGAAGAGTTCGGTCAGCAGATCGGCGACCTTGACCGGGTCCGAGTGCTTGAGGTCGTAGGTCTTGGGGATCACATCATCGGGGCGGATCGGCAGATCCCACTCGTTCTCGATCTGCGCGCGGATCTGATTGATCACGGACTCTTCGCCGAGCACCGCGACCGAGTTCTGGGTGACATTCACTGTCACACGCAAGTTCTCAGAAGTCGAGGCACTCTGGTTTTCCTCTTCGTTCCCCCGACCGCGTCCACGGTTAAAGAACTGCCGAGCAATATCCTCTTCGCTCCGCTCATCGTCAACGAACAATTCCGTGATGTTCTCGGCGATCTGCGTCGCATCGGCGTAGCGGAGCCGGAAGGTCGCCGACACCAGGTTCGCGGTCGCGGGGCGATCCAGCGCACTGATCAGACGCTCCATCCGCTGCAGCAGCGCGATGTTGCCGCGGACCACCACCGAGTTGGAATCCGGATCGAAAGCGATGCGCGCATAGTCCGGCAACGCCTGATCATCGGTCAGCACATCCTCCAGATTCTCCGCGCTGGAGTGCTGAAGTTGATACACCTTTTCGGCGATCGAGCCCAGGTCGGTCCGCCCGAGCACCGATTCGTCCGGACCGATCACCGGCACATCCTGTCGATCAATCTCTTCGATCAGACGCAGGATAATCAGGTCCTCGGTCTCCACGATGCCCACGCCGTCCTGCTGCAGCGCGAGAAACACATAGTCCAGCGCAACATTCTGGGGCAGCGGCTTGTCCGAGATCACCGTCACGCGGCGCGTCAGGATCTCCGGTCGCGGCAGCACGACCTTGCCCGTCGACTCCACGATGAACGGGATCAGGCGACTGACCGGCACATTGTCGAACGCCAGCGTCGTCGTCTTGCCGTTGGTCATCCGACGACCGTTGGGACCGGTCTCGACCGGCTCCGCGGGCTGTTCCTGCGCCTCAGGTTCACCGGCATCCTGCGCGTGGACCGTCGTCGTCAGACCCGCCACGCTCAGCAGCAGGGATGTGGACAGGACCGGCAAGGCGAACATGTTTCGTATCAGCGTCATTCAGAGGTCTCCCGACCGGTCACCGGTCTGGTCTTGGTCGTCTTCCGGTTGCACCAGGAAATCCTGGGTGGTTCGTTCAAACAGCTGCACATCGAACTCGACGCCGCGCCAGCGGACCTTCACGGCCCACGGCAGGTCGGTCGAGAGCACCTCGACACCGCTCTGACCCTCGCCACCGACGGTCAGCGTCATGTCGTTTTCAAAGATGACCCGATCGTCCCAGACATAGGCGATCTTCGGGCCGGCGTAACTGCGCGGCGGGGGCGGAGCCACAGGTTCCGTTGGCTCCGGCTTCACTTCCGGCTCTCGTACCGGCGGCGCCGGCGGGGGTGGCGGGATCGGAGCCGGCGGCACGAAGAACGCCGACCGACCGATGAAACGGTCCGTGTCCCTCAACGAAGCCTGCTCAAACAAATCGATATTCCTCGCGGCGTCCGCGCTCTCCTCGACGACGCCGCTCGCATCGACCGTCTCGAAGAAGTCCGACACCATCGGGATCGCCGATTGCACACCGATGTAAAACGCGACGATGAGCATCCCCACCGCGAGCCAGCCGAGCAGGCCAACCGAGGTCGCGAGAGCGCGATAATCCACTTGCCGCTCGTTCATCACACCCCTCCTCGACCGGCGATCGCCCAGATCTCAAGCTCGAACCGCGCGGTCAACCGGCGTTCGTTCTGACCGGCGAGGCGGAGGTTCACCGCCGACACCGCGTGAAACGCTGGCGATGATTCAAACCGACGCAGCGCTTCAACCGCATCTTCCGGCGTCGCGGTAAAACTGAAGGAATACCGCAGACGCACCAGTTCCTGATTCGGGTTCAACGCGAACGCTCGTTCGAAATCCTCGCTCTGCGCGTCGAAACCGGACTCAGACTTCCCGAGATTCGTCGACTCAATCGATTCAAGATCCAGCGTCACTTCGGCGATCTCAACCTCGGCCCGCCGGTGCGCGTCACTGACCAGTTGTAGCGGTGCGATCGGTCCGTGACGGCGTTTGCCCTGCGCGATGCTGCGCAGGTCGTCTTCCCGAGCCGCGAGCTGGCCCTTCAATTCAATGAGGCGATCGGTCTTGGCCGCAGCCGCTCCTCCGTTCCGATCGATCGCGCTCAGCGCAGGATCGACGATCAGGAAGAAAAACCCCAATCCGATCGCGGCCAGTATCAACCACACCACCACGCGAGGCATCGCTGCCATCCGTTCTTGGAGAGACATCATCCACCCTCCTGCTGCGCTTCACGAGCGCGAGCCCGCAGTTTGTCTGATTCCTCTTCCAACCGACGCTTGTCCTCTTCGCTCACGCCCTGCTGGCGTGCGGCCGTGCGCCTCGCGACGCTTTCCTTCATCGCCTGGAGTTGATTGAACCCCGCGATCTCTTCATCGGTCAGCGGATCTGGAATCGGCTTGACCTCTTCCTCGCCACCCGTCCGACTGCCGCCCTGGAACATCTCGCGACGATCGGTCCGAGCCCCGCTCGATTCAGTCCCGCCCGCCGAGGCCACTTCGGTTGATGCCCCTTCGTCCGAACCGGACCCGGAAGCGGTTCGACTCGGTGTGCGACTGCTGGGACGGCTCGCCAACGCGGAAGAGCTCCGCGAACGACTCGAGGCCCGACCAGATGCTGAATCCGGACGCGTGACCGCCGTGATCACCGCTGACCCCGGGCGCCACACTTCGGTGTCGTCATTCTCGTAGATGCGCTCGGCCACATTCGTCTCGGCGTAATCGAAGAACGCGCCATCGGCGTGGAAGGCACTCACGATCTTGCCGCTGGCGCTGAACTCGTACGCTCCGCTTCCGCCTTCGATCTGCGCGTACTCTTTCAGACCTGCTTCAGAGAAGATCGGAGAGGACGAGAGTTCGCTGCCAACAATAGTGACCAGCGAGAGCGAATCAGCGTAGCCTTCGACCCGGAACCCAGAGGGATTGCTGATGTTGATCGAATCCACCAGCGTCAGTTCATTGGGGGTCTGCACCGGCAGGGCCGCGGAGATGTCCGCGAGCAATTTCGTCATCGGCCAGCGCTGACGATCCAACTCCCGATACATCGCGACACGCTGGCGGAAACTCATGGCCGCCTCATCCGAATCGGTGTCGTCCACGGCTTCGGTATTCGCCAGTGCTTCCTCGGCTTCAGCGATGCGAGCGTCGAGAATCGCCAGTCGTGCGTAGGACACGCCGAGCGGGACCAGCAACGCGATCAGCAGCGCCGCCGCGATGACGCCGCCGGCCACCGCCGGACTACGCAACGCCACCAGCGACCGCTCGGCGAGCGATCGCTTCAGCGCGGGCGGGGTCGTTCGCAGATCAAAGAGCGCCGAAGAGGCTGAATTGGAACGCAGCGCCGCACAGGCAACGCCCAGGGCCGCGCCATACGACGCGAACCACGAGTCATCGTCGCGTACACCCGAAACCGCCGAGGCGATCGCCGAGCGGACATCCGGCTCGATCAGCAGCGAGCGGCTGCTGTGCGCCACCGGAACCGAAGAGGCGTTCACCTTCTGACCCGCACCCTGCAGGCAGCGATCCGCCGCGGCCGCAAAGGCCTCCGGCTCCGATGCGTCCTCGAGCACGGTCCGCAGCGCGTGCCCGTCCACACCCGAGGCGACGACACCGATGCAACCGTTCTCCCGGTCCAAACTCCCGACCACGCGGGGTCCGGTTGCCCCACCCACCCGAGCGAGCAGCAGCAATTCGGCAAGACCCACGATCTCGCTGCACCACGAGACCCAGGGAACCGATTGGTCCACCACCGTCGCACGATCCGGCCAACCGACCAGCATCGCCGAGCGAAACCCCGGAGCGGCGGTCAGAGGGACGATCCCACCAGCCTTGCGATAGGGCTCTATAGATGGTGGCAGTTCCGCTTCGGCCAGCAGGCCGGCCGCCTCGCTGAGTTCCGAATCATGCCCTTCCGGAACTTCGACGACGCGACAGATCGCCTCGCCCGAGGTCAGCACCCCGATCGTGGCATCCGGACGGTGCTTCTCCGTCAAATCCTTCACGACCGAGGACGGATCGCTCCCGCCTGACGCTGTCTCCAGCACCCTAGCCTTGCGACCGTCCGGGCTCGCGGCCTCCGCGACGAGAAGATGCCAACCACTGCCAGCACGCTGGGCGACCAGCACCCGGCGCGCTCGGGAGGCAGACTTCGACGACCCGTTTCGGGACGATGTTGCTTTGTTCGGGCTTTGGCTCACCGAATGGTCATCTCCGTGATCACGATGGGCAAACCGGTCCGAGCGACCGTCGCCTGTATCTCGACCTCAAGTCCCGATGCCACATCCACCCCACGCGAGGTGACGAC
>JBICHT010000046.1:0-7284 GCA_043101125.1 Phycisphaerales bacterium JB050 | reverse complement strand
GCGGACCCGTGGTTCTGTATGCCGCATCGCGCGGATGAGGAGTATGTGCGCGGGTTTGCGGAACTGGTGAAGCGCACGGTGCACGCGGACGCGACGGTGTATGTGGAGTATTCGAACGAGGTGTGGAACCGGATGTTCCCGTCGCACCGGCATGTTCAAGCGATCGCGGAGCGTGAGGGTTTGCAGCACCCGGAGGCGACGGCCGAGGAGGCGCGTCGGGTGTTCCGGATATGGCGTGAGGTGTTCGCGGATGAGCCGGAGCGGGTGGTGCGGGTGGTGGCCGGGCAGCACTACAACCCGCGGGTGGCCGAGGTCATGTGCGAGCGGTTGGATGGGGAGTTCGATGCGGTCTCGTGCGCGGCGTACTTCAATTTTCGCGACGAGGATGCGCGTTCGTTCGGGGCGGGGATGACGGCCGAGGACTTGCTGCGGAGTGCGCGGAAGGAACTGGAAGAGCGGGGCATTTCGTTGTTGCGTCGGCACGCGGATCTCGCGGAGCAGTGGAGCGTGCGCACGGGTCGGAAGATTCGGCTGGTGGCGTACGAGGGCGGGCAGCATTTTTCGGCGTGGGGGAAGACCGATCTGCCGTATTACGACGCGATGCGCGAGGCGCAGACGCACCCGATGATGGTGGATTGCTACGAGCGGCTGTTTGATGCGTGGGATGCCATGGGTGGCGGTGAGTTCTGCGCGTTCAGTTCGATCGGCAACTGGGGGCGGTGGGGGTATTGGGGGCACCTGGAGTATCAGGACCAGCCGGTTGGGGAGGCGCCGAAGTACGGCGTGTTGGTGGAGCGGGCGGAGCCGAAAGCCAAGTAGGAGTTCGCTGTGATTCGGATGCGTGTCCTCGGGGGGCTGCTGGGGATGTTGTGCGCGTCGGGGTGGTGGGATGTGGCTGGTGCTACAATCTGCGCGTTGAATCGGGAGGATTGCGATGAACCAGAACGATGCCACGGCGCACGAGCGGACGCGCCGGGATCACGCGACGGAGAAGGCGGAGGACTATGTGGAGGCGATCGCGGATGTGATCGAGGCCACGGGTGCGTGTCGCGTGACGGACTTGTCGGAGCGGTTCGGGGTGACGCATGTGACGGTGATTCGTACGGTGCAGCGTCTGGAGCGGGACGGGTATGTGCGGACGGAGCCGTATAGACCGATCGAATTGACTTCGAAGGGGCTGAAGTTGGCGCGGGACTGTCGCGACCGGCACGATGTGGTGTACCGGTTTCTGCTGGCGATCGGTGTGGAGCCCGAGGTGGCGGCGGTGGATGCGGAGGGGATCGAGCATCATGTGAGCGGGCCGACGCTGGAGCGGCTGCGGGCGATCGCGGATGGCGGGGGGGGTTGAGTCTGGAGGTTGACCGAATTTGTAGCGAGTGCTACTATCCGGCTGGAAATGTAACCGATGCTACAAATAATACGATTCGAATGATCGTGGAAGGATACGGATGGTCTGCCGGATGATGCGATGGATGGTGCTTGCGGCGGTCGTGCTGGGCGTGATAGGGCTGTCTGCGTGTTCGGGACTGGCGGAGCGGGGTGAGGACGCGGGTGGGAAGCGCCTGAAGGTCGTGGCGACGGTCGGGATGATCGGTGATGTGGTTCGCGAGGTGGCTGGCGAGCGGGCGGAGGTGTCGGTGTTGATCGGTGAGGGTGTGGACCCGCACCTGTACCGGGCGACACGATCGGACCTGGCGAAGGTGCTCGGGGCGGACGCGGTGTTCTATAACGGTCTGCACCTTGAGGGGCGGATGACCGAGGCGCTCGAGAAGGGCGATGGGAGTCAGGTGGTGGTGGCGGTGGCGGAGGGGATTGATCCGTCGCTGATCCTGACGGTGGCGGGCACGGATGCGGGGCACGACCCGCATGTGTGGATGGATCCTTCGGCGTGGGCGCAGACGGTGGGGGTGATCCGGGATGCGCTGGTGGAGTTGGATCCGGAGGGGAAGGCTGTGTACGAGGCGAACGCCGCGGCGTATGCGGCGAAGTTGGATGAACTGGATGCGTACGCGGAGCGGGTGCTGTCGAGCGTGCCGGAGGGTCAGCGTGTGCTGGTGACGGCGCACGATGCGTTCGGGTATTTCGGGAGGCGGTACGGCTTCGAGGTGGTGGGGATCCAGGGGATCTCGACCGAGTCGGAGGCGGGGATGCGCGACATCGAGCGGTTGGTGTCGCTGCTGGTGGAGCGTGAGATCGGCGCGGTGTTCGTGGAATCGACGGTGTCGGAGCGGAATGTGCGGTCGCTGATCGACGGTGCGGCGGCGCGGGGGCATACGGTTCTGGTGGGGGGGGAGTTGTTTAGCGATGCGATGGGTGAAGCGGGGGCTTACGAAGGGACCTACATCGGGATGATCGATCACAATGTGACGACGATCGCGCGGGCGTTGGGCGGTGAGGCGCCGGAGGGTGGTTTGAACGGGCGGCTGCTCGTCGGGGGGGCGGAGTGAGCGGTCGAGAAAGCGGTGGGTTGCGAGCAGCGGGGGCACCCCAGGTGGGTGGTGGTCTTGGTGCGTTGCCGGAGCACTCGCCGGATAGTCCGCTCTCGGTTCACGCGATGACGGTGGCGTATCAGCGGAAGCCGGTGTTGTGGGATGTGGACTATGACGCGCCGGCGAATCGGTTGATCGCGATCGTGGGGCCGAACGGGGCGGGCAAGAGCACGCTGATCAAGGCGTGTCTGGGGTTGGTGCCGCGTGCGGCGGGTCAGGTGGAGTTTTGGGGTGAGGAGTACCGGCGTGTGCGTTCGCGGGTGGGGTATGTGCCGCAGCGGGAGAGTGTTGATTGGGATTTTCCGGTGTCGGCGCTGGAGGTGGTATGCATGGGGAGGTATCGGCGGATCGGTTGGTTGCGACCGGTGACGAAGTCGCACAAGCGGGCGGCGATGGAGTGCCTGGATCGGGTGGGGATGAGCGAGTACGCGAAGCGGCAGATCAGCCAGTTGTCTGGCGGGCAGCAGCAGCGGGTGTTTTTGGCGCGGGCGCTTGCGCAGGAGGCGGAGCTGTACTTCATGGACGAGCCGTTCGCGGGGGTTGATGCCGCGACGGAGCGGGCGATCGTGGAGGTGCTGCGTGAATTGAAGACGCAGGGGAAGACGGTGGTCGTGGTGCATCACGATCTGCAGACGGTGGCGGACTACTTTGATGAGATGATCCTGCTGAACATGCGGATCGTGGCGGCGGGGCCGGTGGAGGAGGTGTTCACGACGGAGAACCTGCACCGGACTTATGGCGGCAAGTTGACGCTGTTGTCGGAGGCGGCGGAAGCGGTGGCGCGTGCCGCGTCCGGGAGGCACTGAGGCGTGGGCGAGCTGCTGGAGATTCTGACTTTTCGTGCTGGGTTCAACACCGCGGTGGTGATGGCGGGGACGATGCTGCTCGGCTTCGCGGCGGGGCTGGTGGGGGTGTTTGCGCTGTTGCGGAAGCGTTCGCTGATGACCGATGCGTTGGGTCACTCGACGCTGCCGGGGATCGGGATTGCGTTTCTGGCGGCTCCGGTGTTCGGGTTGAGCGGTCGATCGCCTGGAGTGCTGCTTGTTGGGGCGACGCTGACGGGTGTGCTGGGTGTGGTGAGCGTGCACGCGCTTTTGCGGTGGACTCGTCTGCGTGAGGACGCGGCGATCGGGGTGGTGCTGGGCGTGTTCTTCGGGATGGGTGTGGTGGTGCTGAGTTACATCCAGACGAATCATCCGGGCGGGGCGGGCGGGTTGAACGGTTTGATCTTCGGTCAGGCGGCGACGATGCGTCCGCACGAAGCGATGATGATGGGGGCGATCGCGCTCGGGAGTGTGCTGGCGACGGTGCTGCTGCTCAAGGAGTTTGCGCTGGTGTGCTTCAATGAGCCGTTTGCGCGGGTGGACGGCTGGCCGGTCGGGTTAATCGACGGGCTGATGATGGCGTTGATCGTGGTGGTGACGGTCGCGGGGATTCAGGCGGTGGGTTTGGTGATGGTGGTGGCGCTGGTGATCATCCCGGCGGTGTCGGCGCGGTTCTGGACGGATCGGCTGTGGTTGCTGGTGCTGCTGTCGGGGCTGATCGGTGCGATGAGCGGGTATGTCGGCACGGCGGTGTCGGCGATGGTGCATCGGACGCCGGCGGGTCCGGTGATTGTGTTGGCGGCGGGGACGGTGTTTCTGGTGAGCATGCTGTGCGCGCCGAGGCGTGGGGTGCTGGCGGGGGCGTTCCGTCGCGGGAAGTTGCGGATGCTGATTGCGGGCGATCACATGCTGGAGGCGGCGCACGATCGTGGTGTGCGCGAACTCATGGCGGATGAGGTGCACCAGCTCGCGGAGTTGATCGGCTGGTCGGCTTTGGCGCGGCGCGCGGTGGTGCGCTGGCTGATGTGGACGGGGTATGTGAAGCGGTCTGGTGCGGGCGGGCTGGTGCTCACGGAGCGTGGGGCGGAGCGTGGGCGTAGGGTGAGTCGGAACCATGCGTTGTGGGAGGAATACCTGACCAGTTACGCGGACATTGCGCCGAGCCATGTGGACTGGTCGGTGGACCAGGTGGAGCATGTGTTGTCTGAGCGGCTGGTTGCGGAACTCGAGCAGAAACTCGCGGCTCGCGGTCACGATGTCGGGGCATCCGCGGGGGTGGCGCTATGACGCTGTCGTTTCTCGAGTTTGTGCCGTCGCTGGATCTGTTCCCGATGCTCGCGGGGGTGTTGGCGGCGGTGGCGTGCGGGGTGCTGGGCAACTTTCTGGTGTTGCGTCGGCTGAGTCTGATGGGGGATGCGATCAGTCACGCGGTGCTGCCGGGGCTGGTGATCGCGTTCATGGTCACGGCGTCGCGTGATCCGCTGGCGATGTTTGTCGGGGCGGCGGCGGCGGGTCTGGTGACGGTGGTGTTGGTGGAGGTGGTCAAGGAACTTGGGCGGGTGGAGTCCGGGGCGGCGATGGGGGTGGTGTTCAGTGTGTTGTTTGCGCTCGGGGTGTTGCTGGTTGAGGTCGGGCCGCAGCGTAGGGTGGACCTGGATGCGGATTGCGTGTTGAACGGGGAAATGACGACGCTGGTGTGGCGGGGGGCTCCGGAGACGCTGGCGGGAGTGTTTGATTGGGAGACGGTTCGGGCGATGCCGCGTCAGGTGTGGGTGCTGGTGGGTGCGGCGGTGGTTGCGATTGTGTTCGTGGTTGGTTTGTTCAAGGAGTTGCGGATCGCGGCGTTTGATCCCGCGCTCGCGACGGCGCAAGGTTTTCACGCTACGCTGCTGCATTATCTGCTGATGGTGTTGGTGGCGGTCGCGACGGTCGCGAGCTTTGAGGCGGTAGGTTCGATTCTGGTGATCGCGATGCTGATATGCCCCGCGGCGACGGCGCGGTTGTTGACGGACCGGCTCTCGGTGCAGGTGGCGTGGAGCGTTGTGATCGCGGTGCTGAGCGGGGTGCTGGGGTATCTGCTCGCGGCGGGTGTGCCGGCGATGTTTGGGAAGGACCAAGTGAACCCGGCGGGTGCGATCGCGGCGACGGCGGGTGTGCTGCTGGTGGTGGCGATTGTGGGTTCGCCTCGTCATGGTGTGGTTGCCAAGCGGGTCAGGCGGGGGCGGCTGGCGGTGTCGATCGCGCGCGAGGATGTGCTGGGGTTGCTGTACCGGGCGGAGGAATCTGCGGGGGATGGGGGTGCGGGTTTGGCGGTTGAGCGTGTGCGCGAGACGCTGCCGGGTCGTCGGGTGTTGAAGGCCGTTCGACGGTCGGCGCGGGCGGGTGAGATCGAGCGACGGGGGGAGACCGTGGGGTTGACCGAGCGTGGGCGTGCGGAGGCGGAGCGGCTTGTGCGCCGGCACCGTTTGTGGGAGCGGTATCTGGTGGATGAGGCGGGGTTGCTGCCGGACCATGTGCACGCGACGGCGGAGATGCTTGAGCACCTGCCGACGGAGCCGCCGAGCGGGGCGCGGTTGGATCCGCACGGGCGTGATATTCCCGGGTAAGGCTCGGTGTGGTTGGCGTTATGCCGCGGCGGTGTGTTTTTTCATCGCCTGGTTCAGCCAGTGTTCGGCGGTTTTGACCAGCAGGGCTTTGTCGATGGGCTTGGTGGCGTAGTCGTCGCAGCCGGCGTCTTTGCACTTCTGGCGATCCTCGGGCATCGCGTGTGCGGTGAGCGCGATGATGGGGAGGGTGTAGGCGCGTGCACGGAGTTCGGCGGTGAGTGTGTACCCGTCCATCTCGGGCATCTGCATATCGGTGATGAGCAGGTCGTAGGGCGAATGTGTGGCGTGGGCGGTCTCGATCAGATCGAGGGCGATGCGTCCGTTCTCGGCGATATCGACTTTGGCTCCGGCTTTGCGGAGGTGGAAGGCGATGAGGCGTTGGTTGTCGATGCCGTCTTCGGCGAGCAGCACCTTGCCGTGGAGCGGTTGTTGTGCGATGTCGTGCTGCGCTTCGCCGGAGTTCGTGGCGGCTTCCTGGAGGGTATGGAGTAGTTTGGCTCCCGGCACAGGTTTGAGCGGGAGGTCGATGCGGAAGCAGGAGCCCTTGCCGGGTTGGGTATCGGTGAGTCGGACGGATCCTCCCATGAGTTCGGCGAGGCGTCTGCTGATGGTGAGGCCGAGTCCGGTGCCGCCGTAGCGTCTGGTGACGGTTTCGTTGGCTTGTGCGAAGGGTTGGAAGAGGGCTTCGTTCTGTTCGATGTCGATGTCGATGCCGCTGCCCGTGTCACGGATATCGATGGTGAGTCTCGGACCGTCCGGGTGGGGTCTTTGCGCTGCGCTGATGGAGATCGTGCCGTGCTCGGTGAACTTGAGCGCGTTGCCGGCGAGGTTCATGAGGATCTGTCGGAACCGTGTGGGGTCGCACATGATGCGATCCGGGATCGGGGTGTCGAGTGTGGTCGAGTAGGTGACGCCCTTGCCCTGCGCACGGGGGGTGAGCAGGTTCTCGACTTCGAGGAGGATGGAGACGATGGGGGTCTCGATGGACTCGACGGTCATTTTTTCGGACTCGATTTTCGAGATATCGAGGATGTCGTTGATGACCGTGAGCAGGTGGTTGCCGGCGTTGTGGATCGTGTCGATGGCGTCCGCGCGCTGGGCGGGGGGGACGGTTTCGTCGTTGCCGTCGCGCAGGAGGTCGGTGAACCCGAGGATGGCGGTGAGCGGCGTGCGGATCTCGTGGCTCATGTTGGCCAGGAACAGACTCTTCGCCCGGTTCGCCGCCTCGGCGCGCTCACCGGCCTGGGCCAGCGACTGCTGGGCATCGTTGATATGGTCAACCATGGCGTTGAAATCAGCCGCAATCTCGGCCAGCTCGTCATTGCCCTGCACGCGCATGCGCTGGCGCATGTCGCCGCCTTGGGC
>JBICHT010000045.1:0-20196 GCA_043101125.1 Phycisphaerales bacterium JB050 | reverse complement strand
GGGACGACCACGCGCGGGTTTGTGTCGAACTCGATGACCTCGACGAGGTCGGTTTCATCGAGCGACAGGATGGCGTAGGCCGCACCCTCGTTGGCGATTTCCTGCTGCGTGCGGGTGCCCATGTTCACCGTCGCGTTCATGGAGCCGGACGAGTCGATGATGAAGCAGACGGCGGCCTGGGCGGTGACGATCTCGTCGGGCAGGTCGAGTTCGACCGGGAGCACGGGTTCGAGGTCGGAGCCTTTCCAGCCGCCTGCGCCGAAACTGTTGTAGCCCCCCACCATCACGAGCCCGCCGCCCATGAGGTTGACATAGTCGGCGAGCAGGCCGTGGGTGCGACGGGGGATATCTCCGGCCCCGACATCCTGCAGGATGATCAGGTCGTAGGCGTTGAGTTCGTCGAGGGAGCGTCCGAGTTCGCGCGTGGAAACCCTGCGATAAGGGATCTCTGCGTCTTCGAGCGTTCTGGCGAGCGGGTTGGGAGCGGCATCGCGGTCGATGCGTCCGTCGACGATCAGCACGGTGCCTCGGTTGTTGGTGGCGACGACGGTCTCGGCGCGGTTGTTCTGGAGGATGCGGTCCTGGTTTTCTTCGTCCGGGGTGAAGGACACTTCCAGCCGGTGCAGGACATCGGTTTGGGAGAGCGGGGCCTGCAGGATGATGATGTTTCGCCCCTCGTTGAGCGAGACGCGTCGTGCGTTGGACTCCTGTCCGGGTGCGAGGTCGAGCAGGTCGCCGTTGTAGCGGAGGTTGATGGTGCCGGTGGTGGGTTGGGTGGCGCTCAGGACGACGCGCACGGGCACGGTTGCGCCGGCCGCGGCTCGGGGCGGGGCGTCGATGGCTTCGACCATCACCTCGGAGCGAACGCGATAGGTGACCGGGGCGACATCGATGCGGATGGGGGTTGGTGAGGAGGCGAGTTCGTTGGCGGCGGTAAGGGCATCGCCGCCGGTTTCGACGCCGTCGCTGATGAGGACGATGCGTCGGGCGGCGTCGGGCGGGAACAAGCGCTGGGCGAAGCGCAGGGCGGTCTCGATGTTGGAGCCGTCGGTGAGCGTGTACTCGATTTCGTAGTCGCTCGAATCGGATGCGGAAGGAATGGTGACGGCCATGGTGCTGCCGGCGTAGACGACGACTCCCAGGAGGTCTTCCGGGGTTCGTCCTTCGGCGTTCTGGACAAGGAAATCGAGGACCGCGTCGCGATAGGAGCGGGGATCGCCGGTTCTGTCAGTGCCGAAGTCGGAGTACTGGTCGGCGAGCAGGCGCATGGAGTCGGAGATGTCGATGACGGCGACGACCGCGAGGCGGCTGGTTTCTCTCACCGAGGATGCGCCGGCGAGGATGGTGGCGATGAGCGCGATCAGGACCGCGCGAGCGATCGCCGCGGACCAGGCGCGGTAGGAACTCATCGCGGCGCGGAAGTCGCGGATCGCGAGGAACGCCATCGGCAGCCCGAGCAGGGCGAGCCAGAGCCAGGCCGGGTTGTCGAAGGTGATATCCACGGCAGACACAGTCTAGGGGTTCGCGGGCCGGGATCAGTCTTCCGACGATCCGCCACTGGAGGAATCTGAACCGGTCCCGGAGGATTCGGAGCCCGAATCGGATCCGCCTTCGGCTTCTCCCCCGGATTCACGCAGTCGGCGTTGGCGTTCGATGCTCTTGTCGAAGTAGCGGCTGATGGATTCCCAGTAGCGGGGCGAGATACGGTTTTCTTCGAGGTCGCGTTGGAGTTGTTCGCGACGACGGATCAGGTCTTGTTCGAGTTGGCCCGGGGACTTGCGTGGTGCTTCGATCGTGATGGGGTTCTGGTCATCGTTCTGGCGCTCGCCTTTGACGATTTCGTTGCCGTCGAGGTCGCCGCCTCGGCGGGCGTCAATGGTTTCAACGGGTCGATCGGTCGATGGGCGGCCGAGGCCTTCGCGCTGGTCGCGCCCGGCTTGGCGACGCAGGCGGTCGAGTTCCTGAGCGGTAGCGTCGTCTTGGAGCAGGTTGCGCTGCGATTCGCGGAGGCGTTCGGCCGCGCTCTCGTCGAACTCGCGTTTCTGGCGTTGGCGTTGCAATTCGCGAAGGGTGTCGGCGGCGGACGAAGGTGATTTGGTGTCAGACCCGGTCCCGGCACCGGACGAGGACGACGAGCTACCGGGGGAGTTCTCGCTCTGCGACTGCGAATCTCCACCGGTGCCCTGGCCGGCTTGCGAATCGGACGGTGCATCGGAGGTCTGCCCGCCGGGCTGATTCTCGCCGGGCTGGGCGCTTGGGTTGGAGGAAGGGGATCCGGTCTGGGACTCGCTGGAGGATGAGCCCTGGCCCTCGGACTGTTGTCCGCCGGGTTGTTCGCCTGAACGGTCGCTGCTTCCTCCGGTGCCCTCGGCGTTGTTGGCGTCGGCCTGGGACTCATTGTTGCTGCCGGAAGCGCCTTCCTGCGGTTGGCTGGTCGGGTTGCCGCCTTCGCTCGCGCCTTCCTGCTGGCCCTCTTGCCCTTGCTCGGTGGTGGCAGGCTTCTGCCCGCTTTCGCCTTGCGAGCCTTCGCCCTTTTGTCCGGGTTCTGAACTCTGTGCCGGGGCGGTTTCTGAGTTTGGACCGGCTCCGGGTTGCTGCTGAGCCTCGCCGCTCTGCTGATCGCTGGACTGTTCGCCGGACTGCTCACCCGATTGCTGCTGGGAGCCCTCGCCGGATTGCTGAGCATCCTGCTCACCGTTCTGCTCGGCGCTTTGGCGATCCTGTGCTTCTCCGGATTGGGAGTTCTGCTGGCTGCCTTCGGAGCCGGATTGATCCTCGCCGCCCTGTGGCGATTCGCCGGGCTGGTTCTGTTGGGAAGGGTCTGAGGATTCGGATTGGGTGTTGTTTTCGTCCTGTGCGGAGTCGGACGGATCCTGGGGATCACCAGCCTCACGGTCCTCACCGGGTTCGCGGGTTTGCTCGGCGGAGCGGCGCATCGCTTCGGAGAGTTGTTCGGCGGTTTGCTCGGCGCTCTCGGAGGCGCGGTTCTGGCGCTGCTGCTCTTCGATGGTGCGCGAAAGGTCCTGGGCTTGCTCGGGGTCCATGCCCTGGTCTTCGAGGTCGCGCGCGATGTCCTCGCGCGAGCGGGGTTCGGTTTGCTCGGTGAGTTGTTCGGCCTGTTCGTTGCTGAGGCCGCGACGGTTCAGTTCGTCGCTTTGTTCGGCTTTGTCCTGTTCGCGTTGCTCGGCTTCGCGATCAGCGAGTTCCTTCAGTTCCTCAGCGAGTTCTTCGATCTCGCGAGCGATGTCTTCTCGACGCTGCTGGTCGGCTTGCTCGGCTTCGCGCTGCAGGTCATCGAGGGCATCGGCGGCGCGCTCGAGGTCGCCGGAGCGGAGCGCGTCGCGGAGTTGCCGGGTGGCACTCGGGGATTCGTTGGGTGAATCTGATGAGGACGCGGACTCGGAGGACAGGTCCTTGAGCAGGTTTTGCAGTGCCTCTTCCTTCGCGCGTTCGTCGGCGGCGCGCTGTTCGCGCTCGCTGGCGGCCTCGTCGAGCATCTGCGCGATCTCGGCCTCGGCCTGTTCGGGGGTGATCTCTCCCGACTCGACCTGCTCCTGCAGTTCTTCGATGCGCTGGCGGTCTTCGGGGGACAGGATGTCCGTTTGTTCGGAGTCCGCCTCGGGGTCGGTGTTCTCGTCCTCGGCCTCTGGTTGGTCGAGTTGCTCGGTGATCTGGTTGATCCGGTTGACCGCGTCCTGGATGCGCTGCTCGCGCTCGGCTTCGGCAATCTGCTGTTCTTCACTCTGCAGCAGGTGCAGGGGCTGCATGGTCATACCCAGGGCGATCGAAGCCGCGGCGATGATCGGCCAGGCGATCCAACTTCTGCCGAGTTTGACCTCGATGGCCTGACGGGCCCGGACCCGGGCGGCGAGGTGCTCGGCATCGGTGATGGCCATCTGCACGAAGGGGTCGTCCGGGTTGCGGTCGGCGAGCGCGAGCGCGGAACTGAGACGGTCCTCAAGGGCCATGGTCCTGTCGATTTCGGAGGCGGCCTCCAGATCGCCGCTGCGCCGGTACAACGCGATGGCGATCGAGGTCGCGATGGCGATGCCCGCAGCGGGAGCGGCGATGAGCCACCAGTCGATGCCCGGCCCGATGAGACGGTCGGCCAGAATTCCTACCAGCGACCCGGCTAAAGCCATCGTCATGGCCGGGCCGATCAGACCGAGCAGGTCGCGTGCGAAGCGTCGGCGCGAGGCTTGGCGGGCGAGGCGTCGGGTCCGAGCGATCGCGTCGGAGACCTGCAGTTGGGTTGTAAGGTTCGGATCGGGCATGGTGTTCTCAGCCGTAAAGGGCGCGCCGGGGCCTGTCGGTTCACTCCATCGGCATATTGATCATACGGACGCGGATCTCCTTGGTTTGCAAGAAACTCAGGAATCCCCTGGTGCTCGGCGTGCGAGGAGGCCTTACGCTATCGATGCCACGCGGCTTGGGATCTGCGTAGGATAAACGCCTAGTATGCCAAAGGAAATATAGATGACCACGACCGTTTCCAGTTTCTGCGCCACAGTGGTACCGATGTCGACAACCGCCCTGAACCTCGGGCAACTGCTTTGCGCGGATATCCCTGCTGATCAGTTCGGGCGTCGGCCCGAGGGCGTGTCGTGCAACACACCGGCCTGGGTTATCGGGCACCTGTCGCTCTACCCGGAGCGGATCCTCGGGTTCATCGGTCGCGAAGACCTGGTTCAGAGCGATGAGCGTCTGAACGACCTGTTCAAAGCCGGGTCTGAATCACCGGATGACCCGGATGGATCGTACTACCCCTCGAAGCAGGAATTGCTCGATCGGTTTGCGGAGCGGACGCAAGCGGTCATCGAGGCGCTGAGTACGGTGGATCCGGAAGTGCTGGAGCGCGAGAACCCGATCGAAGGACGGTTCCGGGAGATGTTCCCGACCATCGGCGGCATGGTGGCGTTCTTGCTTGGTGGGCACACGATGATGCACCTGGGCCAGATCAGCACTTGGCGCCGGTGCATGGGGCTCGGCAGCGCGATGTGATCGGAGTCGATCAGGCGGCTGGGGGCGGCGAATTTGAATCGTCGCCCTGCTGGTAGCGTCGGAACGGAATCGAGGCCAGCGCATCGCGGGCCTCGTCTTCCTCGATCTCCACGGTCAACTGATCAAGCCCCTGCTGGAGGTTGTCCAGTTCGCTTTCAATCGAGCGTGTCAGATTCAAGGTGCCATCCGGTGTGGTCTTCTCACGGACGGTGTTCTCAGAGGTCTGATCCCGACCGGGGCCGAACACGCCTCCCGAGGGGAAGGGCAGAACATCACGATCGCTCTCGATTCGCGAAGTTGAAGATGTCGATCCGGAGTTCAGGTTCAGCATGTCACACCTGCCTTGTCCTCTTGCCCTTGGAAGGACTGTGCCAATGAAATCGGCCATGAGGCAGGAGAAATGAACCGAGATCAGGCGGTTTTGATGGGGTGAGACTGCCTGTCCGAGAACGATCGGGCTGCGGGCTGTTCCAGCGAGGTTGCCGGTTCGGGTTGCGCGGGCGCGATAACATCGGTTTTGGCGTAAACCCGGCAACGGTGTGCAACTGAGCGCCCCGGAATCCGCGTGCGGCTCAGTCCGCGGGCTTCTCGGGACCTGTTGAGGGCGTCTTGCGTTGGCCGACTTTCGGTTCCGTGCCGGCCTTCAGGCGCGCCAGGTTTGATCGGTGCTTGACGACGACCAGGACCGCGACCAGCAGGCCGACCACCACGAACGGCCAGACGCTCTCGGGCTGTGAACCGGTCGGCCAGGGCGAGAACGCGAAACCGAGGATCGCGACCGGGAGCACGCACGCGCCGGCGATCGACGAGACGCTGACATAGCGAGTGGTTTTCAGGCAGACGATCCAAGCCAGCAGGGCGAGGACCGCCGCGGGCGTGACCCAGGGCCAGAAGCCGAGGAACATGCCGAAGCCGGTCGCGACGCCCTTGCCGCCTTTGAATCGGAGGTAGATGGGGAACATGTGCCCGAGGACGGTGGAAACGCCGATTCCCAGCCATTTGAACGCTTCGGGGGCGGGCAGGCCGGGCTTGGACGCCGCGCTGATGATGTAGCCCCAGATCAGGACGGGGACCGCGCCTTTGGCGACATCGAGGAGGAAGGCGGTCAGGCCGAGGCGTTTGCCGAGCACGCGCATGGTGTTGGTCGCACCGATGTTTCCCGAGCCGTGCTCGCGGATGTCCACGCCCTGCGTGAGACCGAGCAGGAGCCCGAACGGGATACCTCCGATGGCGTAGGCGACGAGCATGGCGATGATCCAGGTGATCATGACTCGGTGTCTCCGGCTTCGTGTTCGGAGGTGTTCTCGAGCAGGATGATGTGCTTCATCAGCGCGGCGGCGGCGGTTGCGGCGGCGGCGCACCAGCCGCGCCATCCGTCGCGATAGGCGTGGCAGCGGAGCATCTGTTTGGCGAACGCGCCGACCGGGGAAGTGATGATCTTCGTGGGCTTGCCGCGGCGTCCCATGCGTTGGTAACTCTCGGCGGCGATCCGCGCGTGGCTGACCTGGCGCGCGAGGAACGCGCTCATCGAGGGGATCGAGTCGTGGCGGCAGTCGCCTTTGAGTTTGCCGACACCACCACCGGGCTCGATCAGTTCGAGCTTGTCGTGCGGGTCGTAGCCGGTCCAGTGTGCCGCGCCGGTGCGCACGAGGCGCAGCCGCCATTCGGGTTGCCAGGCGTGCTGGAGCAGGCGGCCCTTGTAGAACACTTTGCGGTTGATCTGGTAGGCGCTGACGGCGCGGTCGTCGGCCTGCAGGGCTCGCCTGATGCTGTCCTGAAGATCGGGCAGGAGCGATTCATCGCTGTCGAGGTGCAGCGTCCACGCCAGGTCGAGTTTGGCCGCTTCATCGAGGGCGAACTGTTTCTGCTTCACATACCCGAGAAAGGGTTGATGGATCACCGTTGCGCCGCGATCGCTGCAGAGTTGGACGGTGGCGTCGGTGGATCCCGAGTCGACGCAGATGATGCGTGAGGCGATGGGGAGGACCGAATCGAGCGTCCGCGCGATGGTGTCTTCGTTATTGAAGCAGGTCACGGTGACCACGAGCGGGAGCGGGCCCTCGGCAGGGGGAGTCGGGTTGTGGGTGCTGGTGTCGTTCACTGGCGGCATGGTCCCCTGCCGGGCGAGCGGGGTCAAAGCCGGTGGTACACTCGCGAGTGATGATCCTCCCGCCGACCAGCCGCGTGCGCATCGAGATCCCGACTGGCGTGGCGAGCGCGTCTCGCTGTCGCGTTGTCGCCAAGGCGGTGTGCGACGAGCGCTTCGGTGTCTCGGCGAGGGTGATCAAGAGCGACGATCACACGGCGGTGCTCGCTGGCGAGGCCGCGGGATACGGCGTTGTGGTCAAGGCGCTCGCCCTTGATCGGCTGAAGGACCGGGTCCGCGCGGTCGTGCGCCTGTCGCGTCACTGGAGGCAGGCCAGAGGCTCCGAGACGGTCCGGGATGCGGGGGTGGACGCGCCACCGGTGCTCGCGATCGTGCGCGGTGTGGACCCGTCGGGGCATCGCGTTGAGGCGTTGATCATGGATCGTGTGGACGGCCCCACCCTGCTGCGGGCCGCGTCGGATCGGGCGCTCTCGTCCAAGGGGCAGAGACTGCTGCTCGATCGGATCGGCCTCGGTGTGGGGCGGCTGGCCCGCCAGGGCGTGTTCAACCGAGATCACAAGCCCTCGAACCTCATCGTCGGGAGCGACGAGGCGGGCGATCCGCTGTTGGTGCTGATCGATTGCGCGGATATACGGCGGGCTGCGACCTCGCGTGCGTTGGTCGGGATGCTCTCCAAACTGCTGATTGAGGCGAACGGGACCGGGGTGAGCGTGAGCGTCCGCGAGCAGGTGCGCGTGGCGCGAGCGGCGCAACGCGAGGCCGAGTGTGATGAGCCGCTCGGTGAGTTGCTGGGACAGGTTCGTCGTGTCGTGGAGGCGCACGGCGACCCTCGTCCGAAGGTGGACCCGCTGGCCTTTGAGGTCTGAGTCGTGTGAGGTTTGAGTCGTGGCTACTCGATGAGGCGCATGCGTCCGAAGTCGGGGATCGGCACCCGTCCGAACGCGCTGTACGGGGCGGGGAAGTACACGAAGAAGGCTTTGCCCAGCAGGAGATTGCGGTGGACGACGCCGAGGGTGTTGTCGATCTGGTCGGCGACGGTTGGGTCGATCGGGGTGGTGTGTGTCGGCCATCCTCGTCCGTCGAGGGAGGATCCGGAGTTGTCGCCGAGCATGAAGAAGTGGTCGGGGCCGAGATTCACCAGGTCGTCGGGGTGCCAGGCGAAGGCGCGTTGTGGGGCACGGAGGCTGATATGGAACGGGCGGTAGTAGATATCCCGGTCGAGGCCGACGCGATGCAGGGTGACCGGCGAGCCCTCGAATGAGAAGGAGATCGACGGGCGCCCGTGGGCTTCGTAGGTGGAAGGCTGGAGGAGTGTTTCGAAGTTGTAGCGCGGGTTTTCGGGGGTGGAACCGGGCAGATAGCGCAACTCATCGAAGGGGCGGCCGCTCACGAATTCGAGTCGCTGGTCCGGTGCCCAGTCGTAGCCGACGGGGTCGCCGATGGGTTTGCCGTCCATGATGAGCAGGAGTTGCTGGTCGTAGTGCCAGAATTCGATGTTGGTGGTTTTTCCGGCTTTGAATGAAGGGCACTCGGCGGTCATCAGTGTGGCCCAGCCGCCGAATTCTCCCGAGCCGAGCGGGCGCATGCGGATGGTGGCGTTGCCTCCTCCGATGTCAGCGCGGAACTCGTGCTGGCGGGCGATCAGCGAAATGGAGGTGGTCAGCGCCTCGTTCTCGGGCTGGACTCCGGCGCGGACGCGGACATCGGCGACGGGGTAGATCGGTGTGTGTCTGCCGCGTTGCCAGTTGGGTGTGCCGTCGTTGTAAGGTGTGAAATCGGTGACGGGCCACGAAGCATCATCCCATTCCAGGGTGGTGGGCTGGGTTGATGTGTAGCGATAGGAGCGTTCGCCATCGATGGTCCAGGCCTCGGCGTGGTCACCGGCGAGCCATGGGGCGTCGTAGTAGCGCACGGTGCCGAGTTGTGGGTTGAGCGGGGTGTATTCGCTGGAGAACACAGGCTGCCAGAGGGCTCGCTGGACCTCGAAGGGTTTGCGCTGGATTCGCCAGGCGTTGTTGTCCAGCGCGAGAGTGGCGATATCGGCTCCATCTGGGGACGCGATGTGGGGAGTGGTGAAGACATCGCCATCGACGAGCCACAGGTGCTCGTTGGGGAGGCCGACCAGACGCTTGATGTAGTTCTGCTCAGCGCCGGTCGGGTTTTTGAAGACCACGACTTCGTAGCGTTTGGGGTCGCGGACTTCGAAGAGATACTTCTGGACCAGGATGCGATCACCCGCGAGTGTGCGTTTGGGTTCGGGGAGGGGTGAACCGGTGCGATCGGGGGCGGTGGACTCGTAGGGGAACCCGGTCATGGGGTCCATGAGTTGGGGGTTCTCACCGCCGTAGCGCATACCGTTGCTTCCCTGGACGGGCCCTTGCACACCGAAGGGGGTGTCGCCCGCGTAGTACCAGGGGCCGATTGCCCAGTCATATCCGGTTTGCGGGCCTTGGGCGCGCATGTGCGCTCCGAGCAGCGTCGGGGCCATGGACCCGGTCGGGATGCGATACGCCTCGATGATGTAGAGCTTGAAGGTGAGCGCCATCGCCAGCGAGATCACCAGCGAGATGAGGGTCTCCTTGATCGAGCCCTCCGCTTTGGGTTGGTGGGCGGGGACATCGATTGGCGGGTTGGCGCTGTGATCACTCATCGAGCACACCTTATCGGTTCAGAATCGGTTTGACGCGCTGGAATCAGGACGACCGTGGCGACCGGGCGGTTCGGTCGGTGTTCAATCGGAACCGCCGGCGTCGGTGCCTCCGCCCCCACCCCCGCTCGGACCGTTGTCGGAGTTGCCGCGCGGGCGTCGTCGGCGTCGACGCTTTGGGCGACCGGAGGGATTTTCTTCTGATCCGGAGCCCGAGGCTGAACTGCTCCCCGATCCAGACCCGGAATCATCGCCCGGCGACTCGGAATCCTTTTTCCGGAGGTCTGGGGGGGCATAGCCGTCCTTGGATTTGCGGCTTCGCGGTTTGCGCCGACGCCGACGCGGTTTGGTCGTGCTTTCAGTGGGCTCGACCGAACGGTCGTCCTGGGCGGGCTGTGAACCGGTTTCGGTCGTCTCCCCCTCTGGTCGTGACCCGGATCGGCGGCGTCGACGGGATTTGCGACGCTTGGAACCGGGGTCTTCGTCTTGTTTTCCCGGTCCACTCTTGGAGCGTTCGCGGAAGGTGGTCTGGCTGTCGGCCTGATCGGGTGGGGTGGCGGAACGCGCCTGCGAGCGTGACGCCGCGGCTTCGGGGCTCATCCCGCGCAGCGGATCGGGCTGGTGCTGGCGTCCTTCGGCGAGCAGCTTCTCGGCCTCTTCCACTGAGATCAGTTCTTCCACTGGGACGGCGACCTGCTCGCGGTTGTGGTCCAGCGAGACCTGCACGAGTTGGGTCAGGATCTGCGTGTCCCGGACTTCGCCGGGGCCGTACGGCGTGCCGACCCGGGCTTTGCGCCGGGGCAGGTTTTTGCGGAGTTCGTCGTAGGTTTTGTCTTCGTAGCGGAGGCAGCACATCAGGCGTCCGCAGCGTCCGGAGATTTTGAGCGGGTCCAGCGTGGCCTTCTGGATTTTGGCCGAGCGCATGGAGATGGGTTTGAGCACCTTGAGGAACTGTTTGCAGCAGCAGTGCTGGCCGCATTTCTCGTAGTCAGCAACGAGGCGGGCTTCATCGCGGGCGCCGATCTGGCGCATTTCAATGCGGGTGCCGAACTCTGAGCCGAGGTCTTTGACGAGTTCGCGGAAGTCGACGCGGTCCTCGGAGAGGTAGTACACGGTGACGAGTTCACCGCCGAGGATGGGTTCGACCTCGACGACCTTCATATCCAGTTTGTAGTGGTTGGCGAGTTCCTGGACCCGCTTTCGCCAGCCGGTTGCCTGTTCGCGCATGGCGTCGAACTTTTGGAGATCCTCGACGGTTGCGACGCGCAGGACGCGTCCGCGGCTGAAGAATGGGTAGTCCTTGCCGCCGGAGCGATCGATGTAGTCGAGCATTTCCTTGCGGGTGACGCTCTTGGAGCAGCCGGCGTTGGGGCAGGTGCTGGTGAGCATCTCACCGATCTCGGTGCCGCGATGGGTGGTGGCAACGATTTTGGAGCCGCAGCCGGGCTTGGCGGTGCCGTCGTAGGGGAACTCACCGATCAGCCTCATGGAGCCGAAGCGGAGGACCATGGAGGTTGGGGGCTTGAGTTTTTTGTAGGCGATGACATCCGCGTGACGCTGGTCTTCGAGGTCGGCCTCGAACTGCGGAAGGGGGAAAATGGACATGGTGCGTTGTTTCCGGTTCAGGGGAGGTCACATCAACCGCGCGTGGCCTGTTTGGGCGCTCAGGCGGGAGTGGGTTGTCATCGGGAGTGGGTTTTCAGGTGCCGCACCACCCCCGATTGGCGGTGCGGTTTCGAACGCGGAACGCGAAGTCACTATATCGCCCGGATCCCGGAACAAAAGCAAGCCGCACGATCGTGCGGCTTGTCGAGAACGGGTCTCAGTTGAGCTGGGCTTGGTTCCGGTGCTCAGCGTCGAGCGCTTTGGAAGATTTCCGCGATGTCCTGGGTCTGGAGGAGACTCAGTGATCGGCCCTGTTCGATGCTGTAGATGTACAGGCGTTCCTGGGCATCGTTCATGATCATGAGGATGTCCGAGTCCTCGCGGGCCTGGATGTTGGTGACGGTCAGGGAGCCGACGCTGGTGACATCGGCACGGGCTTCTTTTCCAAGGCGAGCGTTGGAGGCCTGGGTGATGATCATGGCCATGATCACGAAGGCCGAGGCCCAGAGGGTCGCGGCACCGGTGTCGAACCGGGGTTTTCCGGTGTTCGTGTCGGTGGTGTTCATCGGCGGACTCCCCCCCCATTACTTGGGGCGTTCTGGAGCGAGGCATAGTCAATGCCAACCAAGGAGCGACGGCTGCTGTCCCATCGCAGGGCAACGAGTTCCTGGTTGTTTGAATCGACCAAGACAATGGCATCGGAGTCCGAGCCGGTGACCTTCATGCCGATCGCGGTGTATTGGCCTCGGGCTCGGTTGGCGTTCTGGGCGTTCGTCTCGCTGGGGCCGAGGCTCACGAGCACGAGCATCACGATCAACAGCACATTGAGCGTGATCAGGCCCTTGTACGACTTGCGGTCCATGGAGCGGGCTCCTTTCGCGTGGATGGACGGGGGACAGACCCTCCGGATCATGATCATGCGGTGGATGGCTGCCGGAGTGTAGCCTGCTGGTGTGACTCGCCACAGTGAGGCGCGCGACCGAAGCCGGAGTTCAATCCTGGTGTTCGCGACGGCTGGGCATGGCGGCCAGCCCCACCGCGATCGCGGCCAGGACAAAGCCGATCAGGTAGGTCAGGATCGTTCCACCGGAGTCGAGTTCCTGCACACGCGGCGGCTGCACCGTCTGGGCAGACGCGATCGGGGCAAGCGCAGACACCGCACAGACGACGATGGCAAGGGGCAGAAATCGAAAAGTGGCGGTCTTCATGCTCAAACGGTACCCGGCGGATGGTCGAGCAACAAGCGCCGAACGCCCATACCGCAGGGGATCGATGGCCCGAATTCTGATCGCTGGCCTTCGCGCGAGGTTCAAGCGCAAAGGGCGTCGTAGGGGTTTCGGTCCGGGGTCAGACCGGTGGCGAGCTGGGAAAACACCCGGGCGTCAAGATCGACTGTTTCCCACTTTGGACTGCGGGTTCTGGCGTGGGCCTCATACGAAGCCCGATCGATACAGCGCAGGGCGTACCAGCGGTCGCGATGGTGCAGCAAGTGGTCGAACACGCCGTCGGGCGGCTGGATGTCGGACCAGTAGGCGAAGACGAACACGGCTTGAAATTTCGGGCCGAAGATCTGTTCCCAATGGGCCAGCGAGCGGAGGTCGTCGCGTGTGACCCAATTTTCCAGTTTGCCGACCCGCCCGGAGCGGTTCATCCGCAGTTTGCGACCCTTGATGTCCACCAGCAGGCTTCGATTCGGCAGCGAGACCAGAAAATCAAAGGATTTGATCGCGTCAAACCCAGATTCCGGGGGGAGGAGCGATTTGCGGGCTTCGTCTACCGCGACATAGGGCAATCGAAGCCGCCTCAGGTGCTCCTCAAAGGCGAGTTCGCAGTGATGATGGCGCTGCACCTCGGGGGTTCCTTTCGTGGGAACCAGTTTATCGCGAGGGCTGGGCTGGGGAACCGGGTTCTTCGGGCGCGGGATTGAGTTGGTCGGCCAGGCGGTCGGTGATGACCGGGATCGCCGGGGGGACCGCGTTTCCTGAGCTGAACAACGGGATCGTTCGGAGCATGCTGCGATGGTTGGCGGTGAGCAGGACATAGTCCTCCACGCCTTCGAGCGGGGTCGAGGTCACCGGGACCACGCCGTCGCCGACGGTGTTGGTGATGCGTTCGACCTGTGCGAGAAGTTGGTTGCGGGCCTGCTCACCCATGATTCCGGCCACTGGTGCGGATGCGGCGAGGTCGCGGAGCGCGGCGAGGTCGCGGAGCGCGGCTCTCTGCTCGGCACTCGCGTCGGCGGCGATGATGGTGATCTGTATGCCTTCGGGCAGTGGACGAGCGTTCAGGTCCTCAAGGTATGCCGAGCCCTCGGCCAGGGCCGACGCGGCTTCGCCGGAGCCGTCGATCAGGATCCCGAGCATTTCAGAGGGGTTCAGTGTTCGTGAGGTCCAGAGGCGCGCGATCAGCTCCCGGGCCTCGCCGACGGGTTGGAGAGCCGCGACCGGAGAGCCGTGGTTGGGTGTGCCGACGGTGATGAAGCGCTCTACGACGGGCCCGGACCAGTCGGATTTTGCGTATTGGCGTGTGAGCAGATCGCGGGTGACCAGCCCACCCATCGAGTGGCAGACGATCGAGAGTTGGTTCAGGCCGGATTTCGAGAGAGAACCCTGCAGGAAGGCCGCGAGTTGATCGGCGGATTCTTCGGGGTTCTGATCGTTGGGATAGTTGAAGCGGAGAACGCGATGGCCCTCGTTGGCGAGCGCGGGCGCGAGTTCGTCCCAGATGTCGCCCGGTTCATCCAGCCCATGCACGAGCAGCACGGTGGAGCGCTCATTGTTGATCAGCGCTGGTTCGAAAGCCTGCCAGTTTTCGCCACGATCGCCCGGGCGGTACACAAACCCGCCCAGGCGGTGGTTCAGGCGTTCGCTGGCCTGGGCCAGCAGGACCCGGGGTTGGTTTTCCTCGATGACCCGGCTCAATTCGTCCGCCGCGGCGTTCGCTCGGCGGTCCAGCCAACGCAGCGCTTCCTCGACGCGATCGCCCGCCTGATACGCCACCGCTTCGGCGGCGTTCAGGTCACTCTCATCCCGATCGTCACTGCGCAGGCTGGCCCATGCTCCTGCGGTTCCCAGAGCGACGGCCAACGCGACCAGCACGATCGCGAAGGGGCGGTGTGATCGCAGCCGAGATGTTGGTGCGTGGTGTTCTGGACCGGACATATCGGGGGCCCCTGCTCGGAATTGCTGGCACAACCGATCGTCGCGACGACGATGGTGGGTATCGGATTCATTGTACGGAGAGGGTTGGAGTGCATTTCGCGGTTTCTTGTGCTGTGGCGTTTGCCAGCGGTCCCCCGGGGGGCGACGATGGGGGCGCATGGCACTTTCGCGTCCCCCCTTCATTTTGTGGCGATACCTCTCCTTGGAGTTGCTGCGCACGCTGGCGCTGCTGGCTGGTGGGCTGATTCTGCTGGTGAGTTTCGCCGCGGCGATCCGCCCCCTGGCCAAGGGTGATGTGGGTCTGGCCGACGCGATCCGGCTCATGGGCCTGCTCTCGATCCCGATGAGCCAGTTCGCGCTGCCGTTTGCGGCGGGGTTCGCGGGCACGATCGTGTATCACCGTTTCGCATCCGAGAACGAGGCCACGGCATGTCGCGCGAGCGGGATCCCGCAGCGGTCGATCCTGATGCCCTCGGTACTCGTGGGGTTTCTGCTTGCGCTCGTGGTCGCGGTGTTGTCCAACTCGGTCATGCCTCGTTTCTATCGCGCCGCCGAGCAGATCATCGCGCGGGACATCGGGCGACTGATCGTCAATCCCATTCGCGATGGCAGCCCGATCCGGCTCGGCAAGTGGGACCTCTACGCCGATCAGGTCTTCCGTCCGGAACTGCCGGAGGGGTCGAGCGCGATCGACCACCTGATTCTGCTGAGTGTGGTCGCGGCGGAGATCGGCGAAGACGGTGTGACGCGCCAGTTCCTCTCGGCACGCCGGGTCGATATGTGGCTCTCGGAAGCCTCGCCGGAGGAGACGGGAACGGGCGAATGGGGCACCTCGGTTCAACTCGCCTTCACGGAGCCAGTCGGGCTGGTGCCGGACGGGGATATGAGTTTTTCCATCGGCACGCTGGGGACCGGGCGGATCATCCTGCCCTCGAGCTTTGAGGATGATCCGAAGATGATGACCTATCGCGAGTTGCGCGAGGCGCTTCGCGAGCCACGACGGATCGACACGACGGATCGGCGTGCACGGGATCTGGCGATGGGGTTGGGGAAACTGCGGGTCGGCGATGCGATCGTGGATCGGGTGGAGCGTGACCAGCGCCTGGTGCTGACGCGCGGGGACGAGACGATCGCCATCGAGGCCGATTCGATCACGCGCGAGGGAGAGCAGTGGCGTCTGGGCTCGACTCGGTCGGACTTCAACCAGCCGCTGATCCGAGTGATGTACACCAATCAGCGTGGTTTTTCGCGCACGCACTTCGCGCAGAGCGCGACCCTGCGATTCGCGAATGCGGCCGGAGCCGGTGGTGCCTTCGCGATCGATGTCGGCGCGGGATCGAAGGGAGGCACGCTTGACGGCGTTCGTGTCGCGGGGCCGGGTGAAGACGGTGCGACCACCCGCATCGCTCTGACGCTGGAGCTTGAGCGTGTCGTGACGCTCGACAGCGCGATGGCCGGGGCCGACGCGGCGCGTGAGGCCGCGAATATGGGTGCCGAGCAGGATTCGCTGGCGTATTCGGGTGTGTCTTTGGCGGGGCAGGTCGGTCTGCCCGAGTCGGGTTGGACCACGGCCGAGTTGCTCGATGCGGCGGACAGGCTCGCCCGGGAGGACACGGAGCGGGCCGCCCCGGTGCGTCGCGAGGCAAGCCTGCTGCGTGAGCGGATCCGCAATCAGGAGCTCGATATTGTTTCCCGGATCAACGAGCGTGCCGCGTTCGTGTGTACGGTGCTGTTGATGGGAGTGCTGAGCGCGATCATCGCGATGCGTCATAGCACCGCGTTGCCGCTGGTGGTGTTTCTGTGGTCGTTCTTTCCCGCGTTGGGTGCGGTGGTGCTGATCTCCTCCGGACAGCAGATGACCGAAAAATCAGGAATGTACGGTTTGTTCCTGCTCTGGGGCGGCGTCGTGTTGCTCGCGGGCATCACTTACCAGCAGTATCGATCGTTGGTCCGTGTCTGAGCGATGAAGGCGTACACTGTGTGCCGTCCTGAGACCGACGGGCAAACCCGGTTCAAACCGTGGAGCGTGCTGTGAACATCATCCACCGGTACATCGCTCGTGTGTACCTGATCAATGTGTTGTCTCTTCTGGTGTTCCTGTTCGGGTTCATCGTGGTGGTGGATGTTTTTGTGAACCTGCGTCAGTTTTCGCGACAGGCCTCCGAGGGGGCGGGCGATGGCTCGGGGTTGCGCACCGCTGTGCTCACGGTTCTGCTGATCGTGGACATCTGGGTTCCGCGTTTGCTTCAGTTGTTCAACTACCTCGGTGGGGTGGTGCTGATCGGCGCGATGGGCTTCACCTGCGCGCAGATGGTTCGCAGTCGTGAGTTTGTGGCGCTGCTGGCCAGCGGGGTTTCGCTGCAATCGCTGGCCCGCCCGTTTCTGGTTGTGGCGCTGTTGGTCACCGGGGTGCAGATCGTGAACATGGAGTTCGTGGTTCCTTCGGTGGCGCACCTGCTGACGAGGGGGATCAGCGACAGCGGGGACCGTTCGGTCCGCAGTTTTCGCTTGCCTCCCTCGCCTGATGGTGAAGATCGGCTGATCTCTGCGGCCCGGTTTATCGATGCGGAGCAGACTCTGATCTCTCCGTTGATTTATGAGCGCGAACCGGCCGCCGAGGACACTTGGGCGGTGCGATCGGTGGTCGTAGCCGATTCGGCGGTTTGGTCTGACGGGGCGTGGGTGCTGACCAACGGCGTGCGTGAGAGCGTGACCCGTCCGAGTGAACCCGATGGGGCATCTCCGAACGCGGCGAGCCGCGTGGCGCAGCCATTGGATCGGATCGAGTCTCGGCTCAGCCCTGAACGGATCAAGGTGCGTTATCTCACCGGGCTGGCCGAGAACCTTTCGTTCCGGCAATTGGGTTCGATCATCGAGGGTGGCGGACTCAGCGAGGACAAGGCCGGAGAGTTGCAGCGCATCCGTTTCGGGCGGTACGCATCGCTGCTGGCGGGGTTGCTGACGCTCATGGCGACGCTGCCGTGCTTCTTGCAGCGCATGCCCGGCCCGATGCTCAAGCCTGCGATGCGTGCGGCGCCCATCGCGCTGCTCGGGCTTGGTGCCGCGGCGGCGGCTTCGACCCTCCCCCTACCGGGTTTGCCCGACTGGTTGGGACCGTTTGTGCCCGGTCTGGTCGTGCTGCCCCTGGCGATCGCGTTGTATTCCAACATCCGGTCCTGAGTCGACATCAATCCTGCTCGGGAGTCACGATTGACCACCCCGCGGCTTCGGCGAGTTCGCGGGCCGGGCCGTCGGGAGCGAGCACGATCGCTTCGCCGTCTTCGGCGATCACGAGCAGGTCGTCGATGCGGATGGTCTTGTGTGCGAGTGCCTCGGCGTTCACGAAGACATAGGTGAGCACGCGCCGGTCTCCAAAGTTCAGGAAGATCGGGCGGGGCTGCTGGCCCGGGTCGGGTTCATAGCCTTCCATGCTCCCCGCGTCTCTGAACGCTTGGCGTGCATCGACGATGAGGCGGAAGCCCGCGCTGCCGGTCGAGGTGTCGCCCAGTCGTTCGCGTACGCTCCGGGCAAAATCGTCGAGATGCTCCGATGTGATCTGTTCGGCCTGTTCTTCGGAAAGCAGTTGACGCGCGAGTTGTTCGTGATCGGCCAGCGCGTGGTTGACGAACTCCGAAGCGACCGGGGCGAGGGTTGAGGAGGCGCTGAGTGTGGCCAGGGCAAAGAGCACCAGTGCCCCCTCGATGGCGGTCACGCCCACGCCGCAGAACAGGGATACGAGTGCCAGCGGACGCCCCATCAGCCCGCCTTGGGCCCGTTCGATGTTCTTCAGGGCCATGAAGCTCAGGATGCAGCCGTTGAGGGCGAGCACGGGGGAGACCAGCACGCCGATCCAGCTGTTCCAGCCCGCGAAGATGCTTCCGACCAGTGAGCCGCAGCCGACGACGAGCGCGAGGACGACCAGTGCAAAGCCGCCGAAGGCTGCGCCACTCATCCTGGCCTGTATTTGGCCTGAGGACTCCTGGAGCGGCGTATCTGGGGAGTCAGACGGGTGTTCGGCTGGTGGTTTGGGCTGGTTGGGTTCCATATCCGGTCTAGACTAGCCGCGCCGGGGCGGCAACGGTATCGCCACCGGCGGGTAGAACTTCTGTGTCCCTTATGCGTTCAGGACCGGCCCTCCCATGATCCACGCCTGCTCATTGCTTTCAATCGCCTTGTTGATTCCCACGCTGATTTCAACGGGGGTGGCGGGCGAACCGGTGTCTGTCCAGCAGATCGCAAGCGAGCCGCAGGACATCCTGCCGCTTCCGACCGACCCCAATATGGTGAGCGGGACACTGTCGAACGGGCTTCGGTTCGCGATCCTGCCTGTGTCACCCGACGGCGATGAAGCAGATTCGAGTGTGGCCTTTGTCCTGCAAATCGGTGCTGGTTCGGCGTTTGAGAAGGATGATCAGATCGGAGCGGCACGCTTGGCGGCGGAACTCGCCTCCAGTGGGGCGTTTGCCTCCGATCGAGTTTCTTTCGAAAAAGCGATCGCCGGGCTTGAGTTGGATCCGGCGGAGGCGGTGCGATCGAGCACCGGGTACACTACCACTCGCTTCACCATCGAGGTGCCGGTCGGAGCGGAGGTCGGGCTGAGTAGTGCCGACATCGCCCGTGCGATCGAACTGCTTGGTTCGCTGATCGACGGCGGAGCGACGGGTGTGAACGAGCAGCGTGTGGCCGAAGCGAGGGCCGTACTGCTGGCGCGTCAGACGGCCTGGTCGGGCCCCTCACAACGGATCACGGCTCGTGCCCTCCCTGAACTGTTTGGTGATTCGATCTACGGGCATCGCGTACCGATCTACGACCGAGAGACGCTGGAGCGGACCGAGGCGGGCGCGGTTGGCTCGTTTGTTGAGTCGTGGTACGCCTCACGCCATGCCACGCTGGTGGTGGTCGGTCCGGTGGACCGCGAGGTGGTTCGCCGGATCATCGAGAAATCTCTCGGTCCGCTCGGGTCGGGTCCAGCGAGTGATATGCCAGATCTGAGCGTTCCCACACCTGAGCAAGGACGAGTCCTGGTGGAATCGGACGCCGGTATCGCCGGGGATGTGGTGCAACTCATGCTGATCCAGGACCCCGCTCCTCCAACGCGGTGTGCCGCCACGCTCCAGGAGCGCCTTGCCGAGCGTGTTGCCACGCAGGCGTTGAGTCGCAGGTTGGAAGAACTGGCCCGATCGTCGGATGCCGCGACCCTGCAGGGCGGCGCGTTTTCCAATGCAGACGCGGGTGGCTATCGGATGTCGATGCTCAATGTGGCCGGTTCTCCGGGCGAATGGGATCGGCTGACGCGCGAAGCGGTTGCGTCGCTCAACAGCGTGCAGGAACTCGGCTTCACCAGGAGGGAGATCGAGGCTGCCAGAGAACGCGTGCGCCAGGAGATCGAGCGAGACGCGTCTTCCTGGGACCGTCGCTCGAATGAAGCGCGAGCGACGGAGTTGGCCCACAAACTCCAGCGTGGCGATGCGATCCCGGACCAGCAGCAGTACCGGCAGGTGGCGCTCACCAGTCTGGCGTTTCTGGACGGTGCGGACATCGAGCGGGCCACGCAGCGCATATTTCCGCTCGATTCGATGAGCCTGCTGGTCGTGAGTGCAGAGGAGTCGGCGCGGGTTGAAGCGGTGCGGACACAGGTTGCCACCGCACGCCGTTTGGACGCAAAGAGAGTGGCC
>JBICHT010000044.1:0-7077 GCA_043101125.1 Phycisphaerales bacterium JB050 | reverse complement strand
GTGCACGGCCCCAACTTTCGGAGAACGACTGACCGATGACGAATCCTGCCCTCGTCGATGCGCCCGCTATAGAAACCATGCTCGCTCACCGGTCGATCCGGAGGTTTACTGCTGATCCGGTTCCGGACGCGGATATCAGGCGGGCGGTTGAGGCCGGGCAGATGACTTCGACCAGTTCGAATGTGCAGGCGTACAGCGCGATCCGGGTGACCGATGACACCATCCGTGCGGAACTGGCCGACCTCGCGGGTCCTCAGCAGAAGGTCGTGGACTGCGGAGCGTTCTTCGTGATCTGCGGCGATGTGCGTCGTCATCGGCTGCTGACCGAGCGTGCTGGCGAGGCGTACGACGCGAAGCTGGAGGCGTTTCTGGTGGCGGTGATCGACGCGTCGCTGTTTGCGCAGAACGCGTGCATCGCCTTCGAGGCGATGGGCTACGGCATCTGTTACATCGGCGGGTTGCGCAACAATTTGGCGAGGGTTGGCGAGTTGCTGCGCCTGCCCGTCGGGGTTTACCCTTTCTTCGGCCTGTGTGTAGGCGTTCCGGCTGAGGAACCGATGCCGAGGCCGCGCGTGGATGTGGACGCGGTGCTGTTCGAGAACGGCTACCCGGAGGACGAGACGGTGCTGGAGAGCATCGCTGACTACGACGCGGTGTACGAGCGGTACATGGAAGAGCGCTCGGGGCGTGCGATGAAATGGTCGGAGATGATGGCGAGCAAGTACATGAAGGCGGCGCGCCTCGATGTGGGCCCCTACTACCGCGCGCAGGGTGCGAACCTGGAGTGAGCCCTCGAGAGATCCACCTGTTTTGGTGGTTTTCGATGATTGTGTTCGATCGAAAACGGTGGTGTGTGTGTTTGATGTCGAAATTTTTTCGGCGTTCGCGACGCGTGAACGCTGATTTCCGTGAGTTCTGCGAAATAGCAACGCCCGATCATTTCGCACTCTCAGCATTCAGCGTTAGGTTGTACTCGCCCGGGTGAGAGCCGGGCGCCAATACAGATGCCCCGGAGCGTCTCCTGTGTGACATGGTCCCACTGTGGGGTCATGCCAAACGCTCATCGCCATACGGATGGCGCCGGGTACGGACACCCGGCGGGATCAAACGGAGTCAAGGACACGATGAAGCATGTGTTTTTGGGGATGGCCACCGCCGCGTTGACGGTTGCGGTTGGGCCATCGCTTTACGGCGAATCGCCCGACCCGCCTGCCCCCGGGTGGATTGAGTTGGAGCGCCCATCGCTACCCGACACGACCCGTGCTTTTTATCCCGCAGCGCTCAGTGGCGACGGTCACATCGTGGTTGGGCGGGAGTGGTTCAGCAATACGGAGGATGGCATCGCGGTATCGCGTGCGGTGATCTGGGATCAGGGCAGGCTTTCGTGGCTCCCTGAGCCACAACGGCGTGCGACGGTTCCGTCGCACGCGCTGGCGTACGCGGTGAATTACGACGGGAGCGTGATCGCGGGTCTGGCTTCTCTGCCGAACCCGCCGCGTGGTGCGCTCAACGGGGCCTGCATCTGGTATGAGCGTATCCCGTATCAGCCGCGGTTTGAGAGCGAAGTTTCGCTGCTGCCGGTGTTCGTCAGCGATATGAGCCGTAGCGGCAATGTGGTGGTGGGACGCGCGCTGATCGACGAGGAGCAACAGGCGGCGTTTGTGGCGAACTTCGGTTCGATCAGCCTGCTCGAGCCGCTCAGCGGTGCGGCGGGTGAAGCCACTGCGGTCGCGGTGAGCCACGACGGGCGTGTGGTCGTGGGGTACAGCACGAACGAAGAGGGCATCCGGGAAGCGGTGCGTTGGGTGGACGGGGAGCCTGAATCGCTCGGGGTTCTGCCGTGGTGGGCCACGGCCAGTTTCGCCACGGATGTGAATCAGGATGGCAGCGTGATCGTCGGGCGGATCATGGCCGGCGATCTCGCGATGCACTTTCGCTGGCAGAACGGGGTCTGGGAGGAACTCGAGGGGCTGGACCCGATCGGCCCGGTGGATGTTCCATACGCTCGCACGATTCGCACGAACGCCGACGGCACGGTGGTGGTGGGCGGGTTCAACGACCGCGCGTTCTACTGGACGCGCAAGGAAGGGATGCGCTCCCTGCGCAGCGCGGCGATCCAGAGCGGCGTCGCGATCCCCTGCTGCACTCGCCTGCTCAACGCGCTCGATGTGAGCGACGACGGTCGGACGGTGCTCGTGCGCGGACGCGGACGCGACCTGGTCATCACGCTCGGCATACCCGAGGTCACGGGCGACGCCAACCGCGACGGGGTGGTGGACCTTGAGGACTTGAACCTGCTGTACCAGTTCTTCGGGCTCAAGGATAGCGATGGTGACCTGGACGGTGACGGGATCGTGAACCTGTCAGACCTGAACATCCTGCTCGAGCACTACGGTATGGATTGAGGTCTGGATTGGTCGCTCGTGCGGCTGGGATCAGCCGGAGATGTCGAGCGAGCCGCGTGAGACGGCGATGCTGGCCGCCGCGGCGTTCTTCATCGCCGGGTTGCGGTACATCGGGATCGCGGCTGACGAAGTATCCACCGGTGCCGAGGCGGTGCGCCCTTCGACGACGGCGCGGATGGCGTCGGCGCTGCGCAGGTCGGCGGCGTTGGTCGTGGGCTCCGGGCCGTCCTCGGTGAAGCGAATGCCTCCGGGCACGGTCGCACCGACGAGTGTGTCGATCCGCTGGGTCCGGGTGGCTTCGGTCGGTCGGAGTTCCTGCACCTTGCCGGACAGGTCCGCGCCGTCTGCGGGGCGTGATCCGGGGTTGAAGCCGGGCTGGGCCTGGCGTGCGACCGGGGTGACCGGCTGCACGGTCGGACGGGTCTGCACGCCGTAGGTGCGGGCAACATGAAACGGGATGGAGGGCGGTGGAATCCTCATGCGTTCAGAGGAAGATAGCCGCTGCGATCCGGTATGGAACCTGGTAACTGCGCACGGACGCGTCAAAAAAGCGCGTCGATTGCCGCAAAGCCGCAGATCTTGCGCACGAGACGCGAGGAGGATCGGGGTGTGGCGTGCCCCGAGGCTGAAAGAATGCGGGCGACAGGAATCGAACCTGCACGTCGTAAAGACACGGGAACCTAAATCCCGCGCGTCTGCCAGTTCCGCCACGCCCGCAGCGTTGCGCAGCATTCTATCGACAGATGGGGCCTTGGATGCCGGGAACCGGTGCGGCGCGGGTAGCATGTGTGTGTACGGACGGATTGGTGGCTTGAACGGGGTAACCGACGGGCCCCGCCTCCCAATCAGACCACGGATGGAACCGCCCCCCGCCCCACCCCGCCCCCCTGCGGACCGGGCGGGAATCGCAGAGGAGAGCACCTATGGGACTCGGCCAGAAACTCAGCACGAATATCGCCCCCCTGCTGCTGCGGACAGCGCTCGCGGCGACCTTCATCTGGATCGGCACGCCCATGGTCCGGACGATGGTCCTGACGCCCGAGCAGACGGCTCGGCTGGCGAACGCGGACATCCGTGAGCCGGGCACGGCGCTCACGATTACGCCGTCCGACACCAACGATCCCCGCAGTCCGGACGCTGAACGAACGCCCGACCCTGCTCCATCGGGCGGCGGTTCGGGGGAGGTAAACGACCCGGGCAAGTCGATGGTGCCACCTCCAATGGCCGCGCTCACGCAGGTTGAGGACGATCAGGGCGACGACACCCCCTCGGCAGTGGTCTACACCCCCGAGCAGTTCGTGGGGACCGAGCAGAAAGCCCGGCGCTGGGTTCTGGTCGCGCTGACCGCGCTCGACGCGGCCCAGCCGGTCGATGACGGCGACGACGCGACACCGAACCGGTCTGTGCTGCCGCTGGCAGTTGGCAATGGCGGACCGTGGGTGAAGTATGGGTCGCTGGCCTTTGGACTGATCGTGGCGATCGGCGGGTACGCGATCGTGATCGGATTCCTGACGCGACTGTGGGCGTTCGGCCTGGTGCTGTGTACCGGCTTGTCTCTATGGGTGCTGGAACTGGGGCCTGCCTGGGCGTCGCGCGATGGGATTCTGGGTTTCCTGCCCGATCCGCAGATCAGCAATCCCGATGTATCGACGGAAATCTGGATGCCCCTGATGCTGCACTTCGTGGTGCTGATGACCGCGCTGGCGCTGTTGATCCTCGGGCCTGGTCGCCTCAGTCTCGATGGCTTCATCTTTGGTCGCGGAAAGACGACGAATCATCATGACGCGTTTGCCGAGGACGAGGGCTGATCCGGCTCGGTTTCTGTAGCGCGATCGGATTGGGCGGTAGACTCTGGTCATGAGCCGAGGCCGCCGGGACCAACGCGAGATCGTGGAGCGGACGCTGCCGTGGGCGGTGTCGCTTGCGCTGCACGCGGCGTTGGTGATCGGCGGGGTGTTTCTGGTGTGGTCGGTGTCGAGGCCGGAGAAACCTGCCGGCCCACCGGTCGAGACGAGTTTTCTGAACCCGGCGGTCGCGCCGGATTCTCCGAGGGATGCGCCGGAGTCCTCGGATCTCGAAAGCCCGTCGCCGCAGGATCTGGAGCGTCCGCAACTCGAGGCGCTGCAGATTGAGGTGCCTCGGCCGGAACTGTTCGAACCGGTCGTGCCCACGACGGATGCGGAGCCGGTCACGCCACAGCGGGATCCGGGCGCGGTTGAGGATCTTCAGGACACGCGAATGCAGCGGCGGTACCCGGAGGTGCGGTTCGCGGGTCTGGGTGCGGGGAACGCGCAGGATGTGGTGTATGTGATCGACGCCTCCGGGCCGATGGTGAGTTCGCTGCCGAGTGTGAAAGCGATGCTCAAGCGGTCGATGGAGCAACTTTCGCCGACGCAGCGGTTTCAGGTGGTGCTGTTCAAGGACGGCACCTTTGTTTCGGCCCCGGACCCGGCGAACCCGCACCTGCAGCAGCAGTGGCGGCTGATCCGTGCCCTGCGCGAGAACCGCGAGGGCGTGGGGGAATGGGTTGAAACGGTGCAGGCCTCAGGGAAGGGCAACCCGGCTCCCGCGTTGGAGCACGCCGTGGGGCTTTTGCAGGCCTCGGAGACCGGTGCGATCTTCATTCTGTCGCGGGCGAGCGCGGGCTCGGGGGCGTGGGAACAGAGTCGCGAGCAGATTCTGGAGACGCTGGACCGGCTCAACCCGCGTGACCAGCGGACGGGGCGTCGGCGTCTGGCGATCCACTCGGTCCAGTTCATCGATCTTGACGAAGCGGGCGTGCTCGAAGCGATCGCCCGCGAACACGGGTCGCCTCGCGGCGATTCGTTTACTGTGATCTCCCGCCAGCAGCTCGAGGAGTTGCTCGATCAGTGATTCAGAATCGGAACCGCATGCAATCCTTCGCTCAACGGACGGTCTTCGCGATCTCAACGGTGCTCACCCTTGTGCCGCTAGCGAGCGCGCAGGATGAAACGCCGCAGACGACCTCGCTCTTCGAGGCGTTCTTTGTCCAGCGCCACGCCGACACGGGCAAGATCGAATTGCTCGGCACGGCGATCATCTGGTTGCTGCTGGCGCTCTCGGCGCTGTGCGTTGGGCTGATCATCTCGATCGCGCTTGAAACCAAACGCGAGAAGATCATGCCGGCGGCGACGGTGAAGGCGGCGAAGTCGACGCTCGCCAAGGCGGATTACCAAGGTGGGCTGCGAGCGGTATCGAACGATGACTCGTTCTTCGCGCGGGTGCTGCACGCGGCGCTGAATGACGCTTCGAGCGGGTTCGGGGCGATGATCCGTGGTCTGGACCAGACCGCCGAGGAACTCACGATCAAGCGACTGCGCAAGGTCGAGCCGCTCAATGTCATCGGTGGGGTCGCGCCGATGGTCGGGCTGTTCGGGACGGTGTACGGCATGATCCTGGCGTTCCGCGAGATCGTGGCCTCGGGCGGCACGCCCAACCCGGTCGGGCTGGCGGCTGGCATCGGCACCGCGCTAACGACGACCTTCTGGGGGTTGGTGGTTGCGATTCCGGCGCTCGCCGGGTACGCGCTGCTGCGGAACAAGATCGATGCGCTCACTGTGGAGGCGACGCGAGAGGCCGAGGAACTGATCAACAAGTTCAAGCCGTCTGAGGATGATGCCGCGACGAGTCCGAATGCGGAGGCGAAGAAACGCGCGTGAGGTCACGGGTTTACCAGCGTGGTGCGACGGGTGTCTCGGCGAACATGACGCCGATGATCGATGTGGTCTTTCTGTTGATCATCTTCTTCATGCTGGTCAGCCAGATCCAGCGGGCGCGGCTGGTCGAGTTGACGCTGCCGGAGATTGAGGACGCCGCGACGGATACGCCGGCACGGGACTCGGTGGTGGTGGTGAATGTCGTGCCCGAGGGTCGCGACAGCGCGCCGTACCGGCTTGGATCGCTGGAATTCGACAATACCCGGGACGGGCTGGATGCGCTGGTGCGCCAACTGGCTCGGGAGCGGGAGCGGGACAGCGCGACGATTGTGCTGGTGCGTGCGGACCGGACAGAGCCTTATGAGCGTGTTCACCCGGTGCTTCAGGCGGTGAGCGATGCGGGGCTGACGCGGGTGCAGTTGCTGACTCTGGCCGAGGATCCGGGGTCATGACCAAGGGCACGACCGACAAATCGCCCGCGGTGGACCTGCGCAACCTGGCCTGGGGCGAGCGGGTCATCGAGCGAGCGGGCGAGGAGGCGCACGGCCAGCGCCGGAGCACACGCCGACACGCGGCGGTGCGTCGCGCGAGCATCGTGCTGAATTTCACCGCGATGATCGATGTGGTGTTTCTGCTGCTGCTGTACTTCATGCTGACGGCAGACTTTGCTCGTCAGGAAGATGCCTTCGCGCTTGATCTGCCGGGACAGGGGGCGGCGCAGGTGGAGGACGACCCGTTCGCGCTGCCCGAGCAGCCGATCCTGGTTCGCGTGGTGTCGGCTGGAGATGGCCAGCAGGAGTACTCGATCTCCACGGACTCGCCGTTCATCGATGAGGTCCGCGGCTATGACCAGTTGACGGAGCAGTTGCGTTCGCTGATCGGAAACCTGCTCGCGCCGGATCACGAGATCGTCATTTCGCCGCAGGACGATGCTCGCTGGGAGCACACGCTGGGCGCGTACAACGCGGTGACCCGAGCTGGATTTGAGCGGGTGC
>JBICHT010000043.1:0-36526 GCA_043101125.1 Phycisphaerales bacterium JB050 | reverse complement strand
GTGCACTACCTGTCGATGATCAAGCTGGCGTTCATCGATAGGTATCTTCGGCTCATTGAGCCGTCAGACACGGCCTAGTGCCATCAGATCATTGCCGAGTACCGTGGCCTACGCGCAGTGCAGCCCACCACGAGTGTGCATGGAATAGAAGGCCAGCACGAGCTGGCTAAGCCAATCGCCGTTCCGTTGTCGGGGTGGCCTGCACCCGACCACGGCACCCATGACCACAGGTTTCACCCTCCGCAGATGACACCGCCTACACTCCCCAACGTGGAGTGTGAGCAGTGAAGCGTTTTCTCATCGGGTTCGCGATCGTTGTGTTGGTGATGGCCATCGGTGTCAGCACATATTTCGTGTTGTTGGTCAAGGGGATCGGCGGCGTGGACGACTGGACGGTTCGCAAGGTCGTCAACATCGTCAACAACTCGCTGGAGCCGCAGCTCTCGTTCGATTCGGTCTCGCTGCAGGTCGGCGTGGAGCAGAACGAGGACGGCTCGCCGTACGCCATCCGCTTCGAGGGCGCCACACTCACCGCGCCCGACGGAACACGAGTCGTCAGCACGCAGTCGCTCCGCGTCGCGCTCGCCACCTTCCCCAAGCGCGGCGAGCCCATCTCCATCTCGAACATCACACTCGAATCGCCCGAGATCCGGATCATCCGTGAGTTGAATGCCGAGGGCCACACGGTCTTCCGGGGCCTGGTGCCGTTCGTAAAGCCGAACCCCACGCAACGCGATGTCGATCCTGAGACCGAAGGCACCACCACGCTCAGTGATGTGCTCGACCTGAGGCGCTTCTCGGTCACGAACGCTTCGATCCATTACGAGAACCTCGCCAGGCCCGACTTCCAGCCGATGAAACTCGCGGGCATCGGTTTCGATCTGCAATCCGAACCCGAGCGGACCACAACCGGTCAACTGCTCCACACCCTCGATGTGGCGTTCGGCAAGTTCCCGATCTTCGACCTGAGCCTGAAGGGGAAAGTCGACCTGGATAACCTCCGGGCCCAGGTCGAGGCGCTGGAGATCAACGCGGACCTCGAGCACGAGGAGGCCGTCTCGGCGTTGACTCCCCAACTCCAGAGCCTCGTCAGCAAACACGAGATCCGGGGTCTGCTCGGGATGCGCCTCTCGGGGGACCTTGATCTCCAGCAACGCCAGAACAACAACCTGCGACTCAGCGTAGATCTGACCGATGGTAATTTCGCCGCCGGGACATACCGACTCCCCGTCTCCAGCCTGAGCCTCGAAGCCTCGCTGAAGAGCATGGTCGCTCGCGTTGACTCGCTGCTCATCAATACCCTCGCCGGCGTCGTCCGCGTTGAGGACGCGCACCTCGACCTCATGTCCGAAGGACAACCGTTCCACGCCAACTGGGTGCTCGAAGGCATCCAACTCCGAGATGCCCTCCGCTCTGGGGCTGAGGAAGAACCAACCATGGCCGGTCTGGTGTCCGGCAACGGACACATTACCACTCGATTGCATGATTTCATCCCCGGCATGACTGGTAGCGGGACCATTGCGATCCGCGAGGGCAGACTTGTGAATATCCCGGTGCTGTCGAATATCCTCGCCGCGGCTGATCTTCTCGGAAGTCTCAAGGGCAAGGATCGTGGCTACAACGACACACTCGATACCGAGTTTCACTTCACCCCACCGGGGCTGGACCTCACATCACTGAAAGTCGTCGTTCCCGTCGCCAAGTTCAACGGGACCGGCCTCATCGGCTACAACGGCAAACTCGACCTACGGATGCGTGGCGGCGCGGTCGAGAAGATCCCGGTCCTTGGCGATATCGCCGGGGCCGTGACAGGCAAACTCGTCGAGTACCGGATCCTCAAGGAACCCGGCGAGAAGGTGAATATCCAGCTCAACCCGCTCGGGATCGGCAACTGAGCCTCGCGCCTCTACGATCGCACAGGCGCGCTCCTACCACTCACCGGCGTAGCCCACCTCGTACTCCCCGACCTCCAACTGCGCGATCTGGTAGCAGCGTTTGAGGATTTGGCGGAGGTGGAGGACATCGTGCGCGAGCCAGGCCCCGAGCAGGCCGCGTGCGGGCATGGCTCCGAACTTCGGGTGCACATGGGCACGGTCGAGATCGGGGTTCTCAAGCCCGGCGAGCCATTCAAGAGATTTCGCCCGCTCAATCTCGAAGCAGTTGAGCCAGTGGGTCGCACCCTTCGAATTCGCGGCAGAAGACGCGACGGCCCCTTCGGGGTCAATGGGCGACCAGTCTCGTTGCGGTTCATCCAGGATGCAGGCCAGGCGGGGACGGAAATCCTGTTCTTCCTCGAGCGCGAGGTGAGCAAGAATCTCGGTGACGGACCAGCAGCCCTTGGCCGGCGACCACGCCATGTATTCCTCAGGAACCATCGCGATCGTCGCCCGGAGTGATGCGGGAAAGGCTTGAAGCCGGCTGATGGCCGACTCCAAGCGAAATGAACATGGGAGTTGCGTATTCATCGCACGCTCAGAACTTATTCGTGGTGAGCATCGTGCTCGTCGTGATGGTCGTGGTCGCCATGGCCAGCATCCCCATCATGAGCACGAGAGTAGGTCATGACCATGGTGGTCTGCCACTTGCCATCCACCTTGTTCTGCATGCGCATCTTCGGCTCGCCGGCCTTGGACTTGTCCAGGATGATCCGCTGGTCGCTGACGGTATCGGTCATCGGATCGTAGAACTCGCCGCTGAGCACCACCGTGCCGTTGGGTGCTTCCTCGCCCTCGGTGTAGTAGATCGAGGTGCTCATGTTGTCCATCCAGATCGAGACCCACTTTTCCTTGTGGTTGTCGTAGCCGACGATGCCCATGCCCTCGAACGGCATGCCCATCACCTCGCCGGTCATCCGCTCCACGCAGAAGCGTCCGCCGAGTTCGGAGGTCACGACGGATGTCATGTGGGCGACTTCAGGCTCCCCGGCCGGGTCCATCCAGAATTTGCTCTCGATGTTCCACGCCCCAACATCCTCCTGCAACTTCGCATGCTGCTCACCGGGAGTCATGAATTCCATCCAGCGCTGCATGCCAGCGGGATCCATCTCGGGTGGCATGCCGGCATCGCCAGGATCGGCGGGCTGGGAAAGGACGCTGGCCCCGAGCATGGTGGTAGCGGCGGCACCCGCGAGGAACGCGGCACCGAGTGAGAGGGCTTTGCGGATCGGAATCATCTCTGTACTCCTCGTGGGTGTGAATATGTCGGCGGTGCCGATGGGGCAGTGTCCCGCAGATTGGTGTGTGCCACAAGGAAGACGCGAGGCGAAGGAAGGATCGCTCCCGATTCCGGGGGGATGGAGGAGGGGGGGCAAGCCCAAGCCTGGATCGGGTGAGTATCAGATCTGGAGATTGAGGGGTGGTGCAAAAATGAAAAGAGCCCTCCAAGGTTTACCTCAGAGGGCTCATAAGCTGGCAACGACCTACTTTCCCGCAATGCAGTATCATCGGCGGCACGAGCTTAACTGCTGTGTTCGGAATGGGAACAGGTGTGGCCTCGTACCTATGGTCACCAACAAAGCTTGGCTGTCCGTGTCCGGACAACCGAAGCGTCGATTGACGTTCGGCATGGTGTGGTAGCATGAAAATACTTACGAAGGTCTGACCCGCGAGTGCTGCGAAGTCCGAGGACTTTGCGGCGGCTCACGGTTGATGTGATCAAGCGTTCGACCGTTAGTACTGCTTAGCTGAGGGACTCTCACCCCTTACACATGCAGCCTATCAACCTGGTGGTCTTCCAGGGGTCTCACGCGTATAGCAAGCACATCTCATCTCGAGGGGGGCTTCCCGCTTAGATGCTTTCAGCGGTTATCCCTGCCGAACTTAGCTACCCAGCGGTGCCGCTAGCGCGACAGCTGGATCACCAGGGGTTCGTCCTTCCTAATCCTCTCGTACTAAGGAAGACTCCTCTCAAATGTGCAACGCCCACGAAAGATAGGGACCGACCTGGCTCACGCCGGTCTGAACCCAGCTCGCGTACCGCTTTAATAGGCGAACAGCCTAACCCTTGGGACCGCCTACAGCCCCAGGATGCGATGAGCCGACATCGAGGTGCCAAACCGCTCCGCCGCTATGGACGCTCGGGAGCGATCAGCCTGTTATCCCCAGAGTACCTTTTATCCGATGAGCTACGACCCTTCCACACGGGATCGCAGGATCACTAGAGCCCTCTTTCGAGACTGCTCGAGCCGTCGCTCTCGCAGTAAAGCTGGCTTGTGCTCTTACACTCGACACGCGGTTTCCATCCGCGCTGAACCAACCTTTGCGCTCCTCCGTTACTCTTTCGGAGGAGACCGCCCCAGTCAAACTACCCAGCACTCACTGTCCCCCGCCCGGCTTCACGGGAATCGGGGTTAGCACACAAATAGGTAAAGGGTGGTATTTCAAGGATGACTCCACGACCGCCAGAACGGCCGCTTCAAAGTCTCCCACCTATCCTACGCAATACAAACTCATGTGCAATAAAAGCCTATAGTAAAGGTTCATGGGGTCTTTCCGTCTTTTCGCGGGTAGGCGGCATCTTCACCGCCACTACTATTTCACCGAGTCGGAAGTGGAGACAGTGCTCCAGTCGTTACGCCATTCATGCGCGTCGGAACTTACCCGACAAGGAACTTCGCTACCTTAGGACCGTCATAGTTACGGCCGCCATTGACCGGTGCTTAGGTTACGAGCTTCGCCGAAGCTAACCCGCTTCCGTGACATTCCGGCATTGGGCAGGCGTCACACTGTATACGTCCTCTTACGAGTTAGCACAGTGCTGTGTTTTTGATAAACAGTCGCCAGAGCCTTTTCTCTGCGCCCTCCCCGAGGGGTAGGGCCCCCTTATCGCGAACTTACGGGGTCAATTTGCCTAATTCCTTCACTTCCGTTATCTCGAGCGCCTTAGGTTATTCACCTCATCTACCTGTGTCGGTTTTGGTACGGGTACTGCTTTGCCACATGAGCTTTTCTCGGGACCAGAGCCCCCTGCAGCGGCCTCAAGGGCCTCAGCAAGCTGGTGCTTACGCAGGGCTGACCGATCCGCACTCATGATTGATCTCCACAGTAGCGCAGGAATGTTAACCTGCCGTCCATCGGCTACGCCTTTCGGCCTCACCTTAGGTCCCGGCTGACCCTGGGCGGATTTACCTTCCCCAGGAAACCTTAGATTTTCGGCGAGCAGGATTTTCACCTGCTTTATCGTTACTCAACCCGGCATATTCACTTCCTGACGCTCCAGTGACCCTTTCGGGACACCTTCTCTGCTGACAGGAACGCTCTCCTACCGCTGCTTACGCAGCCCGCAGCTTCGGTACACTGCTTATTCCCGATCATTATCGGCGCCGAAACCCTCGACCAGTGAGCTATTACGCACTCTTTAAATGGTGGCTGCTTCTAAGCCAACATCCTGGCTGTCTTCGCGCTTCGACTTCCTTTAGAACTAAGCAATGTTCAGGGACCTTAGCTGGCGGTCTGGGATGTTTCCCTTTTGTCCACGGATATTGTCACTCGTGGGCTGACTCCCTTGCCTTGGCTGTTGGTATTCGGAGTTTGGTTACAGTGGGTACCCGAAGGCCCCAGCCGTATCCAGTGGCTCTACCCCCAACAGTTGCCGCAAGAGGCTATTCCTAAAAATATTTCGGAGAGAACGAGCTATCTCCCAGTTTGATTACACTTTTAGTCCTCCCCACAGGTCATCGCCCAACTTTTCAACGTTGGTGCGTTCGGCCCTCCAGTCGGTTTTACCCGACCTTCAGCCTGCCCATGGGTAGATCACAAGGTTTCGCGTCTACTCCCATCGACTTAGCGCCTATTTCAGACTCGCTTTCGCTTCGGCTTCGGCCCGCTAGACCTTAACCTCGCCAATGAGAGTAACTCGCCGGGTCATTATGCAAAAGGCACGCCATCACCCCGAAGGGCTCTGACCGCTGTGTAAGCACATGGTTTCAGCTACTCTTTCACACCCCTAACAGGGGTAGTTTTCATCATTCAGTCGCCTTACTGGTTAACTATCGGTCGTCAAGTAGTACTTAGCCTTGGAGGGTGGACCCCCCATGTTCACGCCGGGTTTCACGACACCGACGCTACTCTAGGGCTGTGTGACATCATCAAACTACAGGGCTATCACCTTCTTTGGCCGCGCTTTCCAACGCGTTCACTGGACTAAGTCACTATCCGCTTTCGCTCGCCGCTACTCACGGAGTCTCGGTTGATTTCCTTTCCTCTGGGTACTTAGATGTTTCAGTTCCCCAGGTTCGCTCTCTTACCCTATGCATTCAGATAAGAGTGACCTTTCGGCCGGGTTTCCCCATTCGGACATTTCAGGATCACAGCTTGATTACCAGCTCCCCTGAACTTTTCGCAGGTTTCCACGTCCTTCATCGCCTCTTGACGCCAAGACATCCGCCATGTGCTCTTAATCACTTGATCACATCAACCCAGAGCCGACACACCACCCGTAGCCGTGATCCCGAAAGATGACAACTAGAGGTTTCATGCAGCGCCGAGCCGATTCAAGTGCGCCTGCCACGATTGAGGCAGGCTCCTAAGACACTTCGCTCGAAATTATCTCGCTACCACACTATCCGATTGTCAAAGAGGCCCAACCAATTGGCCATCCGGTCACTTGGTTGGAGATGCCCGGTGCCTAGCCGGGCGTGCCCCCGTGTCGGGAGCGGTCGAACAGTGTACCGAAATCGTTTTGCCCGTCAACCGCTTCCGCTCCTGTTTTGGCGAGTTGTGAACAATTCGGGGAAAATCTTTCACTTTTCCCTCACCGAGCACCAGGTCCTCACCCCCTCCAGCACCCTCCAATCGCCCTTCTGACCACAAAAAAACCCCGGAAACCGGGGCTTTGAGAGCGATCTACTCAACTGAACTCAACCGAATGGCGAGCCGGGAACGCCGGGGCCAGCAGGCGGTGCCCCTGGGCCCGCAGGCGTCCCTGGTGTACCAGGGGCAGGACCCGGTCCCGGATCAGGGCGACCGGGCTGCGGCGAGGGCGAAATCGTATCTGTCAGATCGATCGGGCGGAAAACCTGTTCATCCGCAGATTCCGCGTCCAGACGCATCATCACGAGACGCTCTGACACACGATCCTTCTCGGGTTCGTGGGCCACGATACGCCCGTCCCCCAAGCGGAAATAGGTCACGATGGCCTGTTCAACTCCCGCAACCACATCCAACAGGAAGCCTTCACGACGAAACTCGATGGCCTCCTCTTCGATCACGCCCTCCTCTTCAACGACCAATTGGCCATTGTCGCCGCGGGCGATCTCGTAGAGCGGCAACCCATCCGGGATCTCGATGGTGGCTCGGAGGGAGTCACCTGGGTTGATCCGGGTCGACTGCTTTCTCCACGCTCCGTAGTAGTAGCGGAAGACCTCGACCGTGGCTGAGGGTGGACTGTTTCCACCCAGCCCCAGTGAACCATCCCCTGCAGCGGTCACGAAGTACTCACTCAGGTTGGGCAGGGTCACCGGGTCTGACCAGTCGCTGAGGCCGCTGGCGATCACGGGCTGGGCCGCGATCGTCTGCTGCTCTTCAGCAATGTTCTGGGAGTTGCCAAACAGCGGGTTCCGAAGTTTGACGCGAACCGCATACTGGTAGGTCTTGCCCTGCTCAGCGGTGAGATCGTGCGCCCACAGGTGGATCGTCTCGGCTTCCTGAGCGGAAACCCCTGCGGTCGCGGCATAATCAAGTTGCTCATCGTCGCCGGCATCCAGCGGGTTGCCCTGATCGTCGTAGCCAAGGTCGTTGAGCCGCTCGATCGTCTGCTGGAGCTGGGTGTTGAGTCGCTCAAGACGCTGCTCAAGGGCCCGCCGGCGAGCTTCGGCGGGGTCTTCACGGGGGCGATCGTCACCGCCGCCACCGCCGCCGCCGCCAACCTGGGCTCGAGCGTAATCGCCGAACTGAGGCCAGCGGATCGACTCGGGCGTGATGGCGTCGAGGTCAAAGAGGTCGGGCCCGGACTGCGGCAGAATCAGGGTTCGTCCACCACCACTGAGGTTGTCGAGTTGGTCCTGGATCTGCTTGATTTCCGAGCGGAAGCCGCGGATGCGACGGAGCAGTCGCTCGACCTCATCGGGACGCTCGATCTCCTGCGAATTGAGGAGTTCGACCGGGGCCATCCAGAAGTCACCGGCGATCAGGTTGTACATGCGGGGCTGCCGCAGCCCCGCGCGCACGCGGTTCTCCTCCGCCACGATGGTGGTGATATCCGGTGGCGTTGCGTTTTCGAGCATTTCCCGGAGCGACGGACGCCCGGGGAGTGGAGGAACCACGGTTTCGGCGCCCCACGAGCCATCGGATCCGAGTTCGCGACGAACCAGTTCGACATCCCAGATTTCCATCTCACGGCGCCAGTTCTGTGGCAGCACGAGTTGGCCTTCGGAAGCGCTGGCGTTCATGCGGGCACGGTTCGCCGCGGCATCCCAGTCGGCTTGGACAGAAACGAACGCCTTGTCCATCGGCTGCACTTCGGGCAGGAGAGCCTGCGCGTCGGGGTAGAGCATCGGCACACTCGGATCGACGGTACCGATCAGGACCGCCGCGGTGGTGTTCTGCGGTGCGACCGGGGTCGCGAGCGCGTAGACATTGTCGCCGACAGAGATCGTGGGCGTGGAAACATCGTCGATGTCTTCGATCGCTGGCCACGAGCGAACGATGCCCGCGATCCGGATTGGTTCGGTCGCGGGACCGTCGAAACGGTCCGCGAGTTGGGCCGAGAGGTTCGGCACCGCGGGCAGGTCGTTGACCTGTCGCGCGTTTTCCAACTCCGCTTTCTTCTTGCGAGCCGCGTTTTCGACCTCACCGACGGCCTGGTCGATCGGAACGGTCCCCAGTCCACCGGGAAGGTCCACAGTGGGAGTCCCGAGGAACTGCAGCGTGAAAACAACCATGAAGATCAGCAGCGCAACCGCCAGCACGATCTTCTCGATCATCCGCTCAAAAATGCTTACACCTTTAGTCTTCATCGATGCTCCTCGCGTCGGTCAGGCCGCGTTAGATCTGGCCGTCGCTGCCATCGTCGGGTGATTCGGTTTCAACAGGAAGGCCCATCGCCTCCCGCACACGGGGAGGGAGGTAGGGTTCGATCCAAGATCGCAACCACACGGTCTCGATGCGCATCTGTGCGCGGACGAGTGACTGATTCCCGTAGTAGTACCCCTCGCGCAGGTCCTGGTCCGGGTTGACCATGTAGTAGTCAATGTCAACCAGAGTCATGAAATTCGCCTCGGCGATGGCGTTCTCGATCTCCGGCAGACGCGCGAGATCAATGATGGCATCGATGGTGGCGTAGCGCAAGTCGTACAACGGGTTCCCACCCACGCGACCGGTGAAGGATTGCGAGTAGTCCTCGTTGATCGGCTGACTGAGCGAGCCGGTCGTGACCTCTTGGGTGTACGCGGGCTCAAGGTTGATCGAGAAAATCCGCTTGATCGGCGCTTCACTGACACCCTGATCGCCGTTGGCGATCTGCACCATGCCCATGAGATCCTGGTGGACCCAGAACGCGTGCTGCCAATCCCAGAAGAGAGTCTGATAGCGGTCGCGCGTGACCAACCCGTCGGCGGGGACTTCCATCAACTTGGCAAACGCGCTCTTCGTTGCAAACACGGTCTTTGAATCGGCATGCGATTTCAGCAGACTCAGACGGAGCTTGCCGAGCGTCTCGGTGATCTCCTGCTGCTCCTCAGCGGTGAGTTGCTGGCTGGCGCGGGAACCGAGGATCTGCTCGACCTGCTGCTGGCGCTCAGTCTCCAGCTGCGACACCAGCCACTGCGGATCAACCGGTCCACCGGCATTGATCGAAGTCAGAAGTTCCTCATGAGCCGCGGGCCATCGCTCGATCATCTGAGCAGAAAGACTGACGCGCTCAGCTTCCTCGTTCTGCGGCTTGGGGAACAGACCCTCGACAAGCACCCGCTTGCCGGCGCTGTTGTGTGCGATCGCCGCTTCGCGCACTTGTTCGCTCTGCTGGGTGATCGCGATGAGTCGCTCGGCGACCGATTCGGTCAACCGCGTGTTCGGGGTGGCGCGAGACAGGCTCCAGCCTTCTTCGCCAGGGCGCAGCGGCGGGAGTTCGTAGTCCACGGCGATGCCGTTGATCGAGTTCGCGGCCTGGATCGCATCCTTACGGACCTCTTCCACCTGCTTGGCGGTCATGCCGCTGCTGACGATCCAACCCGCGACCAGACCTGCGAGACCCACGACCAGCGCAATGATCGAGAGTAGATTTTTCTTGACGAAATCCATGGATCAGGCTTCCTCCGGTCGTGCGGGTTGGCTCGGCGTGGTGCCCGAAGCCATATCGTCGGATGAATCGTCTTCTGCCTGCTCACCCGCTGGGGCTCCAGCACGGCGATCTTTCAGATTGAGGATCCAACTGAATGTGTAACTGCTGATTTCATCGGTGCCGCTGAAGCGTCGACGAGGGGGAGGAAGCGGCGCGATGTTGTCAGCACCACTGGCACCGCCACCGCCGCCGCCGCCGGGGAAGCCGCCACCCGGGCCTGCGGGCGGAGTGCCGCCGCCGCCGAAGCCGCCGCCACCGCCAGCGGGTCCAGACGGGGCACCGCCGCCGCCGAATCCACCGCCGCCGGTCGGGCCAGCAGGAGCGCCGCCACCACCGAATCCGCCGCCACCGCCACCGAAGCCGCCTCCACCGGGGCCTCCACCGCCACCCGGCGGTGTCGGGCGACCAGCGGGCTGATCCGGCTTACGGGTCGTGCGAAGCACATCGTCGGGGTTCGGCAGAACCGCGATCGTGAATGGCACAGATTCGCGCTCCGCGTTGTCACGAAGCCAGGCGATGATGGAACGGTCAAAGAAAGGCAGGCCACCTTGGTTCTGGGTCTCGATGGTGATCGAAACGCGAATCGCACCGAACTCTCCGGCCTGGGGCGCATCGCCACCGGGTTGGCCACCGCCACCGGGGGGGCCACCACCCAAACCGCCTGGCCCGCCTCCGCCCGGACGCCCGCCGTTGCCGCGAACCGACAGGGGCTGGCCCGGAGCGATGTAGTCGGTCATGAGGCTCGTCACGGTGAAGCCCTGGTTTGGCTCGGATGATCCCGAGATGACCTGAGCCGCACCGAGCATCTGCTCCACATCGCGGTTCACCAGCGTGAGAAGCCCACGATGGTCGATGAGTTGCGCGAAGTTGATCGGTGTCGTTTGCAGTTCGTTCTCACTGCGGACCTGATCCCACTCGGCCTTGAGCTGGTTGCCGAGCCTGGTGGTCTCGGCGATGGCCTTGCTGTCACTGGGACTTTGGATGCCCGCGTTCTGCACGAACGGGCGAACGAACGAGACCGCACCGGCCGCGAGGAGCACCGCCGCCGCCGTCACAAAATACGGCGTCTTGCGCTTCCAACTGCTCTCGCGCAGCACGGTGGCTGGCATCAGGTTCGCCGAGATCGGGGTCATGCCCAGTCCCTGCAGCGCCAAGCCGTACGCCGTCACGAGGTTGATCGAGGCGGCTTCAAAGTCCGCGGCACCCGCGCCGTCCACGCTGATCTGCTTGAAGCGCTCGAAGCGGAACACTTCGATGCCGAGTTGCTGCGAGAGCAATTTGCGGAGCGCGAACAGTTTGAATGTCGAGCCGATGCCGATGAGGCGTTCCAGCTTCGCGTCCGGGTGCGTGTCCTGGTAATAACTGATCGAACGCTGCACATCCTGAACGAGATCGCTCAGGATCGGCTTGAGTGCCTGGAACACATGCTTCTTGTACTTGGAACTGTCGGCCTCGGACTTGAGCTTCTCAGCCTTGCTGTAACTGAGCTGGAACTTCTCGGCGATGGCCTCGGTGAAGTTGTGCCCGCCCAGAGGGAATGTGCGAACCCACACGCGACCGCGTTCGGTGATGATCAGGTCCGTCGAGACCGTACCGATATCGAGAATGATCGTGCCGGGCGTTTCCGGAGTGAATCGCAGGTCGTAGGCGATGGCGTTGAACGCCGCGATCGGCGAGATCGTGATCGCATTGGGCGACAAGCCGGCATCACCCCACAGCGCAAGTTTCTCCTGCACCTTTTCGCGGGTCATCGCGAAGATGCCGACCTCGACCTCGGGCGAGTCTTCGCTGGAGAACAACTGATAGTCCCATTCCACATCCTCGATGGGGAACGGAATCTGCTGGGCCGCCTCAAACTTGACGACATTTTCGACATTCTTCGGTTCGACCGGCGGCAGTTTGGCGAAGCGCGCAAACGCGGTGTTGCCCGCCACCGAGGCGACGATCGTCTCCCCTCGCATATCCTCGCCGTACTGGCCCATGAGGGTGCCCAGCGACAGACGCACGGCCTCGTTCGGATCGATATCCGGAGTCGAGAGCACCTTCTTATGGGGAACCACGACAAAGTCGGTCACCCGCACGGAATCGCCATCCCGCTCCAACTTCAGGGCTTTCACCCCGGCAGAGCCGATGTCGATACCCCAGGACACATTCGATGACGGCATACCCGGTCCTCGCAGAGTCGATGAAACCACACCCCGGCGGTCGACGCCGGAGCAGTCCGGCCATCCTAACGCCATTCCTGCCATTCGCACAGACCACGCGGGAACCCGCCAAAAGCGGTCGGGCGTCGCCCCTATACGCAATCGACCCGGATGCGGTTCGCCAGGCCTGTTCGATCCGGACCATCCCGTGAGCTTTTTGCATTTCGCACCGACAATTCCGCGACACACCCGGATCCGCGAGTACACTGGACCGTCCCGGCGTGTGGGCGTCAGGGATCGAACCTCTATCCATATACTGATGCTTCGCCCCGTGAGGCGATGCGCAAACCATCGACCGGGTTTTCCCGGTGCCCTGCGTCCGGGCTTCGGTCGCAACAGCTCCCGAGCCCCGGCAAGTCTCGCCGGGTGACCACGCATGAACGACACCAAACCGACGGAACAGACCACGCCCGAAACCTCCAGCGAGAGCTCCAAGGTCGAGGCAACGACACCTGCAGAAGCTCGCCCGCAGGCCCAGAACAATTCCGCGGAACCCGCGACACCAGCCCCCCAAAACCCCCCGTCAGAACAAGACAATTCGATGGATCCGGTCGAACTCAGCCAGTCCATGAATGACGCAGCGGATGCCGCCATGCAGGCCGCAACCGGCGAGACCACCGCTGTTTCTCCTTCTTCTGAACAGGAAAACGCCCGCCCCAACACCTCTGAGCCCGCAAAAGTGCGTGGGCCTCGGGTTGTCGAGTCCGGACGCGAATATCGCGAGGGCGTTGTCGTTTCGGTTGGCCCCGATGATATTTTCGTCGAGTTCGGCCCGAAATCGCTGGGTGTGGTCCCCCGGATCCAGTACCGCGAAAAAGACGGGACCGACTCCGCCGAACTGCCCAAGCCCGGCGATACGGTCAAAGTCGCCGTGGACCGTTACGAGGCCAAAGAGAGCCTCTACATCTGTTCCCGCCCCGGCGTGGTCCAGAAGGCCGAGTGGGAAATGCTCCAGCCCGGCCAGATCGTCGATGCCAGATGCACCGGCTCGAACAAGGGCGGCCTCGAGATGGAAGTCGCCAACCATCGCGCCTTCATCCCCGCCAGCCATGTCGATACCCGACGCATCGAAGACCTTTCGATCTTCCACGGCGAAAAAATGGCCTGCAAGGTCATCAAGGTTGATCGCTCCGGCAAAGGCAACATCACTCTGAGCCGGCGCGAGGTCCTCGCCGAGGAGCAGAAGAAGGCCGCCGAGGAACTGAAATCCAAGCTCAAGGAAGGCGAAACCGTCGAGGGCGTCGTCAAGAGCATCATGCCCTTCGGCGCGTTCGTCGACATCGGCGGGGTGGACGGGCTCGTCCACATCTCCGACCTCACCCACGAGCGGGCCCGCAAGGTCGAGGACCATGTCAAGGAAGGCGAAACCGTTCGCGTCCAGATCCTCAAACTGGACTGGGAAAAGGGTCGCCACAGCCTCGGCATGAAGCAGCTCCAAGATGACCCCTTCGATGTCGGCCTCAGCGAGATGAAGGAAGGCGACATCGTCCAGGGACGCATCACCAAACTGCTCGACTTCGGCGCGTTCGCTGAGATTGCTCCCGGCGTGGAAGGCCTCGTCCATATCTCCGAGTTGGATTGGAAGCGCATCGCCAAGGTCTCCGACGCCGTGCAGCCCAACCAGATCGTGCCGATGAAGATCCTCAAGATCGACGCCGATCAGCGGAAGATCTCCCTGTCGGTCAAGCAGGCCCAGGACCGCCCGGCGGGCATGGGCGGCGGAGGCGGAGGACGCGGCGGCAAGGGCGGCCGCGGTCGAGGCGATCGCGACGACCGCTCACCCGAGGAAATCCTCAAGGAAACCCCGGAACTGCGTCGCCTGCGCGAGAAGGCCAAGAAGCAGCACGGCAAGGACCTCAAAGCCGGCCTCGGCGATGGCCTCGGCATGGGGCTTGGCGATCTGAAGCTTTAAAACCCCTCGCCTGATAACGAACACGCGGGCCGTCTTTCGAGACGGCCTTTTTCATGATCACCGTTGCGCAATCGGTACACTCCCCGCTATGACCGCTGACCCGACTGCCATCCTGAACAGCCGCTTCGACGCCGCCATGCTTGCCGCGTTCGGCGATGACCTGCCGAAGGGCGCTTCCGCCCTGCTTTCGCCCTCCAAGAACCCGAAGTTCGGGGATTTTCAGGCCAACGGCGCGATGGGCCTCGCCAAGCGACTCGGTAAGCCGCCGCGCGAAGTGGCCCAGGCGATCCTCGAGCATCTCGATATCGCCGACATCGCTCTGGCCCCGGAAATCGCTGGCCCCGGCTTCATCAACATCACGCTCAAGCCTGATGCCTTGGCCGCGGCGGTCGCGGAGATGGACAGCACGCAACTTGGCATTGAGCCGGCTGGCGATCCGGAGTCAGACAGCCAGAAGCAGACCATCGTTGTCGATCTCTGCGGCGTGAACCTCGCCAAGCAGATGCATGTTGGCCACCTGCGTGCCACCGTCATCGGCGATGCGCTGGCCCGCCTCAACGAACGCCTCGGGCACGAGGTCATTCGCCAGAACCACTTCGGCGACTGGGGCCTGCCCATCGCCATGGTGACCACGGCCATCAAGGACGGCATCGACGCCGGCACCATCAACCCCGACGATCTGACCCTGAGCGATCTCGAGCACTACTATCGCGGCGCGCAGGCCGACTGCGCACCCGACAAGCGCGGGCTCGCGGCAGTCGAGAAGTTCGGACTCGGCCCCAAGGCCCGCGCTGAACTCGAAGAGCAGGTCGCCGGGGCGGAGGAATCACTCGCCCGCGCGAAGGCCGGCCTGATCGCACTGCAATCGGGTGACGCAGCATTTGTGCGTGTGTGGGAACGGATCAGCCAGATCACGCTCGAAGCGTGCTTTGCCAACTGCGCCAAGCTGCAAGCCAATGTCACCGATGAAGCCACCGCCGGCGAGAGCACCTACCGGGACGAACTCGCCGCCGTGGTCGACGATCTGGTGAAGCGCGAGGTCGCGGAGGAGTCCAACGGCGCGCTCATCGTGCGCATCGAGGACACGACGGGCATCAAGGAACCCTGCCTGATCCGCAAGAGCGACGGCGGCTTCCTCTACGCTACGACCGACATGGCCGCGATCCGTCGGCGTGTGCAGAAACTCGGCGCGGATCGTGTGATCTACGCGGTCGACGCGCGCCAGGGCCTGCACTTCAAGCAGGTGTTCGCCGCGGCGAAGAAAGCCGGCTACGCCAAGCGTGTCCGGGGCGGCGGTGACGCGGAGCTGTTCCATGCCGCGTTCGGCACGGTGCTCGGCGAAGACAACCGCCCGTTCAAGACCCGCTCCGGCGAGAATGTGAAACTCAGCGACCTGCTCGACGAGGCCATCGCTCGCGCGGACAAAGCCGTCGCGGAGAAGAACCCTTCGCTGTCGGACGCCGAGCGCCGCGAGGTGGCGGAGGCAGTCGGCATCGGCGCGATCAAGTACGCCGATCTGTCGAGCGACCGCATCAAGGACTATGTGTTCAGTTTCGATCGCATGCTCGCCTTCGAGGGCAACACTGGGCCGTATCTGCAATACGCGCAGGTGCGCGTCCGCTCGATCTTCCGCAAGGCCGAGAAGGATCTGGGTATCTCCGAACAGGATGTTGCGCGTGCAGCGCTGATCATCGGCCAACCTGAAGAGAAGGCCCTCGCGCTCGAACTGCTCAAGTACGCCGATACCGTGCGCGGCGCGGCCGAATCCTGCGAGCCGCACCGCCTCTGCGGCTACCTGTTCTATCTCGCGACGGCGTTCAGTTCGTTCTTCACCGCTTGCCCCGTGCTGAAGGCAGAAACCGAAGAACTCCGCGCTTCACGCCTGCGTCTGGCCAGTCTGACGGGACGCGTGTTGCGCGACGGCCTGCACTGCCTGGGCATCGCGGCACCGGAACGGATGTAGCCCCGCTGCGTGTGCGGCGCGACGATGAAGCCCTGAGGAAGGAAACGCATGCCGCAGACCGCCGACACCGACGCGATCACGAAACTCGTCCACGATTACATCAAAGCCGCACAAACCGGTGACGAAGCGCTGATGCGAACCGTCTTCCACGCCGACTCCACCATCTGCGGCTATGTCGGTCCCGATCTCTTTTCTGCGCCGATCGAGGACTTCTACGAGTGGAACCGCGGCAACGGACCCGCCCCCGATGTGCGAGAGAAGATCGCCTCCATCGATATCGCCCACACCATCGCGAGCGTTCGGGTTGAACTTGAGAACTGGACCGGTCACCGCTTCACGGACTGCTTCAACCTGTTGAAGATCGACGGCAAGTGGTGGGTGATGAGCAAAGTGTTCCACATGCACGAGTAATGGTTTGAGGGGCTTGGAGAGGGTTTTTCTCGGTCTCCTCGACTCCGGGCCGTTTGGGTTTATGCTTCTTGCACACACGAGGAGAAACCCATGCGAATTGCCCCCCTGCTTCCCGCAGCTGCCCTTGCCCTTGCCTGCGGTACCGCCGCGTTCGGCGAGCCCGTTTCCGTGACCTTCCTGGTCGACAGCGAGGTCTCGGTGACCACACTGGAAATCTGCGAATCGATCACCGGCTCGTGCGACAGCGACACCTCCCCGATCACGGGATCGGTCGTGCTCTGGCTGGAGCCGGGTCAGGACCCGGACCAGGCCTCGATCTTCGACTTCCACTTCGCGCTCACCGAGACTCTGAACCTGAGCTACAACCTCGGTTTCGGACAGACCCTCACGATGACGGCAGAGGATCTCGAGACGGACTACGCCCTCGACGGCCCGACCGGGCCGCAACCCGTGGGCCCGAACGGCGAACTTCTGTTCCCGGCGGTGCCGCTCGTGAACTCCGGCACGCTGAGTTACAACACTTCAACGATCCTGTGCGCCATCCTGCAGGCGCAGGACATCCCCTGCAGTGCGGCGATCGAACTCGGCGAGGTCGGAGTGGTCGAGCCCCCCATCGAGGCGACGCTGACCCGCAACGGGGATTTCTACATTCTGGATCTGGATATCTCGATTACCTTCGACAGCGATGACCTGCCAGACTCGCCGCCCGTCAGCGGCACGATCACCACTTCGATCCAAGCCGTCGCTCCGGTCCCGGCCCCCGAGTGCCCCGCCGATGTGAACGACTCCGGTTCGGTCGACCTCGCCGACCTGAACATCGTGCTGGCGAACTTCGGACAGGCGACCTCAGAAGGCGATACCAACGGCGACGGCAATGTCGATCTGGCTGACCTCAACGCCGTGCTCGCGGCGTTCGGGCAGAGTTGTTCGTGAGCTTCATCTGACTCATCGCGATCCCAAAACGACAACCGCCCGGCACGAGTCCGGGCGGTTTTTCTTTGAGTCGGTTGGGCGTCGTGCCTTAGGCCTCTTCGGCTTTGGCGATCTGCCATTCTTCGAGTTCGATCGGGGCCTGACGCCCGAAGATGGTGACGAGAACGCGGACGAGTCCCTTTTCGGGGATGAGTTCGTCGACGGTGCCCTCGTAGTTCTCGAACGGGCCTTCCTTGATGGTGACGGCCTCGCCCTTCTGGAAGACCATCTTGATCTCGGGCATTTCTTCGGGCTTGCGCGAGTCGAGGAGCATCTTCTCGATCTCGTGGGGTGCGAGCGCGGTCGGGCGTCCGGTGGTGCCGACGAAGTCGCCGACGCCGGTGGTTTCCTTGATCAGGAAGAACACATCCTGCGGGATGCGCCCGTCGTCCTCAAGACGCATCTCGACGAAGACATAGCCGGGGTAGAGCTTGGTTTCCTGGATGCGCTGCTTGCCGCCCTTGACCGTCTTGGTCTTTTCGGTCGGGACGAGAATGCGGTTCACGAGGTGCTTGAGGCCCTCGATCTCGATCTTGCGCAGCAGCGTGTCGCGGACATAGTTTTCCTTGTTCGACGCAACGCGGAGCGTGAACCAGTTCATGCCCGGGTAGGCGATCGGCTCGCCGTCGATGAGCTTGCCCTCGTACCCGGCCATTTCGGCGGCGGAGGGGAGCGTGGTCGCGGTGAGGTCGCCCTCGATCTGCATGGTCTTTTTCTTGGGCTTCACTTCGGCCGGGGCGGGCTGCTCAGCCGCCTGCTCGGGGGCGGAGTCCTGCTGGGGTGCCTCGGGCTGGGCCTGTGCCTCGTTCGACTGGTCTTCTGCGGACTGGGCTTGATCGTGCTCGGTCATGGTCGGTTTTGCTTTCGGGCGAAGTGATCGCGTTTGCGGGCTTCGTACGCGTGTGACTGGGGAGCGCGGTGTGCGTGCACACCCAGGGCGGCTCAAGCGGTTCAGGTCTGGATCAGGTCGATGGACTTGGCGAGGAACTGGAACAGAAGGTCGGTCACGAAAAGCAGGGCCGCGATCATGACGCTGATGGCGATCACGACCCAGGTCGAGCCGAAGACCTCGCGCCGGCTCGACCAGTTCACCTTCTTCATCTCGCCCTCGGTGGCGATCAGGAAGTCGCTGAACTTCCGGTTGGAGTAGCAGAACCAGAGGACGACGATCGCACCGATGAGCAGCACGCCCGCGGCGACACCGCCCTGCAGGTAGGTTCTCTCGAACTTGGGAACAGCCACGAACGATTCTGCCTCAACCGGCGCAACGCCCTCGGCGCTGATCTGGATCTCGTTGGCATTCGCAGCGAGGTTGGAACGCATCGTCAGGTTCTCGAGAACGAGCGTCGAGCCTTCGGCCGAGCGGACAAACGCCGATCCGACTTCGTCGCCGTTGCGTACGAGTTTGACCTCCCGAGACGGGGTGAACCCTTCGGTGCTCGAGACCGTGTAGTTCCACGAGTCGGTTGGAACACGCATCGTGCTGATCTGGTTGGACAGCCAGAGGGCACCACCGGCGACGAACACGCCGAAGAAGATGGCGCTCATCATGCGGGTCCAGTAACCCTGACCAGGTTTGTACATGCTCAGCATCGGCTGCGATCTCCGTTCCGGGAGGCTGGGGGCATCGCCGGGCTACGACCGTTGCCGATCCGGTCCGGGGGCGCCCCGCGTATGGGGCAAACAGGCCAGGAGTGACTCGAACACTCAACCTGCGGATTTGGAATCCGCTGCTCTGCCAATTGAGCTACTGGCCTAGCCGATCGAGCGAGCCTTGGGTTTGACGGGGGCCCGGCTTGCTCGACCTTGGACGAATGGGAAGGTCCGCGCCCGGAGGCGATTACTTCCGCTTGATCTTGTGGACCGTGTGCTTGCGCAGACGGGGGCAGTACTTGTTGAGGCCTTCCTTCAGACCTTCGGGCAGACCACCCTTGACATTGACCTGGGTCCGGTAGTTCAGGTCACCGGTTTCGGTGCACTGGAGCCAGACATACTCGCGGGCGTCGCCCTTCTTCTTGGCCATCGCAAAGCTTCCGTTTCAGTAAACGCCCCGCCGGCTGACGGGGGCGTGTGCTTCGATCGAATCTGAAAAGCCGCGTGGCCCGGGTCAACGGGCCAAGCGGGGAATGTTCGAACATCCGGCATCAGGCGTGGTGCCATGCCGGAGCCGGGTGGAACCCGGCTTGGATCAGGCGATGATCTCGGAGATCACGCCCGAACCCACGGTGCGGCCACCTTCGCGGATCGCGAAGCGGAGACCGGCTTCCATGGCGATCGGCTTCTCGCCGAGGTCGACTTCGATCGCGACATTGTCGCCGGGCATGCACATCTCGGCACCGCCGAGAAGGTTCACGCTGCCGGTGACGTCGGTCGTGCGGAAGTAGAACTGGGGCTTGTAGCCGGAGAAGAACGGGGTGTGACGACCGCCCTCTTCCTTGGTGAGGATGTAGACCTCGCCCTTGAACTTGGTGTGGGGCTGGATGGAGCCGGGCTTGCAGATGACCTGCCCGCGCTCGACCTGGTCCTTTTCAATACCACGGAGGAGGACGCCGCAGTTATCGCCGGCGACGGCCGAATCCAGGGTCTTGTTGAACATCTCGACACCGGTGACGGTGGTCGGCTTCTTCTCGGTGGTCAGACCGACGATCTCGACGGCGTCGCCGACCTTGACGGTGCCACGCTCGACGCGACCGGTCGCGACGGTACCGCGACCCTTGATCGAGAACACATCTTCGACCGCGATCAGCAGGGGCTTATCGACTTCGCGCTCGGGCTCGGGGATGTAGCTGTCGAGGGCGTCGAACAGCTCGTCGATGCCCTTGCAGGCTTCGTCGCTGTGCGGATCTTCCATCGCGGCCTTGGCCTGGCCCTTGATGACGGGGGTGTCATCGCCGGGGAAGTCGTACTTGTCGAGGAGTTCGCGGACTTCCATCTCGACGAGTTCGAGCAGCTCGGGGTCGTCGACAAGGTCAACCTTGTTCATGAAGACGACGATGTAGGGCACGCCGACCTGACGGGCGAGCAGCACGTGCTCGCGGGTCTGGGGCATGGGGCCGTCGGCGGCGGACACGACGAGGATCGCGCCGTCCATCTGAGCGGCACCGGTGATCATGTTCTTGACATAGTCCGCGTGGCCCGGGCAGTCCACGTGAGCGTAGTGACGGGTCGGGGTCTCGTACTCGACGTGCGACGAATGGATCGTCACGGTCTTCGACGAGTCGCGGACGGTGCCGCCCTTGGTGATTTCAGCGTAGCTCTTCACTTCGCCGCCGTTCTTGGCAGCGGAGCGAGCGACGAGCGCCGCGGTCAGGGTCGACTTACCGTGGTCGATGTGGCCGATGGTGCCGACATTGACGTGCGGTTTTGTTCTTTCGAAGGTGCCTTTGGCCATTTCGAACTTCCTCTCGCCGGTTAGTACCGTCGCCCGGGTTCAGGCGATCAGTGTGTTGTTCCGGCTCTCCTAGCGGTACACGAAAATCTCTTAGAGGCGACGCCGCAGAGAGCGGTCGCACCGGCTGACCGAACCGCTCGGCCTCGCCCAAAAACCCTCTTCAACGCTACACAAGCCCTGAAGAAGCACTTCCAGCCTGTCTCCGGATGCACCGACCGCCGAGCGATCGACACTCCCGAATCAGCAGACTCGCCCGCTCGCCAACCCACCGGCTCGCGGACAAGGGTCACATAGTATGCGCGATTTGCCCGGAAGCTGCCCGAATCGGGACCTGCACCGAACCACACATGCTTGCGAAACCCAGAGCCACCGATGGGACTTGAACCCATGACCTCACCCTTACCAAGGGTGTGCTCTACCACTGAGCTACGGTGGCCAACGCCGCCGGACGGTGTACGCCGACGCCGACCGCGCACCGCCAAAGCGGCGCGGGTCGCGGAATGTACCCGCACTCGAGGCCATCGACAAGCCTTCGAAAGGACTTCCCGGCCCCATTTCTGCTTCCATCGTCCTGCACGCCCCCCCACTGCTACCCTTCGGGCATGACCAGCCCCCTCAAGCCCGCCGTATTCCTGGATCGTGATGACACAATTATGGGCTGCGATGAAGTCGTCGAACATGGCGACATGGGCTATCCCGAGCTCGTCCAACTCCTGCCCGGAGCCAAGGAAGCACTCCAACACCTTTCTGACGCAGGATTTACGCTTGTCGTCGCCACGAATCAGGGCGGGGTGGCCCGTGGGCGCTATCCGGAAGATGCGGTCCACGCCGTTCACGACCGGCTCAACGAACTCCTGGGCGGGCTGATTACGGCCTTTCGCTTCTGCCCCTACCACCCGCTGGGGACCGTCCCCGCGTACACCACCGAGCATCCGTGGCGGAAACCCCAGCCGGGGATGCTTCTCGATGCCGCCTCGGAACACGGACTGGACCTAAATTCCTCGTGGATGGTCGGAGACAAACTCCGTGACTGCCAGGCGGGGCGAGCGGCGGGCTGTCGCACCGTACTGATCGGCCCGCAGGCAGGGGCCCACGACGGCGAAGAATCCGTGGACTACATCGCGCCAGATCTCGCCGAGGCTGCGACAATCATCCTGCAGCGATCCAGCGGCGATTGACTCCGGGCGGAACCCTGACACCCGTCGCTGATCTGCGGAGACCACCGCGCGTGTCCACCCCCCCTCGATCCAGCATCGTCTTGCGCGCCCTCAGCGGCGAACCGCTCAAAAGCGAGCCCGTAAAGTCCATCGTCGAGTCCAGCGCGTGGGCGATCGGCGAGCGGACCGGCATCACCGTGGTCTCGGTGCAGACCCTGCCCGACCGCGTCCAAATCGTGCTGGAGTGCTCACGCCTGGAGTCCATTGGCTTCGCGGCGGAACTGCGCCGACTGACTCAACGCTGGTACGAAAAGAAGTTCCCCGATTCGGGACACCTCTGGGGACCGGATCCGAAGAACCCCGCCGAACCGGATCCATCGGACGAAAAGCCTTGGCACTCCGAGCACGAGGACGATGACACCTGGTGGCGGGGCGGAGAAAACGACCTCGGCCCCGCGGGTTGAGAACGATTCGCGCTTCGCACGCGCACGCGACCGGGGCTACTCTTGAGGCCCGTGCCCGAGCTTCGCCAATTCCAAAACGCCCCGAAGAACCGACCGACGCTGCCCATCCGCCGGCTGCTGGTGGTCATGCCCAGTTGGGTCGGCGATGCGGTCATGGCGACACCGTCGCTGCGGGTGCTGCGGGAACTGCTCCCCGGCGCGTTCATCGCGGCGCTCATGCGCCCGGGCATCGATGATCTGATGCGCGGCACGACCTATTTCGATGAGGTGCATGTTGGCCGGGCCTCGGGCGTGATGGGCCCCAAGCGGGTCGCCTCGCAACTCCGACCGCGCCAATACGACACCGTGCTGCTGTTCACCGGCTCGTTCTCGACGGCGCTGATCACGCGCATCGCCGGGATTCCGCGTCGGGTGGGCTACGAGCGGGACGGACGCTCCCTGCTGCTGACCGATGGACTGGTGCCGCACCGACGGCGCGACATCGAGCCCTACAACCGATCCTCGACCGATCCTGGTGCGTGGGCACCGGTGCCCGCGTGTGACTACTACTACGCACTGACGCGCTACCTGCTGGCGACGCACAACCTGCGGGCCTACTCGATGGGGCCGCTCGAACTGAACACCATCAATGCGGAAGAACGCGGCGCCACCGAACTGCTCGATCGGGCAGGACTCAGCGGCCAGCACCAACGGCGCATGATCATCCTCAACCCCGGTGGCAACAAGGACGAGAAGCGCTGGCCCGCCGAGCGGTTCGCGGCACTGGCCGATCACCTGATCGAGAAGCAGGGCGCCACCGTCCTGCTCAACGGCTCGCCCAAGGAATCTGAACTGGTACGGTCGATCCACGACCGGATCGCGAGGCGCGACCACGCGATCGCGCTGCCCGAACTGGGCATGAACCTGTCGATCCTCAAGGCGCTCGTGAAGCGGTGCAGGCTGATGGTGACCAACGACACCGGCCCGCGCCACATCGCCGCGGCGTTCGGGGTGCCGGTCGTGACGCTGTTCGGCCCGACCGATCACCGCTGGACGACCATCCCGTTCGAGGATGAAATCGAACTTCTCGCCGACCCGACCTTGCCCGAAGAAGAGGTGAGCAACGACCACCCGCAGCGCTGCGCGATCGACCGCATCGACCTCGCCGAGGTGATCGAGGCCTCGGAGAAACTCCTGCGCGGCGTCAGCGCGCGATAATCCGGTTCCGGCGGCTACAGTACGCCTGTTCGCCCCACCTCCTCTGGAGACCATTGCCCGATGACCAGCCCGACCACGACCTCCGGCGTGCAGTTCCGTTCGCACACGCTGCCCAACGGCCTGACGATCATCGGGGAGATCGTGCCTGATGCGCACAGCGCCTCGGCCGGCTTCTTTGTGAAGACCGGGGCACGCGATGAGCGCCCGGTCGAGATGGGCGTGTCGCATTTCCTCGAGCACATGATGTTCAAGGGCACCGAGCGACGCTCCGCCGACGATGTGAACCGCGAGTTCGATGAGATGGGCGCGGAGTACAACGCGTTCACCAGTTCCGAGATGACGGCATTCTTCGCGACGACGCTGCCGGAAATGACCGAGCGCTCCGTGGACCTGCTCGCCGACATCCTCCGCCCGTCGCTCCGCCAGGCCGACTTCGACATGGAGAAAGGCGTCATCCTGGAAGAGATCGCCATGTACAAGGATGTGCCCTTCTGGGTGCTCTATGAGCGCGCGATGGAGGAGTATTACGGCGATCACACCCTGAGTTTCCGCGTGCTCGGGACCAACGACACGATCACCAACCTCGAGCGCGACACGATGCAGCGCTACTTCGATGCGCGCTACAGCGCCGACAACACCGCGCTGTGCCTCGCCGGCGCGATCGACTTCGACAAGGTCTGCGCCCAGGTCGAGAAAGCCTGCGCCCACTGGCAGCGCACCGGCGCGACGCGTGACAACACCACGCCGACCGTCAACGCCAAGGAATTCGAGATCCGCGATCCGAATGTGAACCGCGCCTATGTGCTGATGCTCGCGCCCGGTCCGGCGGTGCAGGACGAGGACAAGTACGCCGCGGCGATGCTGGCGCAGGTGCTCGGCGCACCGGGGAACAGCCGCCTGCACTGGGCGCTGGTCGAGAATGGCCTCGCTGAGGAGGCTCAGGCGGCCTACGACCCGCGCGACGGCTGCGGCGACTTCTTCGTCTACGGCTCCTGCGATCCAGACAAGATCGACGCGGTGTGGGCCGCGATGAACAAGGAGATCGAAACGCTCGTCGGCTCGCTGACCGAGGACGACCTCGAGAAGCTCCGCAACAAGGCCATGACCAGCGCCACCCTTGCGGGCGAACGCCCGTCGGGACGCATGCAGCGCCTCGGGCGGGTGTGGACCTACCTGGGCGAGTATGTCTCGCTGGAGGAAGAACTGGCGAAGATGAACCGCGTCACCCTGGACGACATGCGCCGCGTGTTCGAGCGGTTCCCGTTTGAGCCGCGGACGGTGGGGCGGATGCTGCCGGAATAGGCATCCTCACTCGCTGTTGTCACTGTGATTGCGTTGCCATGTCTGGATCAAGAAAATGGACAGTGTGCAGCATGCGTTGACAGCGAGTTCAGCAATTCTGCTGTCGATCGCAGACGTCTTCGACTCTCTTCCGTGTGCACTTCCCCCATGCGTGCGAAGTGCGGCAATTCCGTTTGCGACGGTTTGTAGTCCACCCAAGATTCGCTTGATGTCATCTTGAATCACTGGCGGTAGATCCTCGCGGCTTGTAGAAAGCCGAAGGTGAACAGCTACGCGAGCGAACAGTGAAGACAAATCCTTCTTTGCCGGGATGTCCTCGTTGATACTGATCAGAATCTTGCGACAGACCGCCTCAAGAGCACTGCACGCCGCAGTTAGCGCGCTGGCCGGGTCATCAATCAAGTGCTTCTGAATTCGCTCAATTTCAACTTGCATAGAGTCAAAGCCTAGTTCCTCTGCGAGTTCATCTGCATGGATTGCGAGACCGATTACGCCGCCGGATCTTGTCAAGCGGGGTACGCCACGAACTTCTTGCAGTTGGTACCCATCGAATCGCAGTGCTCGGTTTAGGTATGCAACCGCTTCTTCCCACACACTGTCGTCTAGGTCTAGATAGTCCGCTGGGTGGACCGCTGCTTCGATGATTTTACGGATCAGATCATCGCCATCAGGGGTCGCTTGAATCTCCACCAAGCATGCTTCGGTCGTCGGCACCCGCGACTTCCCGGGTTGCAGTACGAAATTAATTCCAAAACCAGAGAAAAAAGTCCTCAATTGGTTCTCGGTTCTGTACTTGCCGTAACTTTTGTCTCCCGGCCGCGGCATACCGGTGCCTCCACTCACGACCTGCGCGATCGCGGAGATTGAAGCCGGTGAAAAACTTGAGTCCTCGTGCATTCTCTAAACCCGACGAAAGATATATCCGAGCGCGAAGTGATCACACTGCAGATGCCGTACCCACAACCTCCCCATCCCCAATCTTCGCGATCTTCTCGATCGCCTTCTGCGCATCCGCCCAGCTCTCGCGTTCGCTCTTCTTGAAACTCTTCCAGAACGCGGGAACCGCCAGCAGGGTCAGCGGGATGTACCACGCGCAGGTCCACCAGATGCCCAGGCGGTACCAGTTGAACCAGATGCTCAGGATCGAGTCGGTCAGCCACACGCCGGGCCACAGTGAGAAGACGAGCACCGCGATCACCACGATCGGGATCGTGCGCTTCAATTTGCCCTCGAACCAGATCTCGGTGTGGTCGTCCTTGTCGGCGGTGTCGCTGATGATCGTGGCGATGAGCGTACGCTCGTACAGCCCGCCCGGGGCGTCCAGCGTGAAACTGCGATCCGACTGCTTCTGATACCCCGCAAGTTTGCCCTGCTTGGCCCGGGCCGAGAGGGCCTTCTGCAAATCCTTGGCGGTCATCTTCGTCAGGACACGCGGCAGCGTGGCCTCCTTGGACCACGGGGCGGGGTCAACCGGGGGTCCGGATAACACCATCTCGCTGGCTTCCGGCTCCGATGGGAGCGGCTGATCGCCTTCAAACAGATTTTGCTCTTCGCTTGGAGTCGAATCTGGCATATAGTTCACCACAGTGAGTGCGTCGGCGGAGACCGACCAAGTCTACCCCATCGGCAACGGCAAGACGCCGCCGCAGCGGATCCTGCGGCATCGCGAGTTTCAACGCTCGACCAGCCGGTGGCAGCACAACTCAAGCATCCAGCACTTGCCACGCGGAACGGACTCCGGGGCAGGCCGGGCAAACCCACGGTCTCCGAAGTCCTCATGACCCGCAAACAAGACACCACAAATCCGCGCGCCAGCGTCCATCGCATCACCCCAGACCCGTTCGCTTCACTGAATCTGAAGCGCCCACGCATCATCGCGACCACGGTCACGGCACGCCGCCCACTCAGCGCCACGACCTCGACCGGTCGCACGCTGAAGCTCGTTGGCCCTGAAACCGAGCCGCAGCAGCACGCACCGACCCGCACTCCGGTCTACTCCGAGCCCAAGCCGACCAAACGGGTCCCGCGCGACCAGCGCAAGCACAAAGAAGAACTGATCGCGGCCGCACGCCGGCGCATCGCCGAGGAAAACCGCGCCAGCGCGGAACTGCCCGTTGACGACGCCCGACGGATCGTCGCGACCCGGATCGCCCGTGCCTTGGAGGGCGGGCGAGCGGCCATTCTCACGCCGGATGTCCGCCGCGATATTGTCACCGAGGCCAAGCGGATGGGGCTCCGCCCGTTCGATGCGAACCTCATCATCGCCATCGTGCAGGACCGCGCTCGCTGCGATGAGCCGCTGGATCAGTTGGCTGAGGATGGGCGCATCCGACTCGTGCGTGCGCCGGGAGCGAAGCGTGGCGGTCTGACCGAAACGGGCAACAGTGAGGCCGCGAGCGTGGGCACACCGAGCGAGATGGTCGCGGCGTGCATCGCCTTCGGCACCGCCGTCGCGATGGTGACGCTGCTGATCAGTTGGACACTGGGGATCTGGCCCGCCTAGGGCCGGAACGACTCACGCCGCGGCGTGGTAATCGGTCGGGGTGACCTTCACCGCACGACGAGCCACGCGGATGCCGCCGGTGGTCTTGACCAGTTCGCACGGATTGGGATCGATCGGGGGCACCTCCACGCCGACCGAGCGGCAGGAGGCGGCGATGCGCGCCCGCGCATCCTCGATCGAGTCGAACGGCGTCGGGTAGACCCGCGGCAGGCCGTCGAAACCGCTCTGGATGATGAAGTACTGCTCCGCCTCGCCGTCCTTGGCGGGGGTGGGCTGGTCGGGACGGTGGGTCAGCATGTCGGCGGCGTCACGAAGTACGCCGATGCGGTACGACGGTTGGGTGCGGCTGTTGCTCATGCCAGCGCTATCGGCCTCTGCAGCCCGGAACTTTCGTGAGGTCCGAAAAGTTTCACAAACCGTCGCAGCCCGCCTAGGGTTTCTCCCCCCCAATGCAGGAGCCCACCATGCCAACCACGACCACCAAGACCGTCACCACCAAAGCCCAGCCCGGCAAGAAGGCCCCCGCCTTCTCCCTAAAGGACCAGTCCGGCACCACGCACGCCCTCAAGGACTACGCGGGCAAGAAACTCGTCCTGTTCTTCTACCCCAAGGACAACACCTCCGGCTGCACCGCCGAGGCCTGCGGCTTCAACGACGATCTGAAGGCCTTCGCCAAGGCCGGTGCCGCGGTGCTGGGCATCTCGATCCTCGACGAGAAGAGCAAGGCCAAGTTCGCGGACAAGCACGGCCTGAGTTTCCCTCTGCTCGCCGACAGCCGCGTCAACGACGAGGGCAAGCCCGACCCGGTGGTGGCGCAGAAGTACGGCGTGTGGGTCCAGAAGTCGATGTACGGTCGCACCTACATGGGCATCGAGCGCACAACCTTCCTGATTGACGAGGACGGCAAGATCCTGCGCCGCTGGGACAAGGTGAAGGTGCCGGGGCATGTAGAAGAAGTGCTGGAGGCTGTGAAGGGGGCGTGAACGAAAACGGACGAGCACGCTTCCGTGCCCGTCCGTGTCGGATCATCGTCTTGTCGTCAGTGAATCAGCGACGCCGACGAATGCCGATGCATCCCGCCAGCCCGAGCAGAGCGGCGCTGGCCGGTGTCGGGACCGCGTTCCACTGGAGCGTGACCTGCGCCGGCTCGAACCCGGGGATCGGGTTTCCGAGGTCGTCTCCGAAGTACACGGCGTAACTGGCGAGGTACTCACCGGGAGCGGTGACGGCGTACCAGTTGTGCAGCATCGTGCCGTCCCACTCGATACGCGGGGAGGAACCGTCGGTCCCGAAGATCGGGTCGAAACTGCCCTGGTCCATCATCGTGCCACCGCTGTAGGCGAGCAGCCCGGGTGTCGCCGAGGTCTGCTCGATCCAGATGGACGAACCAGACGGCGGGGCCCAGAACCCCTCGACCATCCAGCCGTACTGGGCGTTGTACATGGTGCCGTTGAGCACGCTGGCATCGCCGTCGTACTCGTGGCCGTAGTCCATGAGCACGGGCGTCGGGACGCTCGGGTCCACATGCGCCATCAGCATGTCGCCATCAAGGGAAACCATGATGTGCTTCATCGGGCCGCCCATCTGGGGCATGTCCGCGTACGCGATGCCGGTTCCGGCAAATGCGGCTGCGATGGCGACGAGGGTGGTGTTCAGGTTGATTGGCATGGTTGAATTCGCTTTCTCCCTCACCGTGCGGTGAGTGGATTGAATGTGTCAATGTGATCGGTCTGATCAAAGAACTGTGAAAACGGGCGTTCTTCGGCGTGCCCGTCTAGGAAGACCGCCGCGGAACCGGGTCGGTGCCGCTCGCGATCCACCTCGGGCGGAGCGTTGAAGAGCGTCCAGAAGTGCGCCATGGCGTGGTCTGCGGTCGTGAGTTCGCCGATCTCGCAGAACAGAACCGTCAGGGAAGGACGCGGCGCATCGCTGATGCGATCCCAGGTCCTGCCTTGCGTTTCTGCTGCAGTGAGTTCGAAGTACACGTTGTAGCCGTAGCTCCAGCCCTGACTCCGTTCGTCCAGTGGGCATCGGTAATCGTTGTTGAAGACCTCGAGCCAGTCCTCGGCCCCCTGCCGGTATTCGCTCCCGGTGATGTATGCGTAGAACGCGTACCCCCAGGGCGGAACCCGATTCGGGAACGCCGAGTGCTGACTGCGTGGCATGTGACCCCGGTTCTCTCCGGCGTACACCGAAGTGAACTGGCCGAGCGTGCGCATCTGCGACAGGCATTGAACCGCCTGCGCCGATCGCCGCGCCCCCGACAACGCCGGGAGCAGCACGCCGACCAGCAACGCCAGGACCGCGATCACCACCAGAAGTTCAACAAGAGTGAAGCCCGCCGAACGCCTCGTGTTCCGAGGGTTCATATCGATCTCCATAGGAAGACCCGTCGCCGTGGGGCGATCGCGTCGTATCAGGATGGATGATGCGTGCGTGCTTCTGTTTCGCCGCTTACGCGCGGGGCGGCGGGCTCGGTGGCCTGCTCCGGTTCAACCCGGCGGCATCGGTCATGGCTTCGAACGCGATACCCACCGGCAGACGCGGATGGGAATATTCCTCATGAAACCGCGGCAGCGACACACCCACGCCGACCAGCACCAGCAGCGGCAAATCGGTGCAGCCGATCGCGGAGAGCACCGGCCCCTCGGGTTGATCAGCGGGTTCGGTCGGTGCCGGCTCATCCGCCTGCGCGACGGCATCCGGAGACGGAACGCCGCAGTACTCCTCGTCCGCGAGCATCGCCCGCAGCGCGATCCCGCGCCGGAGTTTGCCCTGTGCCCCCTTGATATCTTCCGGCCCGACCTCCCGGACCCCGGTGAGGGTTCGAATCGCGCTCTCCCAGTACTCGTCCGCGAACCGCACCTGACGCGGCGGCTCGACCCCGTTGCGCAAGGCCCAAACGAGCGATTCCACCTCGGTGTGGCACGAACACGAAGTCCAGCACTCGGTCGCGTGCGAACACGCACAGCCCGAGCCGGCGCACGGATACGCCTGCGAAGTCCCGGATTTCACCCAGTTCACCAGCATGCCCGAGGAGGGCAACGCCCCCCAAACCGACAGCAGATACCCTGCGAGCACCACCAGGGAGACGAGGCGCAGGAATCGCGGATGGTGGGAGAAGAAGAACACTGCCACTACTGTATTACAAGAATAATGCCTGCACAACAAGATCTTTCCGGCGTATGATACGCACCGATTGCATCCGATCGGGCCACCCTCCGGTACCGCGTGTTCGGACCAACGCCCGCCCACCGACCGGGCTTAATAAGGAGGCCCGACATGTCCCGTTCCGCCCTGTTCGTCGCCGCGGCCCTGTGTGTTCCCGGCGTTCCGCTGGCGCAGGCTCAGGATCAGCCGGCCCCCGATCGCGAAATCACCCCGGCCGAAACCTTCAAGGAGGCCATGGCTCCCTTCATCGGCACCTGGGAGATCGAAGCCACCTGGGCGTGGGGCGAGGCGCTCGAGGCGCGCAATGTCTACGCGTGGGATCTTTCCGAGGGCCTCGTGCTCGCGCACACGCAGGCCAAGGACGGCGACGGGCCGTGGTACAACCGGTACCTGACGGTCTTTGCTCTCGGAGCGAATCCCAACGAACTGGCGACGCACACCTTTGTGTACGACGGCACGGCTCGAACCGGGGCGATGACCGTCGGCGAGTCCGAAGACGGCAACCTGATGCTCTCCACCAGTTGGACAATGGGCAGCGCGCAGGTGCGCCAGGAGAATGAACTGGTCGACGACAACACTATGGCCTGGCGCGTCTGGATGCGTCAGAACGACCAGATGCCGTGGGGACAGGTGATGGACGATGAGTGGAGGCGCGTCATGACCGATCAAACTGAACTCGCCGCACCCGACGCCGCGAGCGAAAGCGACAAGAGCATCGTCCGCACCGCCACCGTGCAGGCGAGCCCGGCGGAAGTCTGGCGGGCATGGACCACCACGGAGGGCATGACCGAGTGGTGGGTCGACGAAGCCGACATCGAGCTCAAGATCGGCGGCAAGTTCGAGTTGTACATGCTCCCGGCCACCGAAGACAACGCGGGCAGCCGCGGCAGCGAGCAATGCACGATCCTCGCCTACGCCAAAGAGCGCATGCTCGCGGCGACCTGGAACGCTCCGCCCACCTTCCCCGACCAACGCTTCAAACACACCCGCATCACACTGCTCCTCGAGCCGGTCGCCGATGGGAACACGAAGGTCACGCTCATCCACAGCGGCTGGCCGAAGGACGGCCTGGCCGACAAGTCCAGCAAGTGGCCTCAGGTGTACCAGTACTTCGACAACGCGTGGACATTCGTATTCGACCGGATGACGATGCACTTCAGCGCGTGATGACGCTCGGCGCGGGCTGAACCACCCTCAATCCGCCGCCCGGCTCATCCACTCGAACTCCAGCGGCTCGAGTTCCGAGGCGAGTTTCGCCCGCTCGTCGCCGAGTTGGGTCATCTTGCGATGGTCGGACCAGACATCGGGCTTGGCCATTTCCTGATCGATCTGCTTCATCCGCTTCTCGATCCGCTCGATCTCGGATTCCAGTTTGCCCTGGCTCATGAGCGACATCGCATTCTGTGATTTGGGCTTGGGTTGCTGCTTTTTCTGCCCCTGCTGCTTCTTCTCGGCCTGTGCTCGCTGTCGCTTCTGTTCGAGTTCGCGCTGTCTCCTGGCTTCTGCTTCACGATCGGCCTTACGCGATTCGCGCTCCGTGACTTCCCGGGCCCACGCGCTGTAATTGCCGTCGAAGACCTCATGGTTGCCTTCGCCATCGAGGATCAGCAGCTTGTTGCAGCACGCATCGATCATCGCACGGTCGTGGCTGATGAGCAGCATCGTGCCTTCCCACTCGCCGCCGGGGCGCCCGGGCTGATGGCTCGTCGCCTCGACGGGCAAGGCGAGCGCGGCTTCCAGTCGCTCGGCCGATTCGATGTCCAAGTGGTTCGTCGGCTCGTCCAGCACGAGCACATTCTTCGCGCTCGCCAGCAGACCCGCCAGGCGCGCCCGGCCCTTCTCACCGCCCGACAGGCGGCGGATCTCGGCTTCCTGCTCTTCGCCTGAGAAGAGGAACGCACCGGCGAGGTCGCGTGCCTGCTGCTCGGACAGTGCGCCGCTGGGATTCTCCTTGAGGATCACGCCCTGCAGGTAGCGGTAGACCTTCGTGTCCGGGTCCATGTCCTTCGCCGACTGGCTGAAGTATCCGATCGAGAGGTTCGAGCCCAGACGCACGGTTCCGGCCGTCGGCTTCTCTTCGCCGAGCAGGCACTTGATCAGCGTGGACTTGCCCGCGCCGTTCGGGCCGAGGATGCCCCACCGCTCGCCGCGCGAGATCGTCAGATCGAGATCGCGGAACAGCACCTTCTGCCCCGCATCGTTGCCGTCCTCGTCGGTCAGGTCGTAGACCATGGAGAGGCTTTGCGCCTTGGCGACGATATCACTGGCTCGCGCCGATTTGGGCAGGTTGAACTTGAAGGTGCCCATCTCCATGGGGCGCTCGGTCGTGCTCGATGCCTTCTCACGCTCCAGTCGCGACTCGCGCCCCTTGGCCTGCTTGGCGCGCTGGCCGGCCTTGTAACGCTGGATGAAGCGCTCCTCGGCCTTGAACTTGGTCTGCTCGGCTTCCCACGAGCGCATCTGGACCAGTTTGCGCTCTGCCCGCAGGCGTCGGAAGGTCTGGTAGGCATCCCCCTTGGGCGCGGGATAATCGATCAGCCGCCCCTGCTCGACCTCCACGATTCGCGTCACGACATGGTCGAGCAGATAACGGTCGTGGGAGATCATCACCACCGCGCCCTGGAAGTCATTCTTCAGGAAGGATTCCAGCCACAGGCGACCGTCGAGATCGAGGTGGTTGGTCGGTTCATCGAGCAGGATGACATCGGGATTTTCCAGCAGCAGACGCCCGAGAGCGAGACGGGCCTTCTGCCCGCCCGAGAGCGAACCCACCGGCACGGTGAACTGGCCGTCGGTGAAGCCCAGGCCGTGCAGCACGGCGTCGATCTTGTGATCGATGGCGTAGCCGCCCGCCGCCTCGATCTGTGCCTCCAACCGCTCCTGCTTCTTCATGAGCTTTTCGAGTTCGTTCGGATCGGCACCCGCCGGACCGGCCATATCCTCAAAGACATGGTTGAGTTGCTGATGCAGGTGGTGCAACTCGGCGAACGCCCCTTCCGCCGCGTCCCGCAGGGTCTCGGTGGGATCGAGGTCAGGGTCCTGGCGGAGGTAACCGATGCGAGCGGTCTTGGAGACCGCGATGTCGCCCGAGTCTGCCTTGAGCACTCCCGCCATTGCCTTCATCAGCGTGGACTTGCCCTGTCCGTTGCGACCGACAATCCCGACCCGTTCCCCGGCTTCGATCGACAGCGTTGCGCCATCGAGGATGATGCGCGTTCCGAAGGCGTGAGCGATGTTTGTAGCGGCGAGCAATGGCATGGGGCGGGGATTGTAGCCACTCCGCACCTGGGCTATTCCGCGGTGTCCTTCTGACCATCTCGGACGATCTCCGCGCCGTTCTCGTGGTCGGCGGGCTTCGGATCGGGCGACACCCCTTCCTTCGTGGTGAGGCTGAGATCGGCGAACATGGCCAGGTGATCCGAGCCGGGCGCGATCTCCCGGCGCAGCCCGCCCACCAGGAAGCCTTCGCTCACGAACACATGGTCGATCGGGTAACGCAGCAGAGGCTTGGAGGCCGGATAGGTCGAGAACATCCCTCGCCCACGCCGGGGGTCGAGCATCCCGCTCAGGCGGAGGAACAAGCGCGTGGTGTGCGACCACGCCGCGTCGTTGAGGTCACCGACCACAAGACGGTCGGTCCCGGGGTCTTCTGCGATCCGTTTGGCGAGGATCACGAGTTCCGCATCGCGCTTGCGGCTGTCCTCACGGCCCTCCTGCTCACGATCCAAACCGGGCGGGGTCGGGTGGAGGGCGTTGATCGCGATGCTTCGGCCCTCGCGAAGTTGCACCCGCGCGTGCAGCGAGGGTCGTTCCTCGGTCACGAGGTGCTCAACCGTTGCGTCGGCCAGGGGCAACTTCGACCACAGCACAAGGCCCAGCCCTTCCGGTCGCACGGCTTCGAGATGGTGCGCATATTGGCCACGCACCCTGTCCAGTGCGAGCATCCACTCCTCATCGACTTCGACCAAAACGAGCAGATCGACCTCGATGTGTTCCAGCCAGCGAGCCACTTCATCGCGTTGTTCGTTTTCATAGTCAAGGTTCGAGACCAGCAGCCGGATCCGATCCCCTCCCGACGCGTCCGCGACCGAGTTGGGCCAGAGCGGCAGGAACTGGGTGACATACAGCGCCTGAACAATCGCAACGAACACAAAGAGACCCGCCGCCGTGATTGTTTCCCATCCCTGCTCGCCCGCGATCAGAAGGCCCAGGCACGCGAGGGACCCGATCAACCCGGCGATACAGAGCTGAGCACGGGGGAAATCACAGACACGGATCACCCACCAGCCGCTGCGCAACCAAGGCATCGCCGTGAGAACCATCAGCGTGCCAGCCCCGAGCAGGGCGATCCATGCCACGATTTCCACGAATCAGTTCCCGCGCGGGCGAGAGCCGACCCCGAGGTCCGCGGTGCGATAGGTCTCGTTGAGTGCCGTCCACAGATCAAGCAAACGCGCCGTTTCCCTGCGGAGCACCTCGGCGCGCTCGGCGGTGGTCTGGTAGAACTCCGCCACGACCTTCCGATCCCCCGTGCCGGACTGATCGGCGGTTCGCCCATCAAGGCGTGCCTGCAATTCACTGGCCCGATCGCGAACGCGAGCCCACTGCACCAGCACGCCGTCGCGAGCAGCGACCGCTTCCGGCGAATCCGGGTTGTAGCCGTCCAGGTCCGTTTCAACCCACTGCACCGCCTTGCGTGCCTCGGCGATGATCTCGACGGTCTGCACTTCCTGATAACCGGGTCGGTCCCCGAGGGCCGTCTTGTTGACGCAGCCGCCGAGACTACCGAGCACACCTGCTGCGAGCAGTACCACGGTCCCGAATCTCACGATGCTCGATGGCATAGGCTACCTCCCCGGTCGTTGCGACGGTTATTCTGATGGCCGGACTATACCATCCAACTTCGATCACCTTCCGAGGGATTCGCCTATGAACCAGACCGCACCCGACGGCGAAAGCGCTGCGGCGCAACCGAACACCCCCCCCCAGATGGCCAGCATCACCGCAGAAGACGCGAACGCCGCGCAGCGGGCGGCGTACGACCGAGCCCGCTCGGCCGCCCACGCGCCGCGCGATGTTTCCTCGAAGAAAGGACTGATCTACGCCTACATCGGCATGGCGTTCTCGGTGCTGATTCTGGCGATCGCTGGGGGAATCCTCTCCGGTATTTCCGGAGCACTCATCGGATTCATCGCCGGTATCGTCATCGTGCTCATCGGCAGCGTTCCGATCTGGATGGCCTCGCGTTCCTATGAACGGGAACGACAAACGGGCCGACGCCTGTAAGGCGCCGACCCGCGGAGGAAAAACCGGCATACCGGATGCGGCCTAGAACAAGAACCGCACCCCCACACCCACGCTGTACTCGGGCTCCGGCCGGTGATCCACATTCTGGAACACTGGCATGGATACCGAGAGTTCGAGCGCGAAACGGGAAGCCTCGTACAGCAGGCCAGGCGAGATGAACAACTCGGTATCGCCGTTCGTCTCGTAGGTGCCGTTGAGTTCCACAACCGCGTAAGTGGATGCGACGAAGTCCGCTCCGTATTCCTCAGGCGACAGGCGGTACAGGTACGCCGTGTCGAATCGGAGCAGGTCGGCCAT
>JBICHT010000042.1:0-6081 GCA_043101125.1 Phycisphaerales bacterium JB050 | reverse complement strand
GAGCGGTGCGTGGGCTGGCTGAAGCAGAATCGGCGTCTGAGTACCCGGTACGAGAAGCTGGCGGTGCACTACCTGTCGATGATCAAGCTGGCGTTCATCGATAGGTATCTTCGGCTCATTGAGCCGTCAGACACGGCCTAGCTGGCGCGCGGAACAAAATTGCTCTAGCAGCTTAAACATGTCGCCATTTTGACGATCATCCATGGTGGCTTGAGATGTGGATGGCTCCTCGGGCACGGTAGGAGTCTACCAGATTTTGCGTGGGTGAGGAATCATTTTTCCAGAGCTTGCGACCTCGAGCTAATAGATACTCTGGGGCAATGTCTTCCCCGGCTCCGAAATCTCCTCCGCTCGACCCGCTCGATGCCCCCCAACGGATTGCCCTCGTCGGCATCCTCGTCAACGCGCTGCTCGCCGGGGCGAAACTGCTCGCGGGGATCCTCGGCAACTCGTTCGCGCTTGTGGCCGATGCGGTCGAGTCCATGGCCGACATCGCCGGCTCAGCGGTGATCTGGGGCGGTTTGCGCTATGGGCGTCGCCCGCCGGACGAGGAACACCCCTTCGGGCATGGCAAGGCCGAAGCCCTCGCGGCGTTGGCGGTGGGGGTGCTGATCATCCTCGCGGGCATCGGGATCGCGACGGAGGCCATCCACCAGATCCGCACGCCGCACGAGATGCCAGCACCGTTCACGCTGATCGTGCTGGTCGTCGTGGTGATCGTGAAGGAGGCGATGTTCCGGGTGACGCGTCGGGCGGCGAAGACCGCTGCGAGCAGCGCGGGGCACGCCGACGCCTGGCACCATCGATCCGACGCGATCACCAGTGCACTGGCGTTCGTCGGCATTTCCATCGCACTGGTCGGTGGGCCGGAGTGGGCCGTCGCCGACGACTGGGCGGCTCTCGCGGCGTCGCTGGCCATCATGGTCAACGGCGTGCTGCTGCTGCACGAGCCGTACCACGAACTCATCGATCGCCACGACCCGGTGGTCGCCGAGCGGTGTACGCAGGCCGCGATGAGCGTGGAGGGGATCTGCGCGGTGGAGCGTTGCGAAACGCGCAAGACCGGGCGGATGTATCGCGTGATCATGCACGCCGAGGTGGACCCCGCCATGACCGTGAAGGATGCCCACGACCTGACCGGGAAGGTCAAGCAGGCGGTGCGTGCGGAACTGCCCAACATCGCTTCGGTGCTGATCCATGTGGAGCCGAGCGGGCACAACGCGCGCGTGCTGGCGGGCCGGGCGGACGAACCACGAGACTCGGTGTGATCAGGCGCGCTCGATGATCGCGACGCTGGCATCGTCGGTCAGCGGTGCCCCGGCGTGCTTCCGGGCCGCGCCGAGGATGGCATCTGCGACCTGAAACGGGTCGGCGTTGCGAGCGGCCCGCAGCAGGCGGACCCGGCCGAACTCCTCGCCTTGGGTATTGCGCTGCTCGGTGATGCCGTCGGAGTAGAGCACCAGACGCTCGCCGGGATGGAGCGTGACCGTCTCCGGTGCGTAATCCACGCTCGCGTCAATCCCGAGCGGGATGCCGCCGATGCGGGAAATCGCCCGCACCGAGCCGTCGGCGGTCATGATGAGCCAGTGCCCGTGCCCGGCATCGACAAAGCGGATCTGCCCGTCGAGATCGAAACTGCCGACCCACAGTGACACAAACCGGCGCGGCACCCGCAGCCCGGCAAGGAACCGGTTCGCGGCCCGGGCGAGCCGAGACGGCCCGCGGTCCGACGGTTCTGCCCGGAGCACGCGACGCGTGAGCGAACTGATCCGCGCGGCGTGATGCCCGTGACCGGAGGCATCACCGAAGCAGATCGTGCCCAGACCGTCTGCGGAGGGCAGAAACTCAAACAGGTCTCCAGAGAACTGCGGCCCCGGATCGGTCGCCTGCTGGAAGCGGTACTCACCGAACGATGCGCACAGCGGAGTGGCGTCCTCAAGATGAGTGATGGTTCTCAGCGGGTCGCGCACGATTCGAGTCTCCGGTTGGCTTGAGGGCAACGGCCAACTCAAACATGCCCCGGATTCCGATGTTGAGAGGGCAAACCGATAGAACTCAGCCTGAATGGTGGGCGTTGCTGCTTACAAGGCAAAATAGGCAAACCGGCCATCGTCCGAGAATCGTGTCGTTGATCGCTCAGCCGATCGCGATCGGGGTCTCGCGGTAGTACTCGTCGAGTACCGCTCGCCACTCCTCGGTGCTGCTGACGCGACAGAACCGCTGTTTCACTTTGTCCGGGGTCGGGTGGTGCGTGGCGAACTTGATCCCGAACTTCCGCATCATCGGTCCGGCCCGTTTCTCGCCGTTGACCGCGACGGACAGGACGAAATGCTGGAGCAGGACTTCTCGCTGCTCGGCGATGGTCGGCTGGGTCACCGGCTGACCGGCGAGCATCTGCCGGGCCTGGCGGAAAATCCACGGGTTGCCGATGCAGCCGCGAGCGACGGAGACGGCGTGGACCCCGGTGTACGCGAGCATGCGGAAGATCTCGTCGGCGTCCCAGACATCGCCCGAGCCGAAGATCAGGCGGTCCGGACGCGCCTCGACAAGCGACTTCAGGAACGGCCAGCGGCTGGGACCGATGTACTTCTGCTCAACCGTGCGCCCGTGGACCGTGACGAAGCCGTAACCCAGTTCGTACGCGGCATCGAAGATGCGGAAGAAGTTCCGCTCGGCGTCAGGTGAGTCATCGAACCCGCGACGCATCTTGACACTGGTGACCTGCTCGGGCGGCAGGGCTTCGCGGACGGCTTTGAGGATGTCGATCGCGCCTTCGGGCTCGCGCAGCCAGTGTCCGCCGCGTGCCTTCTTGGAGATCTTCTTCACCGGGCAGGCGAGGTTGACATCGATCGAGGCGAAGCCGGGCGTGTCGTCGTCCGGGGTTACTTCCTTGCCCTCGGGAGCACCGGCGAGTCCGCGTTGGGCGAGTTTGCGGTACTCGTGGTTCGGGCGTTTGGCTTGCTCGACCATCTTCACCGCTGCCGCGGCCATTTCGTCGGGGTTGGATCCCATGATCTGGCCAACGAGCGGGGTATCTTCCGAGCCACCGGGGATGTTGTCGGCGATGTCACCGAGGTCGGCCTTGGCAAAGCCGCGTCCTCCGGCGATGAGGGTGCGATCGAGCAGGGCCTCGGTGATGCACATCGGGCAGCCGTGGCGTCGGGCGACGATGCGCATGGCGGCGTCGGAGTATCCCGCGAGTCCCGCCTGGAAGAACGGGGCATCGAAGCCGGGGATCAGGTGCGCAAGACGCGGATCGGGGGTGTACGAAGCCGCGAAGACGCGCGGATCGATACCACTGGCACCCGGTGACAGGTGCTCGGCGGATGCCCGCTGTGGGGGGGTGGCGTTTCGGGAAGCGGTTTCGCAGCTCATCTCGGGTACAGTATGCACGGTGTCCCGAACGCCTGCCCGTTCGGGCGTGGCGGCCTGGTATGGAGCGTTGACGAATGATTCGAGCGATGGCGGTTTGGACCACAATCACAGCGACCTTCGTGATGTCTGTTGGCTGCTCGACCGGGCAGCAGGTCCACAGCCTGGAGGGTTTTCGTTCGTACCCTGCGCAGAAGGTCCAGGCCGAGGTTCTCGATATCCAGCTCATCCGTGACGGCGCGGAGATCAGCCTGACCAACACTTCAGCCCGGGCGTTCGGTGAAACCACCCTCTGGCTGAATCAGGAATTTTCCTATGTGATCGATGGGATTGCGGTTGGTCAAACTGTGCGGCTCGACCTGAGTGAGTTTCGCAATCACCACGGTGCTTACTTCAGAGCAGGTGGATTCTTCGCCACTGAGCGACCGAAGAATGTAGTGCTCGCCCAGCTTGAGCTCGGAGAGGATGCCCAGTCTTTGCTGGGGATCGTTGTGGTGAACGGCCAGGCAACCCGGTGAACCTTCAGATGTTCAACGCGTCTAGACAGTGGTGAGTTCAATAGGAACAGGAGCGGATCCGGGCGTGACGCAACGAAGCAATCCATACACGCATGCAGGGTCGCACAGTGGCCTGTGCCGATCCGGTCACCTCCGTCTAGGGGTGGGTGTGGCACTGGCCGGGCTCATCGGAGTTTCCGCTGTCGTGATGTTCTCGTCCCCCAGTCTGGGGATGACCCAGGACGGGGCTGGCGCGAAGAGCACTCCCGGACCCGTGTCTCTTCAGAGCAGTCCCGAGGATGAGATCGCGCTGGACCCCAATGCCACACCCGAGCCCGGCGATGATGTTCGGGTGGTCGTGGATGAGGGGGAGTCTTATATAGATGGCACGCTCGAGGCGGAGACCGATGACCAGCTCATCCTGCGCGTGAGCGGCCTGCTCTTGCCGCTGTCCCGCGAGCGTGTGGTCTCGGTCACGGTGCGTCTGACCCCTGCCCAGCGATACCGGGATATCCGACCCACCATCGATGATGAAGATGTGCCGAGGCTGCTGTCACTGGTCCGCTGGCTTGAGCAGAACAAACTTTATGACGAGGCACTCCGGGAGATCGAGGGCATCCTGAGGCACGATCCTGAGAACGAGGAAGCCCGGCGGCTGCGACAGCTCATCGAGCAACTCATCATCCTTGAGCGGATTCGTGAAAACCGAAGGCCCGATCAGCGTGATGGCGAGAACAGCCCTACCCCGCAGCGGGCGAAGATGCCGGATCGCAACAACTTCGCGCCGTTGACCGCGGAGCAGATCGCGCTCATCAAGGTGTATGAGCTCGACCTCAGCGCAAAGCCTAAGTTGATCATCGAGCGGTCAACGATCGACGAGATCCTCAAGCGATACGCCGAGCACCCGCTTGTTCCGGTGACCCGTGAGGGTAAGGAAGAGTTCTATCGCAAATCGCCGGTCGAGATCCTGGACATCATGTTCCGCGTCGGTGCGCGCGATCTGTACGGCCAGGTCAAGGTGATTGGTCATCCGCAGTCCATGGCCGAGTTCCGCGATCAGATCAGTGCTCGTTGGCTGACCAACCGATGTGCCACGACCCGTTGCCACGGCGGCAACGAAGCGGGGAGGCTGCGTCTGCTCAACCGGGCTCCGAACTCCGAGGAGACGGTCTACACCAACTTCGTGCTCCTTGACCAGTTCGATACTCGGCTGCCTGTGCCGATGATCGACTACACGAATCCCAGCGATTCACTCCTGCTGCAGATGGCGATGCCGCGCGAGGATGTGCTGTACCCACACCCGGAGGTCAAGGGCTGGAGGCCGGTGTTCCTGAACGACCGGACGCCCCAGTATCGGGCCGCGGTACGCTGGATGCGGATGATGTACCAGCCGAGGCCTGAATACCCCTTCGAGTATGACCCGTTTTCGGAGTCCGAGCCTCGCCCGGAGGGCCCGGCAGAGGATCCCGTGGAACGGTAAGCCCGTTTTCTGGGGCTGCGCCGATGGCAGGCCGCCTTTGCTACACTGCGAACCGCCCTCGTGCCACTCCCGCAGATGGTGCGGGGCTGTCCGCGTCCCGATTCGACCTCACCCGACAGAGATCATCACGCATGACCCAGACCTTCTCCCGTCGCCTCTCCCACTCGACCATTGCCTCGAGGTCGGTGCTGTGCTCGCTTCTGGCTGGCCTCACGATCGGTCTGTCCGGTTGTGAAGACAGCAGCGTGAACTATGCTCAGCAGCTTGAGGATGCCCGCGACCAGATGCGCGCGTTGGCGAGTTCCACTGAGAATCAGGAGTCACAGATCGAGCAGGTCATCGCGAAGCTCAATGACGCGATGAGAAGTGTGGAGGGCGATGCGAAAGCCCCCGCGCAACTCATGATCGCCAGCGCGAATTCGGACCTTGCGGAGATTAGACTGAACCTGGCTCGCCAAATCGCGTCGAGGATCAGCCTCGATCTGACTCGCGCCGATTCCGTTGCCCGGGAGTACAGTTCCAATCGGGCCTACGCAATGACCCTCGTTGGCCCCGATGCGGGTGAGGCGATTCGCACGATCGAGGCGGAAATCCGAACGGTCGATTCGGAAGTGCGTGCGTTACAGGTCCAGCGTCAGGAACTATCCGCCGAGTTGGCGGGTGTGCAAAATGAAATCAGCCAGTTGATGCAGGCTGCCCGCACTGAACGACTTCAAGAAGCGGACCTCCGCG
>JBICHT010000041.1:0-8427 GCA_043101125.1 Phycisphaerales bacterium JB050 | reverse complement strand
AACGGCTCCCCTCTGGGGAGCCGTTTTCGTTTGTGGGATTTGGGCCGTAATCAGCATGGTTTGGGCCAAAAACGAAACCGTGGCCACCTCAGGAGGCGGCCACGGGTACTCGGCTCATCATGCACGCGGATTCAACGCGGGGCTTCACGAGGAAGCTAGGCCCGAACGCGAGTCAGCGGGTGCTCCGCCTGCGGCGGAGAGAAACCGCTCCAGCGAGAGCCATCAGAGCCGCGCCACCGGGAGCTGGGATCGCGGGCATGATCGCGATGTCCCCGGCCTGGACCGGGGGTATTCCATCGAGGTTGTTCGGCCCGAACGCGTCACCATAGAAATAGCCGGAACCATCGACGGAGAAACTGTTGACCGTGCTGATGTAGTTCGGGAATTCACCCTGGCCGACCAGCGTGTGATACCCCGTGTCGTCGCGAGACCAGTCGATCGTGAGCCCCTGGCTCGCGACCGTCACTACATCGAGGTCATAAAGCGACGAGAAGGAAGAACCGTCGCCCTGGAAGATCATCCCATTGGCGACATCGTGCAGGTAGAAATTCCCTTGCGAATCGATGCCCAGTCCGTTGATGTAGTGCTGCTCGGGCAACCCGGTGAAACTGCCCACCTGGGTTGTCGAACCGGTCGCCAGATCGACCTCGTAGAGACGAGTGATCGCGGCCTGCTGGGTGTTGATGCCGTACATTTTCCCATCGACGGGGTTGTAGGCAAGATCCTGGAGGCTGGTGAAACTCTGACCGACTGGTGTCGCCTGGCCGGTCAGCGGATCGATGCTGTAGAGGCCGGAGGCGGCGCCTCCGGTGGTCTTGTAGTACGAGGCGTATGCCCACAGGTTTCCGTTGGCATCAAAGTCGAGACCACCGAAGCCGATATTCGGAACGCCGGTGGACCCGATGGTGGTGTACCTGCTCGGGCTTGATGGATCGAACATGATCAACGCGTCGGAGCCGTCGGTGTTCCCGGCGAGATGGTTCGTCGCGAAGGCTTGTGCGAACGCGCCGGGCGTCAGAGCGAGGACGCTCGCCATCATGAAAACAGAAGAAACACGCATGTTGAAACTCTTTCAACGGCAACGGGGAGTTCCCGCTGCGCGGAAGGTGATGGTGGACAGGATCAAACGACTCAGGCGCGCCGACGACGGACCGCGACCACGCCAGCCAGACCGAGCAGAGCGCCCGTGGCCGGGGTTGGGACGGCGTAGGTCACCTGCAGGTCATCCATCACGATGGGGAGGCCGGGAGTCGTGGAGCCGTGGATCTCGACGCGCGAGATCGCGACATCACTGCTCCAGCCATGCCAGTTCCATTCGCCGAGTTCGAAGTTCATCGCTTCGGTCGAAATGAGTGACCCCTCGGTGTCGTACAGACTGATCGTGCTGTCGGTCAGGATGTCGGCGGTGCCGAAGTAGCCGCCGAACTCGGTCACGGGCGCGTCAAACTCGATGACGGCCTGGCCGGTGACATACCCGCCCATCAGGTTGCCGTTGTAGGGCAGGATCTGGGTCTCGGTCAGGAAGCTGAAGAGGCTGTTGGCGATCATCAGGAAGTTGGCGTTCTGGTCGAAGGTGGTCGCGCCATCGTCGAAAATCCGGGCCGGACCGGGAGTTCCCCCGGGAGCACCGATGTTTTCGTAGGGCTCCCAGGCATCACCGACGAACGGATCGATCGTGGTGACCGATGCCGAGGCGGCGCCGGCGAGGGTGGCGATGGCGAGCGTGCCGAGGGCTGTGCTGCGGAAATTCATCTCTATTCCTCCGATGGTGCGGCGTCGCCGCGGGTGTAAACGGAAATTGTTCTCTTGAAACCTACTCGCGACTCAGAGTCGCGCCAAGAAAATCGCGAGAAAATTTTTGCGAATGTTCGCACGAACACCATTTCACGACTAGACTTTATTTCGCCCAACCACTCTCGACCAGAAAGCCGATGTAGTGACGGACCAACCGACCAAGAACCCACCAAAACACGTGCCCCAAATCGCAGATATCAAACCAACGCCGTTTTCCGAGGACGCCCAGCAGGTCGTGCGATCCCTTCGTGCGGCGTTGTCTGATGGGCTGGTCGCGGCGGGAGCCAACCCGAATGCCCCGCAATCGATCTGCGAGCACATCGGGCTTAACAAGAACCTCGCGTGGAAGCTCTCCCGGATCATTCAGACCGATGATTCCGCGGCGGCCCTGGAGTTGATGCCCGGCTCATCGGGTATCCAGATCCTGCTGAGAAACATGAATAAGGCAGGGATTGACCAGGCGTTGCGGGAGCGGATCCGCGAGGCTGTCGGGGAGTACGAGCGATTGATCCGCGTCCATTCGGGGGACCGCCAGACCCTGGAGATGCTCGGCAGCGAGTTGACCACGACCGGGCGTCAGGAGCGTGACGAGCAGCATCGCAAGGTGCTGTATCAGGGCACGAGTTATGTCTGGGGTGCGCAAGCACAGGTGCTGTCTAAGGTTGGAGTGGTTCTCCCGGGTGAAACGGCAGGAACGCTCGACTTTGCGACGGTGAACGGCTTCGTGGGTTTTCGTCGATTACGCCACGATGTCTACTGGGAGATGGCCCGACGCGATGCCAGCAATGACGATGGCACCGAGATGGATACGACGGCTTCCGAACCTATCGATCCTCGCATCGATCAGACGGATGGTGCCCCTCTTATGCTGGATTTCTGCTCGAAGCCGCTTCCTGCCTTGAAAGGGGTTCGGGTCGGATCGAAGATCTCCTATCAGCTCAAGGAGGGACTGGTCGGGAACACGGGGGCGTTCAGCTGCTTCGTCGGGGCGATCCATCGAGGCATCCCGTATGTGCGTACTCCGATCAACGAATGGGGAAATCACAACGCTCGCTGTGAAGTGCCGACCGAGTTGATGATCGTGGACCTGTTCATCCATCACTCGCTGGTCTTTGCACTAGCGCCCGAAGTGCTTCTGCTCAGTGGGGTGGATTCTCCGCTCCAGACCTTTGAGACCCGTCGTCTGCCTCTGCACGAGAAACTTCAGAATCTGGGACGGAGTCGCGTACCGGCCCCGACGCCGGAGGTCCCCCGCTACCGCGCCCTGGTGGAGGCCGTTCTTGACCGATTCGATCGATCACTCGAAGAATTCCATGGGCTCCGGATGAAGATCGCGTACCCGGTCTATCCCAGCATGCTGCAGTTGCGTTACCGCCTGCCGGATCAGCCCATCAGGTGAGGGCCGTCGGGGCTACCGGGAATCTGTCGTTGGCCCGATGGTGACTGTCGGGCGGCCGTTGGCGACCACCGGATCGCGATCTACGGGGGTGAAGGTCACACGCAACTGGGTGCGGGCGGCGCGGAAGCGGTCGGTGCCCGCGGCATCAATGAGGCTGAGTTGAAACTGATGACTCGGGCCGGGTAGCGGTCTAGTTCTGGCTTGTCGGACCTGATCTTGAGAGAAGACCCATTCCACGACCGGGCGTTCGTTGTCATCGAGGAGTTCGAACTTCATGGTGCCATCGACGAAGATCGGCAGATCGAACTTGTCCGGGCGCGGGAACAGGAAGACATAGACATTGAAGGTATCGACATAGCCGTTGCTGTCGATATCGACGGGGTATTGGTCCGCCGCGATCACGAGTTTGTGGACCTCAAGTCCTGCGGGGATCCTGACTTCGCGCGGTTCGGGGCGTGGAGGCGGCTGTGGTCCGTCGGCCACGCAGCCGGACAGGAGCGATGAGAGGAAGATGGCCGCGCCGATGGCGGGAACGGTTCTGGATCGTCGGATGAGTATCACAGTGGGAGTTCGAACCCGTCTGGTTCTGTGCCGCGATGGGCGGGTGACTGCTGGGAGGGCTGCTCCGGGCGTTTGGGCGCGTCATTGGTCGAGTCGTCTCGACCGATGGAGCGGAGGGTGGAATCGGAACTGATGTCGTTGCGACGAAGTTTGAGTTTGGTTTCGTCGGGGAGCGACAAGCGGTCGATCTCCTCGTGACTGAACTCGAGCAGATCGGTGTCGTTGGTGATGATGCGGGGAGTCAGGATGATCAGGAGTTCGGTCTTGGTCGTGCTGGTGCGTTCGGTTTTGAAGATCTCGCCGACGAGGGGGATCTCGGACAGCAGCGGCACCTTGGACTTGCGGGTGTCCATGAGATTCTGAATCAGGCCGCCGATGACGATTGTCTCGCCGTTGCGGACGGTGACGGTGGTGTCGGCACGGCGCTGGGAGATGATCGGTGCCGCGAAATCTTCGGAGATCTGGATGGTTCGCGTGGTGAGCTGCGAGATCTCGGGGGTGATGTCGAGTCGGACATATCCGTCGGGACTGATGGAGGGGGTGACATCGAGGATGACACCAACCTCGCGCGGCTCGACGCTGGCGTTGAGGTTGCCGCTGTCGGTTCTGGTGGACGATGTGACCACTCGGATCTCTTCACCGACGGAGATCAGGGCTTCCTCGTTGTCGTTGACGAGGATCTGTGGGCGGGAGAGGACTTCAAGGCGGCCCTGGACCTCGAGGGCTCGGATGAGCAGGTCGAAGTCGAGGCTCGCGACGGCGAGGTTGGGAACGCCGATCGCGGTTTGGACGCCGACACCGACGGCGGTGAGTGCGCCCTCGAACTGGTCGTTGCCGAACTGGCCGACGCCGAGGTCCACGCCCCATGTGTTTTCTTCGTCGAGCGTGACTTCGGCGAGGAGAACCTGGATGAGCACCTGGGCCGGAGCGCGGTCGAGCTCGTTGACGAGGGACTTGACCTTGTCGATGTAGCGGGGAGACGCGGAGATGATCAGGCGAGATGAGCCGGGAACACCGACAACACTGACCTCACGCTCGAGTTGGCGGACGATGGACTCGGATCGGTCCGGGCCGAGGGTGCGGGTGATGCGGGCCTGTTCCTGATCGATGAATTGCTGCAGGGCGACGGAGACATCTTCGACGCGTGCGTTCTTGAGTTCGTAGGCGATCTGCTCGCGTTCGGTGCCGACGAGTTTGTCGAGACGCTCGATGATCTCCTCGACGCGTTCGAGGTAGATCTCGCTGCCCGAGACGAGCAGAGAGTTTGTACGGGCATCGACACCGATGAGCAGCTGTTGGCGTTCATCGGGGACGGTGGAGAATGTGAGGTCACTGCCGAAATCGGTGGTGCTGGGAGGGTTGTCCTCATCACCGGGCTCGACGGTTGACGGTGCGCTCGATGGGACGAGCACGAATAGGTTGCCCTGCTGGCGGAGGGAGAACAGGTCGCCCAAGAGTTCACGCATCGCCGAGGCGTCGGCGTTGACGAGGGTGAACATCTTGAACTGGCGGAGGCCTTCGGCGGAGGAATCGAGGTCCTCGATGAGCGACTCGATGAGCAGCATCATCTGGGGCGGGGCGCTGACGACAACCGAGTTGGAGCGGAGGTCGGGCTGGATGGAGACCTGCTCGCGGATCGCGGAGGAGACCTGGGCCTCGGTGGGCTTGCTTCCTGTCTCGCCGGCGATCTGATCCTCGGTCATGCGATTGGCGAAACGCAGGATCATTCCCTGGCGAGACGATTGGTTGCCTCCGGCGATGCTGCGACCGCTGAGGATGTTGTTGAGGAGGTTGACCATCTCGAGCGCGTTGGACGACTTGAGTGCGATGATTTTGATATCGCGCACCGCGGTTGGGGACTGGCGGTCGAGACGCTGGATCAACTGGCGGATCTCGGCGATGTCCGCGGCGTTGCCGTTTGCGACGATCGCATTGAGTCGGGAGTCGGCGCGGATCTGGATCGCGCCGGAGCCTCGAGTACGATTCGTCTCGCGAACATAGAGTTCGTTGAGCAGATCGACCATATCGTTCGCGGTCGCGGAAACGAGCGGGAAGATCTCGAACCCACCGCCGTCCGAGGCCTCGTCGGAGTTGAGCAGGGTGATCAGTTCGCGGATGACGACGAGGTTCTCATCGCTTGCGGCCACGATGAGCGAGTTGTTGGCCTCGTTGGGCTGGATGGAGACCACATCGCGGTCGGAGGGACGCCCGGAGGTGTTGGCCTCGAGGCGGTCGCGCATGATCTGCTGGATGCGTGGCGCGAGTTGGCTGGCGTCGTTCTTGCCGGCGGAGATAACGGTGATGCCGACGGTCGGGTTGATGTCCGAGGAGTCGAGGGTCTTGAGGAGATTCTCGATGATGGCGAAGCTGCGTGGGCTGGTCGCCATGATGAGAGAGTTCGTGCGCGAATCGGCCTGGACGGTGAGCCGGTCTTCCTCTCGCATGTTCTCGTTGCGGACCTGATCCTGGAAGAGTTGCTGCAGGACCCCGGAGATGCGGTCGGCGGCGGCGAAGCGGAGCGGGTACACGCGAACAAGAGCGTCGCGTGAGGCGGCTTCGACATCGAGTTGCTTCACGAGTTCGGCGACGATCTCGACATTGGCGGTTGAGCCGACGGCGATGATCGCGTTGAGTTGTTCTTCGGGAAGAACGGTGAGACTCGAGAGCGGCGCGAAGATCTGCGATTCGAGGAAGGATTCGGGGTTGACGGGGCGGCCCTGGCCTTCTCGTTCGCGGGCAATCCGCAAACGGCCGACCTGACGCTGGAGGGCCAGTTCGTCGGGGGCATCGCCGATGCCGTCGATCAGGACGCTGTTGACGGTCTCGGCGACCTTGGCGGCATCGGCGTAGCGGAGGGTGATGAGGCGGGGTTCGATCCAGTCGGCGGTCTCGGAGGAGTCGAGTTCGGAGATGAGCACCTCGGCGAGCGCCACGACTTCCTCTCGCCCGGCGACGATGAGTGCGTTGGTGCGGTCGTCGATCGTGACGGCGATCTCACCGGCGAGGGCGCGACCGGTTTCGGTGGTCGGGAGTCCGGAGACTTCGCTGCCGGGAGCGCGCCGGAGGGCTTCCCCCTGGCTGAAGAGATCGTCGAGGACGCTGCTGAGCCGGGCCGCGGATGAGTTGGAGAGGTGGAAGATGCGGATCACCACAGCGTCGCCCTCGGGCAGGCGGTCAAGCATGCGCACCAGTTCGGTGATTGCGCTGAGGTTATCCTTGGTGGTCGCGATGATGACGGAGTTGGATTGATCCTCTGCTTCGACGCGGGTGGGCACGCTGAGGTCGATGTTGAGATCGGCATCGCCCGGGCGGTCGCCGGCGATGTTGAGACGACGGACCTGCTCGGCCAGAGAGCGGGCGAGCTGGGTCTGTGCATCTGAAGAAGTCGGGTTGAGCAGTCGTTCAAGCGAGGCGACCACGCGGTTGGCGGTTGCGGTCTTGAGCGGGACGATCGCGACGCGTTGTTCGGCTCCGAGGGGTTCTCTGTCGATGGACTCGACGAGGTTTCGAACGGCATCGAGATCGGCCTTGCCCGCGAGGACGGCGATGGCCTTGCGGTTATTGAGGACCACAGCAGTGACCTGCTCGGAAACAAGACCGGGCTGGTCGAGGTTCTGAGGTCGTGTCACGCCGAGGCTGTTGAGCAGAGCGACGGCCTCGGCGGGGCTGATGTTCTCAAGGTCGATGATGGCGAGGTCCTGCCCGGGCAGGCCCTGGAGTGGAGCTGTCGCGCCGTCGGGATCGTCGTCGGGTGCGGGGCCGTCGATCTCTCGCACGACGGCGGTGATCTCATCGTAGAGCCGCTTGGTTGAGGCGATGATCAAGGCGTTGGACTGGCGATCGACCTGGACGCTGAGGGTTTCGCCGTCGCGTTGCGCGGTTGGGGCAAAGGTAGCCTGGATGGTCTGGGCGAGTCGCGAAGCGGGCTGGCGGTAGACCGGGAGAACGCGGGCGGTGGTGCGAGCGTCGTCACCTTGATCCTGGAGCGCCTGTGCGAGGGTTTTGATCTGTTCGTATTCGTCGTCGCTGGCGCGGACGATGAGGGAGTTGGAACGGGCATCGCCGAGGATGGTGATGCCGCGTCGGGCGTTGTTGCGACCACGCTGGTTGGTGGAAGAGTCGAAGAGCGCGCGGAGGGACTGAGCGATGTCTTCGGCTTTGCCGCTGTCGAGGGCGATGATGCGGGGCTCGGGGAGCTTCGAGTACTCGGGAACATCGATCTGTTCGACGATCTGACGGATGCGCTCGAGGTCGCGTTTGCCCGCGGAGACGACGAGGCTGTTGGTAAGCGGCTCGGCGCTGACGCTCACCACCTCTTCAGTGTTGATGAGCAAGGAGGGTGCTTCGAAGGAGAGGTCGCCGAAGTTGGACTGGTTGTTTCGGCCGCGGTTCGCGGCGGCGCGCTGGCGTTCGCGATCGAGTTCTGCTCGGAGGGGTGCATCGAAGGCGGCCTGGACCGCTGCGGCGACGGACGCGGCGTCGGCGTGGTTCAGGGCGATGACTTCGAGGCGGCGGGAGGAGTCGTACTCTTCGGAGTCGAGTTTGGTGATGAGTTCACGGATGCCGTCCCACTCGGTTTCCGCGGCGGAGATGACCAGCGAGTTGGTGGTCGGGTCTGCGGTGATCGAGACATTGCGGGCCTCGGGCGTGTCGGCGGCGGAGGCGAAGGTGCC
>JBICHT010000040.1:0-51043 GCA_043101125.1 Phycisphaerales bacterium JB050 | reverse complement strand
TGTGCTTTCCCTATATCTTCTTTGTGGGTTTTTTTGTAGGGCTTTCGGTTTGGCCGGGGGGTTGGGGGCCGCCAACCCCCCGCCACCCAATCTTGGGGGTCACGCCACCCGGAAGCGGTAGTCAACCGGACGCGGGTTGTTACATTCGCGGGAGCGAATCGGGTTTGAAGCCCGGGCGGGGATGGCCGCAGAACGCCGCGGCTGAGGACCACTTCCAATCTTCCGGTCGCTTGACGAGTTCGGCCCTGACCGGGTTCAGATGGATGTAGTTCAGCTTCTCAAGGAATTCCTCTTTCGAGATGATGTTGCGGTCATAGCCGCCGCCTCGTTGCCAGAAGTGGGTGTCCCCGCGAGAGTCGGTGATCTTCGGGATCACCCGGGCATCGCGGGATCTCCATTCGGCAATGATCGTGCGTGCGGTGGTCTGTTTGATCCGCTTGAGGATGTTCGCGACGGGGTGGTCTGGCAGGTCCGGTCGGAGGAGCATGTGGACATGGTTGGGCATGATGACCCAGGCGTAGAGCTTGAAGTGCTGTGTTTCCCGCGATCGGAGTATGGAGGCCTCAAGAAATGTCCCGCGTGGTTTCGGTTCGCAGGAGCGGCAGGCTCTTGTAGCAGGAGAAGGTGAGGAAGCGGGCGTGGCCGGGGAGCTCGTAGCGGGTGCGGTGTCTGCGTTGTGGAGGTGGTTGAGGGTTCATTGGTTGTACTGTGCTCCTCGTGGGCTTCGCTGCGCGAAGACCACGCCACCCAAGCTATCACTCCCCCCGCAACTCCTCCTCCGTAAACCGCAGATGCGGCGGGATGCGCTTCTTCTCCGGGGCCTCGTTCCGCTGGAAGCCCGTGCCGACGATCGTAGATCTCGCGCGAGACATCGCGGCTGGCCGGGGGCTTGTAGGGGCGGGGATTGACTCTGCTCAGCAGCTCACCCCAAAGTTCGCCAGCACAAGGTTCAGATCGGCGAGATCGACCATGCCGTCGCCGTTGGCGTCCCCTGCGGAGTTCGCTGTTCCGAAGTTGGCGAGCACGAGGTTGAGGTCGGCGAGGTCAACTATGCCGTCGTCGCTGGCGTCGCCGGGGCAGGGGGACTGGGCGCCGAAGGTGTAGACCGCGCCGGGGTCGAGTGTGGAGTTGCCGTCGAGCGGTGCGCCGAGGGCGGCGATGCCGTCGGAGATGGCCGCGGTGTCGCCGAGGCGGTTGGTGAACGGTGAGAGCGGGTCGGTCTGGAGACGCACGATCTGGGCTCCGGTCGAGGCGTCGAGGAGGTAGCCGAGCCCGTTGGTGGTGAGCGCCGCGTCGCCGTTGGGTGCCCCGGCGAGGATGATCGAGCCGTCGATGGACACGCTCCAGCCGAAGTCGGCACCCGTGCGCGGGTTGTCGGCCCGGACTTTGAAGAGCTGGGCGGGCGAAGCGGGATTCGTGATATCCACGATGAAGACCGCGCCATTGCCCACGAATGTCGGAATCTGATTGGCGTTGGGGGCACCAACCACGAGCGTGGTGCCGTCAACATCCATGGCGTAGCCGAATTCGTCGGCGGTGGTCGGTTCGATCGTCGTGAAGTTCACGGCCTGCACCGGCGCTGTGGGTGTCGAGATGTCGAAGATCGTGATCGACCCGGCGTTGGAGCGTGTGTCGAACGGGGCGACCTGAATGTCATCGAAGGGTGAGCTGACGAAGGCGAGGCCGTCCTGAACCTCGACCGCGGTCCCCGCACCGTCGTTGTTCTCGAAGTTCGCCGGTTGAAGCTTGGCGAGCTGCTGACCGGTCGAGACAGAGAACAGGTACGCGGCGTTGAGTCCGGGGGCGCCGATGATCGCGGTATCGCCGTCGATCGCCACAGAGAGTCCGAACGAGGCCCCCGATGCACCGTCGGCCGCCTGCAGGGTGTGGAGAAGGGTGGGCTGCGACGGGTCGGAGATATCGAGGATGAAGGCGACACCGGAGAGGAATCCCAGCGGATCGGCCCGGGGGGCCCCGACGACGGCGAAGTTGCCGTCGAGGTCCACGGCCTCGCCGAAACGAGCGTTCGGGGTGTTGTCCGGGGAGACGAGCTTGCCGAGTTCCAGCCCGGTCGAGGCCTCGAACAGGTAGATGGAGCCGCTGTTGTCGTCGTTGCCCGAGCCGATGAGCATGAGGTCGCCATCGATGGCGACGGCGGTGCCAAAATCGTCGTTGTTCGTGGCGTCGTTCGGGGTGATCCGCGCAAGCTGTGCGTTCGCGGTCGACGACAAAGCGGCCAATGCGATGGCGAATAGCGGGGTGCGTGTCATGTTTCTCCTCCTGTGACCTAGTGTAGGGGCCGCAGCGGGAAAGCAGCAGGGCGATGTGGATTCTTCAACCCGCCCGAGAGAAGGCACTCGCTCAGTCGCCGCGGAGTTCCTCCTCCGTAAACCGCAAATGCGGCGGGATCCGCTTCTTCTCCGGGCGTTTCTCCGGGGCCTCGCTCCGCTTGAAGCCCGTGCCGACGATGTAGATCTCGCGTGAGACATCGCGACTGGCCGGGGGCTTGTAGGGGCGGCATTCCTGGAAGAGTTTTTTGCTGGCGACCAGCAGTTCCGGGAAGCCGGTGCCTTCGAGGACTTTGAAGACCAGGTGGCCGTCGGTCTTGAGCAGTTCGGGGACGATCTCGAGGATCTGGTGGCCCATGGTGACCGATCGCTCGGCGTCGCCGTGCCCGATGGTGTTGGGGGCCATGTCGGAGAGGACGATGTCGAAGCGTCCGCCGGCGGCCTCCTTGAGGGTGTCGGTGGGGAAGGTGAAGGCGTCGCCTACAAAATGATGGACATTCTCATCGAAGTCGTGGCGGACCTCCTGCAGGTCGAGTCCGACGACGGCGCCCTTGGGCCCGACGAATTCGCGGGCGACCTGGAGCCACGCGCCGGGTGCGCAGCCGAGGTCGAGGACCTGCATGCCGCCCCGGAACAGGCGTTTATTGCGCTCGATCTGTTTGAGTTTGTACGCCGCGCGAGAGAGGTAGCCCTCTTCCTTGGCGAGTTTGAACCATTTGTCGTGGAGGACTCTTTTGCCCATGGGGTCAAGAGTACCCGATCGGGGGCGGGTTTCGGGGGTTGGATGGGGTGGGTGTTGGGTTGCGGTCGAGTGTCGGGTGAATGGTGACCAAAAGGTGGTGGGTCGCGACGCGAATCCGAGTCAGTGGTAGAAAAGGATGCCCTACACTGCTGAATCTCCGGAGGGGCGGGCGTCGAACCTTCTGGAGTGGTCAGGAATCTGTTTCCACACGCAACTTCGCGACCCTCGATTCATAGGTCTGTGGGGGCGGGTGTGGTTCTCTCTCGGATCCGGAGGATTGTTTGTGGATGGCGTGATCGGTTTTCTGAAGTGGACCGTCGGGATCGTGCTCGTGGTTGCCCTGCTGGGCGGTGCCGCGGCGGTCTTTCTGTGGCCGAAGGTGAACGCCTACTGGGAAGCCCAGGCCCTGGCGAACCAGCCCGCGATGGTGGAAGTGGAGACGGTCGCCCTGGGCGAACTGGTCCGCACGATCGCGGCCCCCGGCACGGTGACGCCCCGGACCGAGGTGCAGATCGCTTCTCGCGTCTCGGCGACGATCGTTCGCATCCCGTTGCTCGAGGGCGATGAGGTCAAGCAGGGCGATGTGCTGGTCGAACTCGATCGCAAGGAACTCGAAGCACGATTGTCCGCGGCTGAGGCCGGCTTGCTGTCGGATGAGGCCGCGTTGAAAGCGGCTCAGGCCCGTCTCGCGGCGGACCGGGCGAACCTGATCGGCATCAAAAGCAATCTGGCCAAGGCTCAGGCCGACCACGAACGCAACCAAGAACTCTACAACAGCGGCGATATCGCGCTGAGTGTGCTGGAGGCGAGCCAGAACGAACTCGACAGCCGCAAGGCGGCGTATGAGTCGGCGCAAGCGAACCTTGAGGGGTCGGTCGCGAATGTGGAATCAGCGCGAGCGAATGTCGAGGTTGGACGAGCGGATGTGGAGCAGGCGCGTGAGAACCTGGAGTACACCACCATCCGCGCCCCGATCGACGGCGTGATCACCCAGGTGAACTCGCGCGAGGGCGAAGTCGCGCTGGGCACGATCCAGAACGCTGGTACGGTCATCATGACGCTGGCGGATCTGTCGGAGATGCTCGTCGAAGCCCAGCTCACGGAAGTGGACGCTCCCAAGGTGAAAGAGGGGCAGCGGGTGTCGGTGTATCTGAACCCGTACCCGGACCGGGTGTTCACTGGTCGGCTGCGCCGCATCGGTCTGCAGTCGGTGGCGAGCAACGAGGGCGCGAATGTGTTCGATGCCGAGGTGGTGCTCGATCCGACTGAGGATCGCCTGTTCTCGGGATTGACGGCGAATGTGGATATCGAGGTCGAGCGTCTGGAGAATGTGATCGTCGTGCCGAGCCAGGCGGTGCTGGATAAGCGGTTCGATGAGTTGCCGCCGGAGATCCGCTCATCGCCGCTGATCGATACCTCGCGCCCGCGTGTGCAGGTGGTGTTCGTGTACGAAAACGGTCTGGCGAAGATGCGACCGGTGAAGACGCGTGCATCGAGTATCCAGAAGACGGCGATCGAGGCGGGCCTGGAAGTCGGCGAGCAGGTGATCAGCGGGCCGTTCGCGTCGCTTCGGACGATGAAGCACGATCAGGCCGTCGCGCCGCGAGAGACGGGAAGTGGCGGCGGGCGTCCGCAGCGTGTGGCCTCGGGCAACGGGGGGCGATGAGCGTGACGATCGAGGTCCGAGGCATCACGAAGGTTTACAAGATGGGCGCGGAACGCGTGCACGCGTTGCGTGGTGTCGATCTGACCGTGGAAAAAGGCGAGTTCGTCGCGATCATGGGCTCATCGGGTTCGGGCAAGTCCACGCTGATGAACATCCTCGGCTGTCTGGATAAGCCAACCAGCGGGGAGTTCATCCTCAACGGGAAGCCAACGCATCGCATGAGCGGGTTCGAGCTCGCTCGAGTGCGGAACGAGGAGATCGGGTTCGTCTTCCAGACCTTCGAGTTGTTGCCCCGAGCCAGCGCGCTGAAGAATGTGCAACTGAGTCTGCTCTATTCGCGCAAGCGGTTCATGGGCTCGCGGCGATCGGCGAAGATGGCGTTGGAGCGCGTCGGGCTGGGCAACCGCATCGGTCACCGACCGAACGAAATGTCGGGCGGTCAGCGCCAGCGCGTGGCGATCGCTCGCGCTCTCGTGAACCGTCCGGCGATGCTGCTGGCCGACGAGCCGACGGGGAACCTCGATTCGCAGACTTCCGAGGAGATCATCAAGCTTTTCAAGGAACTGCACGACGACGGACAGACCATCGTCATGGTGACGCACGAAGAGGACATCGCCGGACACGCCGCACGGATCGTGCGCCTGCGTGACGGCGAGATCATGAGCGATCACCCGACGCACGAAGACCCGATCCACATCGCGTTCATCAAGCAGGCCGCCGACAACGCGTCCGCCCGAGCGACGGTGCCGAAGTCCGACGCGACGATTCTGGAAGAGGCCCGGCCATGATCATCCTCCGGCTCCTGACCCAAACGGTGGCTTTCGCCTTCACCCAGATCTGGGCAAACAAGATCCGCGCGATGCTGACCTGCCTGGGCATCATCATCGGCGTGTGGGCGATCACCACGGTGTTCTCGGCGATGACCGGGATGAAGGCTCATGTGATGTCCGGCCTCGAAGAGCTGGGCACCAACAAGATCACCATCCGCGGCACACGCCCCGATCAGCTCGACGGCAAGGTCCGCTGGTCGGACCTCAAAATGAACCAGCGTGACGCCACGCAACTCCGCCAGCACGCGACCCTGATCGAGAACATCACGCTGTTCGCAGGGCGTGGCATGGAAGTCCGCAGCAACACGGTGGTCAAGCCGGGTGTGGAGGTCATCGGCATCGAACCGCCGTGGCACGCCGTCGAGCGGCGCTACCCGATCTTCGGGAGGCCGCTGGACTGGACCGACATGCAGGAGCAGCGCGATGTCTGCCTGATCAACGATCTCGCGATCAACGAACTCGAGCTCTTGAACGACGGTGTCGGCGAGTACATCCAGATCAAGGGGCGACGGTTCCTGATCGTCGGTGTGGTCGAGACCCGCGAGCCTCCGATGAGTTTTGGTGAGGAAGAGATCGAGTCAGAGGTGTTCATCCCGTACGACACTTTTGAGAAGCTCGAAGACTGGTTCTGGCCACGCGTCTCTGCGGAGATGGTCGAGTCGAACATCCTCGACGAAGCGACCGCGGAGATCGATTTCATCCTGCGCCGGTCTCGCAACCTCGATCCGAGCTGGCCGAACACCTGGCGGGTGCAGGGCCTGCAACAGCAACTCGATGTGATCAACGACACTTCGCGGAGCATGACGATCATCGCGGGCGTGCTCGTGGGCATCTCGCTGCTGGTGGGTGGCATCGGCATCATGAACATCATGCTGGTCTCCGTTTCGGAGCGCACACGAGAGATCGGCCTGCGCAAGGCGGTGGGGGCCAACCCGTTGGTCATCCTGCTGCAGTTCCTGATCGAGGCCATCATTCTTTGCATCGGTGGGGGCGCGGTCGGGCTGGTGCTCGCGCAGGCGACGACTGTGGCGATGCAGACCGCCGACTGGGAGACCATGACCGGTGGGAAGTTCTCGCTGGCACAGGCGGAGATCCCCATGTGGACGATGATCCTCGCCGTCGGCTTCTCCGCGTTCGTTGGTATCGTCTTCGGCCTCGGACCGGCGTTGAAGGCCGCCCGACTCGACCCGATCCAGGCGCTCCGCCACGATTGATTCTCGCTGACCTCTCAAACTGACCGGAAACCAAGCCGAATCATGACGAACAAGACCCTGCTGATCTCGGCGTGCGCTGTCCTGACCGCGTTCGTCGGTGCCTGTTCCAGTCCCTTTCAGACCGTTGACGCGGATTACGGCGTCCGTGTCCGTCTCGAGCGACTCCGCACCATCGAGCCGCTGGACCTCCAGCGGGCGGTGGTTGAGCCCGGTGCCGAGCAGATGCCTCATGGCGGAACCATCGATGCGTTCGAGACTCTCGAACGCCAAACACTGACGCTCGAGGAATGTCGCGCACTCGCGCTCCGGCACAACCTGGACCTGCGCGTCGCGTTGATCGACCCGACGACCAGCGACCTTCGTGTCAGCGAGGAAGAGGCCGCGTTCGAGGCCATTTTCACCGCTGGCTACACACGCAGCGAAACCGATCAGCCCACCGCATCGAATCTCGATGGCTCACAAACCCGGCGCGACGGGTACAACCTTGGGGTCAGCGTGCCGCTGCGCTCGGGAGGCACCATCGATTTCTCGCTGCCGTTCAGCCGCTTCGAAACCGACAACTCGTTTTCCACGCTGAACCCGTCATACACGAGCGATTTCGAGATCTCCTACTCCCAGCCGTTGCTCCGCGACTTTGGTCGGCGTGCCAGCACCTTCGGGATCCGCATCGCCGCGATTGAATCGCAGATCACCCAGGCGCTCACCAAACTGGAGGTCATCCGCACGCTCGCGGCGGTCGATCGTGCGTATTGGGATCTCTACGCTGCCCAGAAGCTGCTCGAAGTTCGCCGGCGACAGTACGAGCTGGCCGTCGAGCAACTCAATCAAGCCGAACGCCGGGTCCGTGCCGGTGACGCGGCCGAGATCGAGATCACCCGGGCGCAGTCCGGTGTCGCCGATCAACTGGAAGCGATCATTCTCGCCGAGACCGATGTCCGCAGTTTTCTGCGAAACCTGAAGGTGATCATCAACGCCCCGGGCATGGAAATCGAGGGCGATCCCTACATCGAGATCGGCACCGACCCGGACCCCGTGCCCTACCAGCTCAATGCCGCAGAACTCATCGGCACGGCGATGAACATGCGCATGGAACTGCTCGAATTGGAACTCCGCCTCGCTCAGGACGAGTCCACGATCGAGTTTCGCAAAAACCAGCAATTGCCTTCATTCGCGTTCGACTACACCTATCGCTACAACGGACTCGGGCGCTCGTTTGACCGTTCGTTCGACCAGCTCACCGATGGTGATTTCGCGGATTGGTCAGTGGGATTCAACTTCCAGACCCCGATCGGGAACGAGGCAGCGAAGTCTCGCACGCAGCAGGCTGTCGTCGCACGCCTCCAACGCCTGAGCACTCGGTCGGCACGAGAATTGGCGATCCGTCAGGAGGTCGTCGGGGCACTCGATCAACTCGAGGCTTCATGGCAGCGGATTCTCGCGGCACGCCAGCGGGTGCTGCTGGCGGCGAGAACGCTCGAAGCGGAACAGAACCAGTTCAATGTTGGACTGCGCACTTCGACCGATGTGCTTGATGCCGCGACGAACCTGGCCGACGCCCAGTCGGCCGAGGTTCGGGCTCTCGCGGATTACCAGATCGCCCAGACAGATCTAGCCTTTGCCACCGGGACACTACTCGGTGCGTCGAAGGTCCAATGGGCTCCGATCGATCCCCGGACTGATCTGAACACCTCTTCCCCAGATGGTGTGGTGCTGGATCCCGTGGAAAAAACATCGAGCCGATGAAAACCCCTCGTCGACGCTAAAACCTTGTCGTTTACAAGTTTACCCGCTTTCGTCATCGCGCCATCGGGCGTATCTTCTCTGTCCCGCCGGATGGTGGGCGGCGAGGATCGTCGTCCGAACATCTAGAACCGGCATGACATTGAAATTGGCTCGAAGGGGCAGCAGATGCAGTACTGGAAGAACATGATGATCGTGGGTTCGCTTCTTGCGACGACGGGCTCCGTGCTCGCGCAGGATGCGGAATCAGAGATCGAAGCCGCCGAAGAAGCCGCCGCGGTTTCCCCCTGGGAACTGGAACTCTCGCTGGGGCTCAACGGATCGCGTGGTTCGACCGATTCGGACAACATCCGGGCGGGGTTCACCGCGAACCGCGAAACCTCTCGTGAGATCTTCAGCCTCGGCCTGACCTACAAGTACGCCAACGAGGACTCGAGCGATACTGAGAACCGGTTCGTCGGCCTTGCCCGAAACGACTGGAAACTCGGCGACGATTCGCCCTGGTCGGTCTTCGCCGAAGGCGAGTACGAGTACAACAAGTTCCAGAACTTCGAGAACCGTGTTCGCGGTGCTGGCGGTCTGGGTTACCGCATCATCGGCGACGAGAACGCCACCCTGCGGGCCCGCGTTGGTGCCGGTTACACCTATTCGTTCGGCGATGTCGATGAAGGGTTTGCAAACGGCCTGATCGGGCTGGACTTTGAAACCAAGGTCACCGAGAACCAGACCCTCGTGACCAGCATGACCTACTACCCGAACTTTGACGACACCGATGAATACCGTCTGGTTTCCTCGGCGGCCTATTCCATCGATCTGAGTTCCGATGGCAACCTTTCGCTGCTGCTCGGCGTCGAGAACCGTCGCGACTCCGAGTCCGATCCCAAGAGCGACACGGATTACTTCGTGCTGCTTGTGTACGGCTTCTGAACAGAGTCTGGATAACCCGTGCCCGCGTCGTGTTATCGCTCGGTGCGGGCATGTTCGTTTTTGCGCTGCGGTATATCGAGCCGATATTCCCTGAGTTCTGCCCCTTCGCGACGAGAGAGGATTACCCAACCGATGCTGACGCTCCGGCCAGTGCGCTTCGTCCCCCTCTTGATCTGTGCAGCCCTCGCGTTCCACGCTGTCTGCGCGGCGAGTGCGGCGAGTGCGGCGAGTGCGGCGGGCGCGATCGAAGCGGAGGCAGAAGCGGAAGCGGAGATGGCCGACCAGCCGGTCGGTTCGTCCACGGGCGATCCCCTCGTTCGCCTGCCCGAGTTGATCAACGCCGAGGTCGGTCTGATCCTCAGCAACGGCGACGAACTCTCGGGGGTTCTGACAGAGGTCAAGCCCGGGCATGTGGTGCTCAGCCACAGCGCCTTGGGAGAAATCCGCATCGAACGAGTGGCACTGACCCGCGTCCGCACCACGACGCAGCCGCAGGAAGCACCAGCGACGATCAATCCTGGTGCCGAGGCTGAGATCGAAAGCGGTGTGACCCCTCCCGATGTCCCGCCGACAACCGAGCCCGACAGGCTCCCCGACCCGCCCAAGGCCACCTGGTCCGGTCGGCTGCAACTCGGTCTGAGCGGTTCGCGCGGCGCAAACGATCGCGATTCGGCTCGGGTCGTCGCAACCGCCAAGCGCGATGCCAAGGATTCGATCCTGACCCTGCGAAGCACCTACCAGCAGACCCGGAGCAACGGCGAGCGAACCGAGAATCGCTTTACCGCTCGTGGGCGCAACGAGTGGCTTCGTGGCGAATCGAATTGGTCCGGGTTCCTCGAATCTGAAATCGAACTCGCCGAGTTCCTCGATTACGACGCCCGTCTTCGCGGCGGCACCGGCTTGGTCTACCGTTTCATCGACAACGACGAGACCCTGTTTTCTACCCGTCTCGGTCTCGGTGCCGCACGCCAGTTCAACGGTCCTCGTGAGGACATCGATCCTGAGGCCATCGTCGCGCTCGCCTTCAGCCACCGGCTTTCGCCGCGCCAGCGGTTCGAGGTGGCCGCGGACTACTACCCCGACCTCCGTGATACCGAGCAGTTTCGAGCGGAATTCCGTGCGGGCTACGAAATCGGCCTGAACGAGAAAAACAATGTCAAACTCCGTCTCAGTCTCGAAGACCGCTACAACAGCAGCGCGAACATCGACCGGAACAACCTCGACTACTTCGCGGAACTTGTCTACGAGTTCTGATTCAGCGCCAACGCCTCAGACCCGACCGACGATGTACAGCACCCACTGGTCGTCGAGTTCGACCGGGGGCAGGTCGTCACGCCCGTCGGCGCTGGCGGGGTCCACGATCAGGCCACCCGCTTCGTCCATGGCCTCGCCGTACTGCGCGTAGACCTCGGTCGAACGGAATCCTGCTTCCCGCATCGCATCGCGCAACTCGGCTGGTGACCACAGCCGCCAGTCGTACTCGAAGGCACGCTCGATCACCGTTCCATCGGGCAGTTCGAAGTGGATGGCATTGCGAACCCGTGCGGTTGTCGGATCGGCTTCGACCTGCTCCCAGGTGTACACCAGTTCGCCCGCCTCGGTGTCGATCACCTGCTCGCTGGACCCGGGCAGCATCGCGTCGATTCCGCCGTACAGGTCGCACACCAGCACCCCGCCCGCTTCGAGCCGGAACAGGCAGTTGCGAAGGTAAGTCAGCAGGCGATCGCGTTCGTGCAATTCGCAGGCCGCGAAGTTGAGCGCAGCGATCACATCCGCCCGATCGCCAACCTCCAACACATCTCGCTCACGGATGGTCAGGCGTTCGGTGGCCTCTCGCCCGTGGGCCTCCACGAGGCGCGTGACGGCGTGGCCCAGCGGTCCATCGTCGAGATCGGTCGCGACGGCCATCCGATCAGGGCCGAGTTCCAGCCAGGCACGCGAGATACCCGCCGGGCCGCAAAAGTCTTCCCCGAGCACACGGGGCGATGCGCCATGGACGGCGTCGAGAAACGCCGCCTCAATCGGCGGACACTGCACCGCGATCTCATAGAGGTCGTACCGGTTGACCGTTCGATCGCCAAAGGCGTATTCGAGTTCGTGGCTCACGGCGTCGCCCACGAACTGACATCGCGCACGCGGATGCTGTTGATCATCGCTTCCCATTCCTCCCGGGCCGCGAGCACAGTCTCGGCCGGGCCGGTCAGCTTGATGAAGATGTTCGACATCCGCTCCCCCTTGGCCTCCGGGTCGATGGTGAACGCGTACCGCCCGTTCTCATCGGGCTCTCCCGCTTCCACCTGCTCAGGGCCGTTGACGATGGGCACCGCACCGAGGACCATGGTGTCGTCCTGCACTCCGGTGGACCCGGGCAGACCAGTGTCGAAGGGGCCCCGTCCGAAGAACCGCATGACCTGCAGATCGCCGTTGATCGTGAGCCAACTTTCCGTCTCGGCGTTCTCTCCGCGGAACTGGCGCGACCAGCGGAGGGTGTTGTACATCAGCCCGCCGCCGATGGGGTTGGAGATCGTCAGCGTCGCCACCTTGGCCGGATCACCGTCCGGAGCGGGGACGCTGTATTGCACCGCCGTAAAGGTCGAACCGGTGGGAGCCGGCTCCCAGCGTGAGGGAATTTCCAGGCGAACGCCCTGCACCGTCACGATGGCGTTGTTTGGAGCCTCATCCTCGATCGGCTCCGTCTCGGGCATCGCGGTCTGCTGGCTATCTTCCGTCACGACGACGGTTTCCGGTCCGTTGCACGCGCCGATGGAAACCAGAGCGATCGATCCGCCGCAGAGCAGAACGATTTGTCGCAGAATGGTGGGCATCCTCAGTGTCCTTTCCGTTCGTTCGTCATCGTGAGACCAGGGAGGCGTGTGCAGATCATCCCGATCGATTCCATCGAAGACCCGCGCGTCGCCTCGTACCGCAATGTACGCGAAGCCGACCTGAAAGGGAGGGACTCGCTCTTCATGGCTGAGGGCCGCTTTGTGGTATCGCTCCTGCTGCGAGACGGGCGTTTCCCGGTGGAGTCGGTGTTCCTCAGCGAGGCCGCCCTCGAGGCGTTGCGCCCGATGTTGGAATCGCTCGCCGAACCCCCTCCTGTGTATGTGGCATCGCGTTCGGTCATGGGCTCGATCGTAGGCTTTGACATCCATCGCGGGTGCCTCGCCGCGGGCCGACGCCTTCCCGTCCCTCCCGCCCGGGAGTGGCTCGGTCCATCTCCGGACGACGCTCGCCTGCTGATCGCGACCGAGGAGATCTCCAACCACGACAACATGGGCGGCGTGTCCCGCAACGCCGCGGCGTTCGGAGCCGCCGGGGTGCTGATCTCGCCACAGTGCTGTGATCCGCTGTACCGCAAGTCGATCCGAGTCTCGATGGGCCACGCCCTTCGCCTGCCCTACGCGGAATTGCCCGTCGGGGCCGAAGGCATCGCGGTTCTCCGAGAGCAGGGGGTCTTCACGATCGCCCTCACTCCCGAAGACGGAGCGGTTCCGATCGCCCAGGCTGCGGAGCAGATCGAAGCAGATCAGCCGCAACGCGTGTGCTTGCTGCTCGGCAGCGAGGGAGACGGGCTGTCCCGAGCGATGATCGAGGGAGCCGACCTGCGCGTCCGCATCCCGATCGCAGCCGGCGTGGATTCCCTGAACGCCTCCGTCGCCGCGGCGATCGCGATGCAGCGGCTCTCGGAGGCTCTGGGCCTCTTCGCAGGATGAACACTCCCGATCGCCTGAATCGGTCGTGTGTTCGCGATACCCTTTGACCATGTCCAGCCCGCCCACCGATATCGCCAAGGATCAGCTCGCCCAAGCCGCCATCGCGGGGATCAGCCACCGGATGACGGTCGGCCTCGGGACCGGGCGGGCCGCGACGCGCGCGATTCACGCCCTCGCCGACCGGATTGCCAGCCGTGATCTGGAGCACATCACCGCCGTCGCGACTTCGAAGGCCTCAGCGGACCTGGCCCGCAACCTCGGTATCCCGCTGGTTGAGATGCGCGACACCATGACGGTGGATGTGCTTTTCGACGGAGCCGACGAATTCGACAATGATCTGCAGATGATCAAGGGCGGCGGGGGCGCGATGACCCGCGAGAAAATCGTGGCGTACGCCGCCCGTCGAAAAATCTACCTTGTGCAGGAGAGCAAGCGCTCCAGGCGTATCGGCGACAATTTCCGCGTCCCTGCCGAGGTGCTGGAGTTCGCGATTGGTGTGCTGACCGCTCGTTTCGAGTGGCTCGGGCTGGACCCGCGTCTGCGCATGACCGCTGCCGGCGAGCCGATCCGGACCGACAACGGCAACCTGATCGTTGATCTGAAGATGCCGCCCGATCCCGCGGACGATCCCAATAACCGCAACGCGATGAGCGAAGAGATGTTCCGGGCGGCCCTCAACAGCATGCCCGGCATCGTCGATCATGGCCTGTTCTTGCATGAAGCCGATGAGATCATCATCGAAGACGAGCAGGGCAACCTGTCTCGATTGCTCCGAGCGGGTTCAGCCCCCGGATCGTGAGAGTCGTTCGAGACGCGCGTGGATGGTCCGCCAAAGGCCCTCGCGCTGCGCCGGACGCTCGACAAGGGTTCGTTCTGCGCCGGATGCCGCCGCGGCAAGGATCGCGGAATACAGATCCATGGCGTACTGCCCCGCATCTTTCGGCATTCGCACCACTTCGTGAGGCGGATCGGCCCGAATGTTGTCGGACAGCGCGAGCACGACCAGTTTTCCAGGCTTCGCTTCGCGAATGCGTTCCCAATCCGCGGCGTCGAACAGCTCGATCGGGCGATCGTCTTCGACTGGAGGCTTCATCGGCGCGCCGATGCCCTCGGCCAGCGCGTCCTCGTCCAGCCCCAGTTCTTCTGGCGTGATGGCGCCGACACGAAGGATGCGGTCGCTGTCTCGACCGACCTCGATGATCGTTGATTCGATGCCGGTGCGACACGGGCCACCATCGAGCACGAGCAGGTCATGATCCGGGAACGCCCGTCGTACATGGTCGGCGGTCGTCGGGGAGGGTTGGCCGCTTCGGTTCGCGCTCGGGCCGATCAGCGGGAATCCGCAGGTTTCGAGCAGCGCGAGGGCGATCGGGTGATCCGGGCAACGCAACCCGACACCCTCGTGCCCGGCGGTCACCTGATGCGGCAGATCATTGGAACGCTGCACCACGATCGTGAGCGGTCCCGGCCAGAAGCGATTGGCCAGTTCGCGTGCTCGGTCCGGCCACGACCGGACCACGCGCTGGGCCATCCGCGTGCCGGACACGATCACGCTCATCGGGCGAGACTCGGGCCGCCCCTTCATCTCGAACACGGCGTTCACCGCGTCCGGATGGAGCGCATCGGCCGCGAGCCCGTAGACCGTTTCAGTCGGGAATGCGACGACACCGCCGGCTCGAATCCGGCGCGCAGCCTCCGCGATCTGGTTCCGGTCGGTCGCCACAGGCTCAGGGGGCTCCCGCGCCAGACGGATTCAGGAGCTGCTCGCTCGTGGGTGGAGCGACCCGCAGCCCACGTCGAGCGAGCGTCGCACCGGTCGAGGCGTAGTACTCGGCGAGGCCGATGTTGTAGTCGGCGAGCGCACGGATCTCTTCGAGTTCAGCATCGGCGAGCGCCCGTTGGCGGGTGAACTGGAGATCGAGGAATTCGGGTGTGAATCCGCGGATGGTCTCGCCCTGGACTTCCAGCGTGCGGAGGTTCTCCGTCGCGGCGAGACGAGCGATCTTGGTCTGCTCGATGAGTTGGTAGTTGGTTTCGAGGTTGCGCAGCGCGGTTTTGACCTCAAGCAGGACGGTCTGCACCGCCAGCCGGTAGGTGTTCATGGCGCGAAGTCGTTCGAGCTGGCGCTGGCGATAGAAAGCTTCGGGTCCCCTGTTGCCGATCGCCTGCTCGAATGTGAGCGAAACGATGTAACTGGCGAAGTCTCCGCTGAATTGATCGTCAAGGGCATCCCCGAGATTCTCTGCCAATCCGTCGAAATTGGCTTGAGCCGCGAGATTCAGTGCGGGCATGCGACCGTTGTCAGCCACCGCGACGCGGATCGCGGCGTCGTTGATCGTCAGGATGGCCTGCTCGATCTCCGGGCGACGCTCGAGGGCGGTGGTCACGGCATCGAAGTAACTCAGGGAAACCGGAGAAACCGTCGGTGCATCTGCGGGGAACAGCAGGACTTCGCTCTCGATCGGGTAGGCCGGGTCGTTCATCAGGATCTTGAGCGCGTCTGACGCCTGGCGCAGATTGTTCATCGCCCGGATCATCCCCGCGCGACGGAATTCCACCTGTGAGCGGGCATCGAAAACCGCCGCCGGGGTGGCATCAAGATCGATTCGCGCCTCGATCCGCCGACGCACATCCTCACCTCGTGCGAGCAGTCGCTGGCGGACCTGCAGGGTTCGGTACGCCGCCTCGAGTTCCCAATAGGCCCGCTCGGTCTCCGTGACCGTGCTGATGAGCTGATCCCGGAGCTGCTGCACGGCGACCCGCTCGGCGTTCTCGGCGAGCCGAACCTCGGCCAGCGTCACTTCACGCCCGAACCCACGCAGCAGGGGTTGGTCAATCCGGGCACTGAACCCAACCGCGTTCGACGGGTCGGGAACGAAACTCACGCCCGGTGAGTTGATGTCGCTGTAGGTCTCGCTCTGGGAGAATGTCAGTTCTCCACCGGTTGTCAACTGTTTGCGGAAGCCGGCACTGAAGGCCAGATCGTCGCGAACATTCGCACGCCCCGAGCCAAAGCTCGTGCCGACCTGAGGCTCATCCAGCGCGCTCCAACGGGCATCGGCGAAGAATACCCAGTCAAAGACAGACTCTGCCTGTGCGAGTTGTTCAGCGCTGAGCGCGGGGCTGAAGGAGACATCCTGCAGACGCAGATTGTGTTTCACAGCCGCGTTCACGGCATCAGACAGCGAGATTCGGACGCCTTCCGGGATATTCCCGGTCAGGTCCAGGCCCATCTCAGGGAGATCTTCCTCCGTGTAGGAGTTTGGGCCGGCCATCGTGTTGAGTTTGTCGAGGCGCTCTTCCGGCAGGTCGATCGGCTCCACATCCGCACGCAGTTCGCGCGGCGCGGTCTCGACCATTTCTTCTCGGATCGAGTCGAGCACGGAGCGGCGCAGCGAATCCCCGGTTTCAGACTCAAACGGTGTGGCGCAGCCGCCGGCAAGCAGGGTAAGCATTGCTGCTCCGAGCCACGCGGTCCGGTAGGATGTAGAACTGTTGAACATAGGTGGGGAGGGTATCCCTTTGGGGTTGGAAGGTCAAAGTGGTTCAACTCGTTGAATCACTCTTCGGCAACTCTTTTTTCGCAACGAATCCGCGTCGCCTCCTCCATGACGCCGGCTGATCGCCGAGTTTCCATAAAGGAATCGAGCCATGCACACCAGCAACATCCGCAGAGCCCTGAATATTCTGCTTATTCTGACCTGTCTTTGGGGGAGTGCTCCCGCTCGGGCCTTCGCTCAGAGCGAGCAGAACAGTGAGTTCAAGCCCTACTGGGTGGTCCTCGAACGGGATACCGAACTCCGTTGTGGGGATAGCCCGAGTTGGTACACCGTCGCCGATCTCAAGAAGGGCCAGCTTCTCAAGGTCAACGGTGAGTCGTTCGACTGGTATCGCGTGGAGTACCCCAAGGGCACGCGGGTCTGGATCGTAGCGCGGGAAGCACGGCTCATCGAAAACGGAGCGCGTATCGAGACCACTCGTGCGGTTCAGCCCCGGGCGATCAACGCCTCCACTCCGACGACCGAGAGCTCATACCGGCGTGTCAGCCTGGATTCGATCATCGAACCCGGCACCAAATTCCGATACATCGGGCCGATCAACAACAACTCAGGGCAGACCGATGGCTACATCATCCCCGCGCCTCCCGGCTCCAGCGGCTTCGTGATCGCCGCGGCAACGCGTCGTGCCACCGAGACCGAGGTTCGTGCATTCCTCGCCAAGCGCGATGGCGAAGCCGAGCAACCTGATGGCAACCAGCCCGAGCAAACCAAGCCCGAGACGGAACAGCCCGCCAAAGACCCCGTCACCGAACCGGTGAGTCAGCCCGAGCAACCCGAGCAGCCCGAGAGCCAGACCCCGCGCCCCCAGCAAGCCGATCCCGAGGCCGACCCGGTTACTCCGGCAAACGCAGACGATCAGGGCCCGGGCGCGATGGAGATGGGCAGTGACGAGTCTGCTGTCGAGAACGCCGAGCAGACCGAGGCCCTGTCTCCGCTCGAGGTGGTGGTGCAGCGTAGCAAGCAGCTCGATGAGGCCTACGCCGCCGTCGCGTCACAGGAAATCGTCGATGCCGAGATCCAGCCCCTGATCGACGAGTTCAATCAGCTCATCAAGCTCGCGGCGGAGACGGAACTCGCTGCCGATGTCCGTCGGTACGCCCAAGCCCGTATCGAGATGCTGAACATCCGCCTTGAACTGCAGACCGCCATGCAGGAACTGGAAGATATCCGGAGCGCGACCGATGAAGTGGCCGAGGACTTCGATGCTCTCGACGAGATGCTCGCTGGTCGGCGTGATTATGTTGTGGTTGGGCGATTGGTCCCATCGGCGATCTACAACGGCAAGCGACTGCCGCTGATGTACCGGCTCCAGTCGGTTGACGGAGGCTCGGGTCGTACGCTGGCGTATGTGACGCCCAACAAGGAGATCGCCATCGACAGCATGCTGAACTCCATCGTTGGGGTGGCCGGGAAGTCCCGCCCTCGCAGCAACCACGGCGTCCGGATCATCGAGCCGACCGTGATCGATGTGCTCCGTCCCGGCAACTGAATGCCCGGGGTCGTTCGCTCGGCAATCATCCGGCGTGGTAGGCCTCACCGATTTCGCGTGTCATGACATAGCGATCGGTGAAGGTGCGCCGCTGAATATTCAGAAAGTCGTGCACGAAGCTGTCGGGCAGGTCGTCTGGGTCAATGGTGCGGAACCCGCAGCGTTCAAAAAAGGCGGGGGCTCGGGTCAAGAGGAAAACGCGGTCCAGGTCGAGGCGTGCCGATTCGTCGAGCAGGAACTCGACCATGCGCCGCCCGATGCCGTGCCCGGTACGGGTCGGGTCGACCGCAACCGAGCGGATCTCGGCCATCGCCTCGCCGCAGACGATCAGCGCGGCGCAGCCGACCACATCAGAACCGAGTCGGACGACCACAAAGCATTCGACCAGACTCTCGACCTCGCGGAGTGAGCGGGGGAGCAGCCTGCCGGAATCCGCCCAGCGGCTCACCAGTTCGCAGATACCCGGTACATCCTCGGGTGTCGCGGATCGGACGACGAGGACCTGGTCCTCGGGCGCGTCCTTCGGCGCAGCGACGACCTCGACCGATTTGGATACGGTTTCGGCGGAGGGCTTGGCCTCGGTCGCGCCCTGCGCAACGCTGCTCACGCGCTGGCTCCTGCGATGGTGGGTTCAGCGGCCCGCTCGGCTTCGATGCGTGCCTTCGCGTCCTCGATGGCCGCGTGGACGCGCGACGGCGCGGTGCCGCCGATGACATCGCGCTTGGAGACCACCGCTTCCAGCGTCAGCCAGTCGTAGACATCACTCTCGATCGCTTCGCTGTGCTGGCGCATCGCCTGAAGATCAAGCCCCTGCAGTGGAACCTGCTGCTGCATCGCCTCCCGGACCACACGCCCCACAATGTCGTGCGAATCGCGGAACGCGATGCCTTTGCTCACCAGATAATCGGCGAGGTCGGTCGCGTTGGTGTAACCCTGCGCCGCCATCTCCTCGCAGCGGTCCTCGTTCACGATGAGCGTGTCGAGCACGATCTTCATGACCTTCAGGGAGAGGGACAGGTTCGTCGCGGCGTCGAACAGCGGTTCCTTGTCCTCCTGCATGTCCTTGTTGTACGCCATCGGCAGGCCCTTGACGGTCATGAGCAGCGACACGAGCGAGCCCACGATGCGCCCCGACTTACCCCGAAGCAGTTCGAGCGCGTCGGGGTTTTTCTTCTGAGGCATCAGCGAACTGCCGGTGGCGACCGCGTCGGACATGGTGACCAGGCCAAACGCGGTGCTCGCGTAGATGATCAGGTCCTCGCTGATCCGCGAGAGGTGCGTCGAGCAGATCGCCGCGGCGGACAGAACCTCGATTACATGATCACGGTCGCTGACCGTGTCCAGGCTGTTGCGGGTCGGGCCATCGAAGCCCAGCCACTCGGCGAGTTGCTGGCGATCGATGGCGTAAGCGGTGCCCGCGAGCGCGCCGCAGCCGAGGGGGCAACGGTTCAGGCGGGTACGCGCATCGCGCAGCCGCTCCGCATCGCGCTCCAGCATCTCCAGGTACGCCAGACACCAGTGCGCCAGCAAAACGGGCTGCGCGAGTTGCAGGTGGGTGAAGCCGGGAATGATCAGATCGCGGTGCCGTTCGGCCAAACCGACCAGCGACGACCGCAACTCGAGCAGATCGACCAGCAATCCGTCGATCAGGCTGCGCGTGTACAGCTTCAGATCGGTGGCGACCTGGTCGTTGCGGCTGCGCCCGGTGTGCAGTTTCTTGCCGAGGTCACCCACCCGTTCGATCAGCCGACGCTCGACGAACGAGTGCACATCCTCGTCGGATGCGAGGCGTGCCGCGTCGGGATCGGCTTCGTACTCCGCGGCGATCTCTCGTAAGCCCTCGGACAGCGATTTGAGTTCGGGTTGTGTGAGAACCCCGGCCTCGTGCAGAGCCCGGGCCCACGCCAGCGAGCCCTGCACATCGAACGGGAGCAGCGCGTGGTCGAAGCCCAGCGAATCGTTGAATCGCTTGAACAGTTCGTCCGGCCCGGTTTCGAACATGCCTCCCCACATGGTTAGGCCATCCCGACGCTGGTGGGTTCTTCGACGACTTCGTTCGGTGCGAGCGGTTTGCCTTCGGAGTGCGGCCCGCCGACGCCATCACGCATGGCGACGATGCGTTCCGGGAGACTGAAGATCTGGATGAAGCCCTCGGCGTGCTTCTGGTTGTAGACGGAGTCAGCACCGAAGGTCGCGAACTCTTCGCTGTACAGCGTTTTGTCCGCGCGACGCTGGATCGTGATGGCCGAGCACTTGTGCAGACGCACCACCACCTCGCCGTTCAAGCGCTCGGCGATCTTCTCGGTGGCGGCGTGCAGGATCTCCCGCATCGGGGTGAACCAGCGACCCTCGTACACCAGGTGCGATGACTTCAGGCCGAGTTCTTCCTTGAACCGACGGGTTTCGCGATCCAGCGTGAGTTGCTCGAGGGCCTGCAGCGCTTCGACCAGCACGGTGCCGGCGGGGGTCTCGTAACAGCCGCGGCTCTTCATACCAACCACGCGGCTCTCGATCATGTCCACGCGACCGACGCAGTGACGACCGGCGATTTCGTTCAATTGCTCGATGAGCGTGACCGGGTGCATGGTTTCGCCGTTGAGTGCGACCGGGCGACCGTTCTCGAAACGCAGCAGCACATCCTCGGGCTCGTCCGGGGTGTCGATGGGATTGGTGGTCCGCATCCAGACTTCCTCGGGCGCGGGGGTCCACGGGTTCTCGAGCACGCCGCCCTCGTGCGAGACATGCCAGAGGTTGGAGTCACGGCTCCAGGGCTTCTGGCGGCTGGCCGAGCAGGGGACGCCCTTGGACTCGATGTAGTCCATCAGGTCGTCGCGGCTCTTCATGTTCCATTCACGCCACGGCGCGATCACCTTGAGATCCGGCGCGAGGGCCGCGAAGGTGTGCTCAAAGCGCACCTGATCGTTGCCTTTGCCGGTGCAGCCGTGGCAAAGCGCATCAGCGCCGACCTTGCGGGCGACTTCCACCTGCGCCTTGGCGATCACCGGGCGAGCCATCGAAGTGCCGAGCAGGTATTTCTTCTCATAGGTGATGCCCGCGACGAGTGTGGGGAAGACATAGTTCTTCAGGAACTCTTCGCGAAGATCAACGACATGGCACTCGCTCGCGCCGCTCGCGATCGCCTTCTGCTCAACCCCTTTGAGTTCGTCTGCGCCCTGGCCGACATCGGCGACGAACGCCACGACCTCACACTCGTAGTTCTCGATCAGCCACGGGACAATCGCCGAGGTGTCGAGTCCGCCCGAATACGCCAGTACAACTTTGCTGACCATGATGAATCTCTGTGCCGGTACACCGGCTGGTGTGTGTGATGATATGGGTGTGGAACAGATAGAAGAAAAGACTTGTCGTTACGCCTGACCGAGAAGCCGCAGCAGCACGGCGTTCTGCGTGTGCATGCGGTTCTCGGCCTGATCGAAGACCACCGACCCGGGGCCATCGATCACAGCGTCGGTCACTTCCTGACCGCGTTTGGCGGGCAGGCAGTGCAGAAAGAGCGATTTCGGGTCGGCAAGTGCCATCAGGTCCGCATTGACCTGATACGGCGTGAAAGCAGCAATACGCGTCGTCGCGCTGTCTTCGCTGCCCATGGAGGTCCAGACATCGGTATAGACCGCCCGCGCGCCCGCCACGAGCGAAAGATCAGAGGTCGCCGTGAAACTCCCGGCGTGTTTCTCGGCGGAGCGCGTGACTTCGTCGATGACCTGCTCGCGGGGTTCGTAACCCTCAGGCGAGATCACCACGACTTCCGAGCCGCACAGTGCGAGGGCGCGTATCAGCGAGCAGCACACATTGTTGCCCTCGCCAACAAAGACGATTTTCTCGCCCTTCAACGATCCGAGGCTTCCCATGTGCTCGCTGAGCGTGAGCACATCGGCCAGTGCCTGGCAGGGGTGGCTCAGGTCGCTGAGCGCGTTGATGACCGGGACTTCCGACGCTTCGGCGAGTTCCGTGATCGATTCGTGCGAGTAGGTGCGGGCGACGATCAGCCCGAACCAGCGCTCGAGGTTCTTGGCGTAGTCCGACACCGACTCGCGCTCGCCGAGACGACCCGCGTTGTGATCAAAGTACACCGCGTGCCCGCCGAGTTTGTTGATACCCACCTCGAAGGCCGCGCGGGTGCGCAGTGATGGCTTTTCAAACAACAGAGCGACGCTTGTTCCCTTGAGCGAATCAGCGAACCGTTGAGGTTCGGACTTCACTTGCGCACTGAGTTCAATGATCTCGAATAGCCCCTCTTGTGAGAGGTTCGTGATCGTCAAGAAATCACCGCCTGCGCGCACGAGTCCGTTGGACGAAAGCGATGGATCGGTCTGGGGTGCGGTGAGCGTTGTCATGAAACAGGTTCCGTAGCGAGTGAGCGGGTTGGAGATGAAGTGGGGTGGATGAGCGTGCCGCAGGACCCGCCCCCGGCGAGGGCGAGCAGCGCGCTCGGGTCTTTCCACGAGGCGATGCGTGTCGCGACGCCGGTCTTCTGAGCCGTGTCGAGCGCGGCACGGACCTTGGGGATCATCCCGCCGTGGATAACACCGCTGGTGATCAGTTCCTCGATGCGATGGGCATCGAGCGTTTCGATCAGTGAGCCGTCCGCATCGAGCACGCCGGGCACATCGCTGAGCAGCACGAGAGCCCGGGCGTTCAGGATGCCCGCGACCGCCGCCGCGGCATCGTCGGCGTTCACATTCAACGCGCCGCAGACTCCGCCCGCGCTGTTAGAGGCGATGGGGCTGATGATCGGCAGGTAACCGCTGGAGAGCACGGTGTCCACCAGTTTCGGATCGCCTCCGGTGATCTCGCCGACGCAGCCGAAGTTGATGTCACCGCACGCAACGGGCTGCGCCGTGGTCAACCCGCCGTCGCCGATGCTCAGGCCGATGGCGCGAGGTGAATCGCCCAGCGATTCGAACGCCGCGTTGACCTTGCCTACCAGCGAGCGGTTCATCCGCCCCGCGAGCACTTCCACCACCGCGTCGATCTGGTCCGGTGGCGTCACGCGGATGCCGTTCACGCGATGCGGCTCGTAGCCGAGTTGGCGCAGGTGCCCGTCGATGGCGAGTCCGCCGCCATGCACGATGACCACGCCCGAGCACGAGTGCTCGCTCGCGAGCGAACGGTGCAGTTCCGCCAGCGTTGCACACAGGCGTGAGAGCGCGGCGGTCTGATCGATGATCGCGCCACCAACCTTGACGACCAGCGGACGGTCCTGGTTCTTGAGATCGGAATTCACAGCCGGCCCCCGATCAGTTCTTTGGTGGTTTCCGCCGGGAGGAGGCCCGCGGTTTCATTCAGGTCGAGCGCGATGTTCATGCACTGGATCGCCTGGCCGGACGCGCCCTTGACGAGATTGTCCAACGCGGTGATGACCACCGCGTGGGGCGTGTCGCCCGCTTCGGGGTCCACGCACCAGCCGATGTCACAGAAGTTTGTGCGACTGATGCCCGCCACAGTCGGCCACTGGTTCTCGCCGAGCACGCGAACGAACTTCTGCCCCTCGTACGCCCGTTCGAACGCTTCAGCAACATCCACGGCTTCCGCGTCCGCGATCAAATCGAGGTGAACGGTCGCAACGATGCCGCGATCAAAGGGCGCGACACTCGGCGTGAACAGTAGTTTCTGGCTGGGAGATAATCCCGAGCCTTGCGCGATTTCGGGCGCGTGACGGTGCGACAGGACCTTGTATGGCTTCAAAGACAGTTCGCAGAGCGTGTGTTCCAGGGCAGGCTTGCGTCCCGCACCGCTTACGCCGCTGACCGCGTCCACGATGACCGGGCGCGAGGGGTGTACCAGCCCACTGTCGACGAGCGGCGCGATGGCGAGCATGCTCGCGGTGGCGTAGCACCCAGCCACCGCGACGAGGCGTGCTCCGGGAAGTCCATCGGTGAGTTCCGGGATGCCGAACGCCGCGCTGCGCAGCAGGGTGGGGTGGGTGTGCTCAAAGCCGTAGTGCCGGGGGTACAGCGAGGCATCACGCAACCGGAACGCGCCGGAGATATCGACCACCACAGCGGTCGTGGTTTCAAGCAACATCGGCGCGAGTTCGAGACTGGCTTCGTGAGGGGTGGCGAGGATCACGGCATCCGGTTCGAGCGCGCCGACCGCTTCCGGTGTGGATTCCTCGACCACGAGGCGACCGAGCGCGGTCCCGCTGTAGCGCGGCGCGAGGTCACTCAAGCGCTGTCCGACACTCGAACCACCCACCGATCCGAACAGGCCGACAAGGTCGATATGAGGATGGCGGCTGAGAATTTCGATGGCTTCCAGGCCGGTGTAGCCGCTCGCGCCAACGACCACCGCGCGTTTGCGAGTGCTCATGACTGCGCCTCACCGTCCGGCGTGCCAGCCGCTTCGAAGAACGCGATCTGCTCCAGGCGTGTCGCCAACGCGTGGGCGGCGTCTTCGGAGGGGGTCGCGATGAAAATCGTGTCGTCGCCGGCAATCGTGCCGACCATCTCATCCTGCGGCCAACGATCGAACTCGATTGCGAGCGCGTCGGCGTGCCCCGGCTCGGTCCGCACCACGACCATGCTGGCCGCGGTCTTGGCCCAGAGCAGGTGGTTCCGGACCGCTGTTTCGAACGATTCAGGGCCGGTTCCATTCCCTAGTCCGTCCGGGAGAACCCAGCCGCTGGGGGCTTTCACGATACCCATCGACCGAAGGTCGCGTGAGAGTGTGGCCTGGGTGACTTCGATCCCGTGCTGGGCGAGACGATCGCGCAGCTCGTGTTGGCTGTCGATGGTGTGCTCGCTGAGCAGGCGCTGGATGATGCGTTGCCGATCGGTTTTCGCCATAGCATGAATATACACTGAAATGCATAAACATGCAAGCCGGCTCTCCATGGGGGAGAGACGGACTGGATCTGGCATTTTCGCAGATGGCCCTGAACTTCCGGTCGGGGAGAAACTCTCTACCCGAAATGTCGTATAAAAGGTTTGTACGAAGACATCCCGCCACAAAGGGTGGGTGCGGCATCCCGACTCTGCCCCGATCGCAGCGTGCCCTCACCCCTCTTCACGGCCCTTCGCACTGCAACCCTTCAGTGGTTCCCATTCTCGCCCGGACGCACCCATGACTCACGCCACAGACATCGAGCAGGCCATTCGCACCACGATCCAGAGGGTTTCCGTCGCGACCGCGATGCGGGGAGGCGCGCTCGGGGCCGTCATTGGGCTCGGGGTTGCCGGGGTGCTGGTGCTCGCGATCCGCCTCGGATTCGGCCTCGATTGGGTCGCCGCCCTCTGGGCACTCCTGGCGGTTCCGGTCGGGTTGATCATCGGAGCGGTCGTTTCAAGGAAGCGGTTGACCGAGGACGAAGCCGCGGCCTGGCTTGATGACCGCTGCTCCTGCGGCGGGCTGCTCATGAACCGCAGCGCCGAATGGACCACGCTGCCCTCGTCCATCCGCATCCCTCGCGTCTGTTGGTTTGATCGCTCCCTCGGGATCCGCCTCGCGGTGCTCGCGGCGTTCGTGATTGGGGCACTGGCGATCCCGATTGAACAGACCACTGCCTCGTCGAACCGGTTCAACATCGAGTCCGTGGTCAACAAACTCGAAGAGCAGGTCGAACTGCTCGAAGAGACGCAGTCCGTCGATGCCGAGGAGGCTCAGCAGATCCGCGAGGAACTGAAATCGCTCGGGGATTCCGCACAGTCCACCGATCCCGGTCGCACATGGGAAGCCCTCGACCACGCCCGCCAGCAATTGGAGCAACTCGCCGAGCAAGCCGCCGAAGACTTTGCCGACGAGGCTCGCAGTGCCGGAGCCGCCGAGGAGTTCGCCTCGCGCCTGGCCGACATGGTCGAGCAGTCGCCGCAGGGTCTGACCCCGGAACAGACCGAAGCACTCAAGCAGGCACTGGAGTCGATGGGCGAGAACCCCGGTTCCGAATCACTCAAAGAGGCCATGTCGAACCTGTCCGAAGCGCTCTCACAGCAAGGTCAGCAGGCCCGCCAGCAGCAGCAACAGCAGGCCCAGCAGATGGCCCAGACCGCCGCGCAGTGCAGCAGCGGCGCGTGCAGCAACCTGGGAGAACTCGCTTCGGGTGGCATGATCGATCCCTCTGCGCTGCAACAGGCGCTGGCCGAGCGGGCCGAGGCCCAGGCCCAACTTGCCGAACTCTTAAACCAACTCTCTTCTGGAGAGAGCAACGGGTCCGAACTCGCCGCGTTCCTTGAGGGCGTCGGGAGCGGTGGGGTGAGCCGCGGTCCGGGAGCCGCAAAGTTGTCCTGGAATGAATTGCCGTCCAGCATTGAAGGTGCAGAGTTTGATCCTGTCGCGGTGGATTCGAACGGTGTTGATCCCACCAAGTCCACGCTCCTCTCCAGTGGTTCGATGAAGCCCGGCGACGATCTTGCCGGCGACGGTTCCTCGGGTGGTGCGTTTGATACCTCGCGCAGCGCGGAAACCGGATCCGCCAACCCCGTGGTACTCCCGCGTCACCGTGATGCCGTACGGCGATACTTCGAACGCGCCACGCAGAAACCCGCTCAACCCCAACCAGCCCAGGAGCCCGGCGAGTGACACAAACCCCCTCCGACCACGGCGGCCAAACGGTCATGTCTCCCGATGAAATCAAGCCGATGACCGACACCGCCCGTCGCGTGCTCGGCGCCATGGATGCGGTGCTGCTCGGCCAAGAGGCCCTGCACGAGATGGTGCTCGTCGGCATCCTCAGCCGCGGGCACATCCTCCTCGAAGGCATGCCCGGCCTCGGCAAGACCACGCTCATCCAGGCCCTCGGTGATCTGCTCGGTCTCGGGTTCCGGCGTGTGCAGTTCACACCCGATCTCATGCCCAGCGACATCGTTGGCTCGACGATCCTCCAGCAAGCAGAGGGCGGCGACCGGCGGATGGAGTTCCGACCGGGGCCGGTCTTCACCAACATCCTCCTCGCCGACGAGATCAACCGCGCTTCGCCCAAGACCCAATCTGCGCTGCTGGAGGCCATGCAGGAACGCCGCGTGACCACGCTCGGCGAAACCCGCGATCTGCCCAGGCCGTTCTTCGTGCTCGCCTCGCAGAACCCGGTCGAACTCGAAGGCACCTACCCGCTGCCCGAAGCGCAACTCGACCGGTTCCTGTTCAAACTGCAAGTCGGTCTGCCCCAGGAATCCACCCTCGAACGCATCATTTCTACGCGCCGGCGTGGCGAGCCGCCCCGTCTGGAACCGGTGGCTGATCCACACCAGATTGATGCGTTGCTCAACTCCATCGAGCGGATCGTGCTGCCACCGGCCGTGGCCCGGTACATCGCCCGGCTCGTCAACGCGACCCATCCGACCAGCGATGTGGCTCCCGAGCCTATCCAGCGGTTCGTGAAACACGGCGCGTCGCCACGCGCCGCCATCGGCATCGCCGAAGCCGCACGGGCGCAGGCCTTGCTCGCCGGTCGTCCGACCGCGGGCTTCGAGGATGTCCGGGCCGTCGCGCCGCATGTGCTCAACCACCGCATCATCCTGAACCACGACGCCGGTTTCGAGCGTATCGACGCGTTCGATGTCGTGCGCGACCTGATCAAAGCGATCGACCCGGTCCGATTGGACCTGCCCTCGGGTGTCCGTCTCGAGGCGGAGGAGCAGACGCGATGAACCGAGTGCTTTGTTTTCTGTGCGCGATCACGCTTGGCTTGATCGCGTCGGTGTCTGCCAGCGCGCAGAATTTCGGCGGTATCGAAATCCGCGATATCACGGCAAGTGGCGAGAGCAGTTACGGCTACGCCTCGTTCCGTTTCATCCTGCAGAACACCAGCCCCGAAGACCACACCGTCCGCATCGTTCTGACCGACCCCGATGGACCGATCACCACGATTAGCGGCAGCGCAAGCGTGCCCGCAGGCTCGACGGTCGAACTGCCTCTCTATCAGCCGCCGATTCGGTTCGAACCGATGGGCGCGTCGGTGTACATCGACGGGCGCCGCGCGAACGAGCCACTCCGGGTCGGCTCGTCCTGGCACGGCATCGAGCAGCAGAATGCCCGTCACATGTACTGGGGGGGGCCGACCGTCGATATGCACCACCTGGTGCTCGTCAGTAACGCCATTGGTGGCGCGACGGTCAGCGAACTCGAGGACATCCTTTCAGATTCCTCGGTGTCTTCCGGTTCGTCGTATTCTCCTTCGGGCTCCGAGACATGCAAGGTCATTCGTTCGAGTCGCGTCGCCGCGAACTGGCCGGATGATTGGCTGGAGTACTCCCGGTACCTCGCCATCGTCGTGACCGCCAGCGAGTTTGAGTCACTCCCCTCTGGCGTGCGCGATGCCCTTGTCGGCGCAGTCCACGCTGGCGGCAATCTCATCATCCTGGGTGGCACCAACCCGACCGAGGGTGGGCTCGCTTCGTTGTCGAATCAGTACGGACTGAACTGGGACACCCAGGATCTGATGGCCCCGGGTCGAAACCAGAGCGTCTTGGAAATGCCCTCAGCGTCTCTGGGCTTTGGGCAGGTGTTCTGGACGGACAATACCACACTCGTCAAAGCCCGTCGTGGGTTCATCCGGCAATGGTTCTTCAACCGCTTGGCCGAGACCATCGGCAATCGTGATCAAGTCGTGGATCTTCAGCATGCCAACCGAAACATGGAGGTGGTCGAAGAAAGCGGCGTTCCGCGTCGCATGACCTTCGTCTTTCTCGTCGTGTTCGCGATCCTCGTCGGTCCGGTCAACCTCATCATGCTCGCGCGCAGCAACCGGCGGACGCTGCTGTTTGTCACCGCACCCCTCCTCGGTCTGCTGTTCTCCGCCACGGTTTTCGTGTACGGCTTCCTCTATGACGGGATATCGAGCACTTCACGCCTCGCGGCGGTGACCGTGCTCGATCAGCGCAATCAGGTCGCCTCGACTTCGTCCCAGATCGCGTTCTATGCGCCGCTCACTCCCCGAGGCGGCTTGTCGTTCTCCATGCAGACCGAAGTCACACCGCTGCTCGGCACCAACTACCAGCGCCTCGCCGACGGGCAGCGGGTGACGATGCAGTTCGGTGACCGGCAATCGCTCAGCACCGGCTGGGTGCGTTCGCGTCAACCGGCTCACTTCTGGACCCGCGAGCACACCTCCCGTCGCGAGCGTGTGCTCATCGAGACCGATGCTCAGGGGAACCCGGTCGCCCTCAACGGACTCGGGGTGCCCATCGCGCGACTGCTGTATTGCGGTCCGGACGGCACGATCTTCGAGGCGGACACGATCCCGGCTGGTGGACGCGTGCCTATGAGCAAAACCTTCCTGAATGCGGATCGTCCGAACAGACCGGACTTCTACGCACTCTCGAACCGCTCGCTTCCGGCCGGTGCGGCCGCGCGTCTGGCCAGCAGCCCCCATGAGTTCATCCAGGCTGACGGCTACATCGCCATCATCGACGAGCCATTGTTCTCGCCCCTCGGCATCGACAAGGTTGGCGAGCGCAAAGCCCGCGAAGTCGTCATCGGGCTGCACGCCAGCGAGGGTGCGGAATCGGAGGCCAAGCCATGAAGATCCGCGTTGAGAATCTCGTTCGAGAGTTCGGCACCACGCGCGCCGTCGATAACCTGTCGTTCACCTTCTCCTCCGGGCAGATCTTCGCCTTTGTCGGCCCCAACGGCGCGGGCAAGACCACGACCATGCGCATCATGGCCACGCTCGACGAGCCCGACGGCGGCGATGTCTTCTTCGATGATGTCTCCGTCCTGCGCTACCCCGAGATGGCTCGGCGCATGCTCGGCTTCATGCCCGACAACCTGCCATCGCCCTTCGATGTCGTGGTCCACGAGTACCTCGACTTCTTCGCACGGGCATTCGGCCTGCGCGGACGAGAGCGCTCCATCGTCCTCAAGGAACTGATCGAGTTCACCGGCCTCGGCCCGCTTCGCGACAAAACACTCCGCTCGCTCTCCAAGGGCATGAAGCAGCGCGTCAGCCTCGCCCGGGCTTTGGTGCACGATCCGAAACTGCTCATCCTCGATGAGCCCGCGGCGGGCCTCGACCCTCGCGCCCGCATCGAACTGCGCGAACTGATGCTCGCCCTCGCCGAGCGTGGCAAGGCGGTGCTCATCAGTTCCCACATCCTCAACGAACTCGAAGAGGTCTCCGACGGCGCAGTCATCATCGAGCGGGGTCGCTTGCTCCGCGCCGGCACGATGGACGAGATCCACAAGTCCGGGATCGGCGACGACCCGGCGAGCGACGCGGTGCTCTGGTCCATCAGCGCGATCGACGCGACCGACAAATTGCTCGAAGACCTCCTCGAGCACCCGGCCGTCGCCCACGCCGCCCGCGCCGGACGCATCTACGAAGCGGGTGTGCTCGGCGGCGACGATGAGGCCTCCGCCCTGCTCGCCCACCTCATCCAGCGCGATCATCGCATCCTCGAATTCCGAAAAGCCCGCGCCGGTCTCGAGAAACTGTTCATGAATGTCACGAAGGGAGAGGTCCAGTGAGCATCCTGTCCACCCTCACACGCCGCCTCGACACCCTTGGTGATCGCGTGAACCCGATCGTCGTCAAGGAATCCCGTCAGGCGGTGCGATCCCGTGCGGTTGTCGCCGTGCTGTCCCTGTTCATCGTGTCGTTGCTGATCGGCGCGATGATCATCCTGCTCTTCGCCAACGATGATTTCAGCCTTGAGCGAGAGGCGAAGGGCTGGGACACCTTCCTGACCTTCAACAGCATCCTCCTTGTGGTCTGCGGCCTGTTCGTACCGATCTATGTCGCCATTCGCGCTGCGGGAGAGAAGTCTGGCGTTGCCGCAGACCTGCTGTTCACGACCACGCTCAAACCCGCCGCCATCATCCGGGGCAAACTCGCTGCGGGCATGCTCATCACCATGCTCATGTTCGCAACCGCGACACCCTTTGTGACAGTCAGTTACCTGCTTCGTGGCATCGACCTGCCCACCATCGGCTACTGGCTCGCCTTTGATCTGTTGGTCATCTTCGCGGCAGTCCAGGTCGCGGTCTTCCTCGCCGTGCTCCCCACCAGCATCGTGATCCGGGTCATCCTGGGAATTCTTGGCGTGATTGCATGCCTTCAGATCATTGGTACCTTGTTTATGTGGATTTCGTTGACCGGTGAAACCTCGGTCTCGCAGTACGGCTTCGACGACTGGATGAGAGTCCTCACTGCGACGATCTCGATTCTGCTCGGCATCGGGCTGCTGTTTACCCTCAGCACCGCCTGCGTCGCGCCATTCACCAGCAACCGCGCGTTCCTGCCTCGCCTCTACATCACGCTGGCGATCTTGCTCTCCTATGGAGTCTTTGCGGTGATCGCAGGCTTGATCGGCGATACGGACATCGTGATGTTCTGGCAGGGCAGTTGGCTGATCATCCTCCTGGCCGCGACCCTCATCTCCAGCGGTGAGCGCCGCGACCCTGGTGCCCGTGTGCTGCACTCAAAGATGCTCAGGCACCCCTTGCGGCGCCCGGTCGGCATCCTGCTTTCCTCGGGTTGCTTCGCGGGTCTGGTTTGGTGTGCTGCGATGACTGGAGTGCTCCTCATCGGCCTCGTGTGCTTCGAATCGGTTTCCAGTCTCTTCGGCCCGAGTTACAGCTCGTACCTTCTTGAAGAAACTCTTGCTGCAACCGTCGTGATGACCGCTGCCTCCATGATGATGGCCATCGCCTACAACCTCATCGCGATCAGCCTGCGCGACGGAATGCTCAAGAAGTTCTCCAAGGGAACCGTGATGACCCCGGCCATCACCATGCTGATCGTCGCCGCCGTATCACTTGTTCCCATGCTCATGGTCGCCCTCCTCGGCAACTCACGGGACCTGGATGACGAGAACCTGTCCATGTTGAACCCGGTGTCTGCGATCATCTGGTCCGAGAGTGAGGAACACGGCACGCGCCTCGTGATTGCCATTGTCATGCTCGTCGTCGGCCTGCTCTTCGCTTCAAAGTCGATCGGTAAGGTCATGCGCATCTATCGCGAGTCGAAGGAGGAGTTACGCCATGGCCCGCTCCCAGCGCAGCCCACTCAGCCCGTTGCCAACGCTCCAGAGTCCACTCCCGCCCCCGTAACGCCGCCGCAAAGCGAGCCCGATGCCTGAGCCCGTCGCCCCGCCAACCGATGCTGCTCGTTGGCGCCGCGCCGTCGACGCGGGGATCCGCGCCGCCGATGGATGCTCGCTGAACCTCGCGCGCATCGTCTCCGGACGCAGCGGGGAACTCATGGGCCGGGGCATCGGCCAGTCCATCGAGTTCATGGACTTCCGCGAGTACGAACCCGGGGACGACATCCGTCGCATCGACTGGCAGGTCTACGCCCGCTCCGATCGCGTCATGATCCGGCGCCACCGCGAAGAGATCAGCCCCTCGATCGAGATCATCCTCGACGGCTCGCGCTCGATGGACCTGCCCGAGTCCCCCAAGGCCGATACCGCCCTCGGCGTCGCGAGCGCACTCTGCGCGGCCTCGGTCCGCACCGGGCTCACCACCCGCTTTGCCTCGGTACGCAGTGCTTCGCCGCGCCCGGTCGGCGTGCGCGACCCGCGCACGCTGAACTGGGACGCATTCGATGGCACCGCCACCCTCGCCGACGCCTCCCCGGTCCTCCGCGCCTCGCGCGCCACGCAGGGCATGCGCATCATCGTGTCCGACCTGCTCTTCCCCTGCGATTTCACCAAACTCTTCCGAGACTTCGCCCGCGGCACGCACGCGCTCGTCATCGTGCAGGTTCTCGCCCAGGCCGACGCCGACCCCGGCTCGCGCGGCTCGCTGCTCCTGCGTGATCGTGAAACCGGCGCCACGCTCCAGGTCGATCTCACTCCCGACATCGCCTCCAAGTACCGTCAGCGCTTCAACGCGCACGCCGCGATGCTCCGAGACGCCGCCTATTCCGCAGGAGCCCGCCTGATCGAACTCGTGGCGCGATCACCGTTCGATGCATCGTTCGCTGTGCGTGAACTCACCGGCGCAGGACTGCTGAGGGCCGCCCAGTGAATGTCGCCCTCGGCTCACCGCTGTTCCTCTCCGCGCTCGCCATCGGTATTGCGGTGGTGGGTGTGTATATCTTCCACCGTCGTCCGCGCGAAGAGCCAGTGAGTTCGCTGATGCTCTGGCAGGGACTCATCCAGCCCGGCGGCGCCGGTCGCCAGCGCGAGACACTCAAGGCCCCCTGGCTGCTGGCCCTCGAACTGCTCATGGTCGCCCTGCTCGCCCTCGCCGCGGCGGTCCCGCTGCTCACCGCGCAGACCTCGGGGCGATCGCTCATCGTCGTCCTCGATGATTCCATGTCCATGCAGGCCACGGCCACGGACTGGCGCAGCGCACGCGAACGAGCCAGGGAAGAACTTGAAGCAGTCCTCGGTCGCTACTCTCCCCGTCGCGCCGCCTTCATCCTCGCCGCGGACACCCCGGGTCTGCTCGGCATGAACTTTGAGTCCAAGGCTCAGGCCGATGAGGCGCTCGAGCCGTGGACCGCCCAATCCGGCAGCGCGGACCTGCTCGGCGCGATCCGGCTCGGCCTGAATCTCGCGACCGGAGGCACTGACATCGTCGTGCTCACGGACCACGCCCCGCCCGCCGACATTGACCTCGGCCCACGCGTGCGCTGGATTGCCCTCGGCAGTCCGGCTGACAATGTTGGCTTCACGAGTGCCGCACGAAGCGCGAGCGGTCCGCCCGCGTGCGTGGTCGAACTGACAAACTACACCGGCCAGCCCGCCTCGCGAACCATCATGATCGAGCGCGACGGCGCAGAGCCGCAGTCGCAGTCGGTCACAATCGCCGCCGGCCAGACTTCCCGCTTCCGACTGCCAATCGACGCCGAGGCAGAGGTGACGCTCCGCCTCGAGCCTCCCGACGCCCTCGTCGCGGACGACATCATCACTCTCGTCCCCGAAGACACACGACCTGTGGCGATCGTGATCCGTGCCGAGAACCAGAACCTCCAGAACGCGGCCCAGCGCTGGATTGAAGCCGACCCCGAGGTGGTGCTCGCCACGGTCTCTCCGCCCGAACTGCTCATTACCGACGACACCGCTCCCGCGCCATCCGGTGCCTGGGCGTTCCGTGTCCTTGCTCCGGAGAGCGAAGCCAACGCCTACTCCGGCCCCCTCATCCTCAACCGGGAACACGAACTCGCCGAAGGCCTCGATCTGTCCGGGCTGATCTGGGCCACCGATCTGGATTCACCACTCCCGGAATCCCAAGAAGCCCTCGGCGCTCGCATCGACCCGCTGCTCGTGCTCGCCAGTACCACCGTGATCGAGCACCGCCGGTTTGCTTCCGGCGGACGAGAGACGCTCCTGAGCCTCGCGATCGATGCCTCCAACCTTGGCGACCATATCGTCTGGCCGGTGCTGCTCTCCAACGCCGCCCGCCAGCGCCGCGCCGCCCGGCCCGGGCCAGTGACGACCAATACCCGTATCGGCCAGCCCGTACGCATCGCCACGCCCAGCAATTCCGTTGATCCGATCATCGTGACCGACCCCACCGGTGAAACCCGCACGCTCCGTTTGCGTGAAACCGAGTACACCCCGCTCCAACCCGGGCGTTACACCGTCGCGATCGGCCGGCACACCTACCCGCTCAGCGTCTTGTCGATCGCCCCGTCCGAGAGCGATCTGCGCGAGGCCGAGACGCTCGTCGTTGAGCCGACGCAGATCGAAGGCGTCGAAAGCGCGGCCACGACACGCAACATCGCCTGGCTGCTGGCCCTTCTTGCCACGACCGCACTGATCGCGCACGGGCTGCTCGTGTTGGGCATCTACCGTCGAGGGGGCAGCGTATGACCTTCGCCCAGCCCGCCTGGCTTCTGCTCGCGCTTCCCCTCGGCCTCTTGTGGTGGCTCTACAAAGGTCCGACCCGCCCCTGGCAGATCCTTCGCGCCCTGCTCATCGTCGCCATCGTTCTCGCGATGGCCGAGCCTCGCATCCGTTCCGAGCAGCATGGCGGCCTGACCATCGTGGTCGCCGATCGCTCCGATTCGATGCCTGCCTCCGCCGAGCGCGATCAACTCGATGCCATCGCCTCGCTGCGATCCAGCATGCGCTCCAGCGACCGTCTCGCCGTCATCAGTTTCGGGGATCGGCCCTTCGTCGATATTCCGCCGGGGCGTGGGGCGCTGGAGCAGTTCACCACCAGGCCCGACCCGGGTGCCTCCAACATCGCCAGTGCGCTGCAACTCGCGCTCTCGCTCGTTCCACCCGATCAGCCCGCGCGAATGCTCCTCATCTCCGACGGGGCCGCCTCCGACACCCGCGCCCGCGAGATCGCCGCGATCGCCGGAGGACGCTCGATCCCCATCGACTACCGCTCGCTTGCCCGCTCATCGCAGAACGACCTTGCGATCGAACGCATCGAAGCGCCCACCAGCGTATCTCTCAACGAAGCCTTCCTGCTCACCGCTTGGGCGGTCGCGCCCGCGCCGCAGACCGCCTCGTACGAATTGCTGCGCTCCGGGACCGTCGTCGCCAGTGGCACGATCGAGGTCGGCCCGGTTCCCACCCGGCTGGTGTTTCGACAAGCCGCACGCACCGCCAACACCGCCGATTACGAATTGATCCTCAGAGGATCAGAAAACGACCCTCGCCCCGAGAACAACCGCGCCCGCATCCTCGTCGGTGTCCGCGATGTCCGCCCGCTGCTCATCGTCACTGAAACGCCAGGCGCGGGCCTCGCGCGCTTGCTTGCCGGCTCGGGGCTGCCCGTGGAGACCACCACCCCCGAGCAGGCCGACCTGTCCCTCGCCTCCCTCGCGGGCTACGGCGGTGCGGTTCTCGAAAATGTCCCGATCCAGTCCATCGGTCTCGACGCCGCCGAAACCATCGCCCGCCTTGTGGAAGACGCTGGCCTTGGTCTGCTGATGACCGGTGGCCAGCGCTCCTTTGGTGCGGGCGGGTACTACGAATCCCCCATCGAAGCCGTCCTCCCGGTCTCATTCGAGTTACGCAGCGATCGACGCAAACTTTCACTCGCCGTCGTCGTCACCATGGACCGCTCCGGCTCGATGGCCATGCCCGTCGCCGGTGGCAAGACCAAGATGGAACTCGCCGGCGAGGCCGCGGCATCTGTCGTGAAACTCCTCACCCAGTTCGATGAGTTCGGTTCCATCGCCGTCGATACCGAGCCGCACACCGTGGTCCCCCTCCAGCGCCTCGATGATCCCGGTCCGATCCTCAGTGACCTCCGACGCATCCGCTCCGAAGGGGGCGGCATCTATGTCAACAAAGCACTCGTCGCATCGCTGCATATGCTCGAACGGGCCACCGCAGGCGCGAAGCACATCATCCTCTTCTCCGATGCCGCGGATTCCGAGATGCCCGGCGACTACGAGACTCTCCTCGCCGCGGCGACGCGTGCCGGCATCACCGTCAGTGTCGTCGGACTGGGAACCACCACCGATTCCGACGCCAAACTCCTGGAAGACATCGCTCTCAAAGGCGGCGGACGCTCCTACTTCACTACCGATGCCCGCCTGCTCCCGCAGATCTTCACCCAGGACACCTACGCCGCGTCCCGTGGAGCGTTCCTGAAAGACCCCGTCCAGCCCGCACTCACCGGAGCCCTGAGCAATCTGCTGGGTGTGCCCTTCGCTTCCCCCAATCCGCTCGGTGGTTACAACCCCTCCTACCTGCGAGACGGTGCCACGCTTGGGGCGACGAGCATCGACGAGTACACCGCGCCTCTGGTGGCGCACTGGCAGGCCGGTCTTGGCAGAACCGCCATCTACGCCGGGGAAGTGGACGGTGAGCACACCGGGGCCATTGCCGACTGGAACCAGTACCCCGAACTCTTGACCGGGCTCGCGCGCTCCATCCTCCAGCCCGACGAAGAATCGCGCGAGGTCGTGGCCATCCAGCGCACCGAGGGCGGTGTCGCCCGCATCGAGTTGTACACCGACCCGAACCGCCCGCTCGGTTCAACACCGTCCGTCCGCGTCGTCCGAGAAGCGACCGCCACCCAGCCCTTGCGCACCGAAGGCTTCGCCTTCCGCGCCTCCGGAGCCGATCGCCTCGTCGCCGAGATCCCGCTTCGCGCCAACGAAGTCATCGCCCCGACCGTCGATCTCGGCGGGGACGAAACCATCGCGCTCTCCCCGATGACCCTCCCCTACGAGGCCGAGCACCGTCCGGCCAACCCCGAAGTCGGCCTGCGCCTGCTCCGAGACATCGCCGAAATCTCCGGCGGCGAAGCCCGCACCGACCTCGCGCAGATCTGGGCGCAACTCCCGGTGACCACCCGATTCCAGTCAATCGCGCCGTGGCTGTACACCCTCGCCGCGATTCTCCTGTTCCTGGAAGTGCTCGAACGACGCACGCTGCTGTTCTCGCAAACCAGCGTATCTCGCCAGGCGAGCCTCGCCATCGAGAACGCCCGCGCCAAACGCCAAGCCCGCGCGAGAGTGAAGCCTTCCCGGGCCACCATGCCGAAGCCAGCCATCGGTGAAACGAACAAGGCCGAATCGAAACCGGCACCGACAGATGCGACCCTCGCCGCCGATGATCCCGCCGAAACCCTCAGCGCGATCCGGTCCATCAAACGCAATCGAAGCGACTGATCCCTCGGATTAGCGTGTCGCCAGATCGTGCTGAATCACCACGGAGCACGGCATGGGTGGATAGCGCATTACAAACCGGAACCCGTGGAAATCCTTGGGGTTCCAACCGAGCCTCGTATAGACGCGCTCCACGATCTTCGGGTACTCGGGCATCAAGGGGGTCGCCAGCGCGGGCGGCGCGTGTCCCGTGCTCTGGATCTCTTCCGCGATCGGAAGCCGGTCGTACTCGGAATCCTCAGCGGGACCGAGTTGAGTACCCACCAGGCTGTACACCAGCGGCCTCGGTGCCATCGCAAACTCCAGATCGCGATGGACCTGCAGATCGCACACCAGCCACTCCGTCGGCAACTGGATCGGCACCGCGTGCTCGCCCACACGGTTGTGTTCGTCGGCGTAGATGCTCGCAAAGTCCCGAACCAACTCACCGAACACCCAGGTCTGACGACCATAGTTCCCGATCGGCCCCGGGGAGAGCAGGTAACGCGTCGCATCACCCCGAGTCATGGGTTGAAACGGCGGGTTCGGGCTGCTGCAGAAATCCTGCATCAACATGAGCGGGTTGTTCGCTTCACCAGATGTGCAGATCGGTTCGATCTTCGCGTCCGTACGCACCGAGCCATCGTCGTTGTAAGCAAACCGCATGAACAGCGGCACGCTCACATCGGCACGCAACCGACGCACATCGATCAAACCACCGATGCTCGCGGTGTCCAGTCGCGTCGGGTCGGCGGCGTTCGGTGCAAGGAAGAACGAGGCCATCCGCACCCGCGCCTGCACTCCCCAGATCGCGCTGTTCCCCTGGAACGCCATCTTGCGCGTCGCGTGCAGGTGTTCCTGCGGCACCTTGTGCGGCGCATTGCTCGACAGCACCAATTGCAGCGTCGAGCGGTCGTCCACATGCATCTCGACCATCCGGTCGAACTTGGCAATCGCCTGACGAGCCGCGTGGACACTCTCCTTGGATGCGCCGCCCGTTTCGAACGCGCTGAGGATCCGGTCCATCCCGGTGTCCCCGGGGAGGTTGGAAATCATCGAGTGCGGCTCGGGGACCGCGATGATCTTGGAGATCTTCCAGGCCAGATTCTTGTTGATCCCGAACCGCCGAGCGATGTCCTGTGGGCGCGACGGATCGGCCTTCGCGCTGATGAGAACCTCGGTCAGTGCTCCCCGAACTCCCTGATAGGTCTGGTCCAACGCCTCATCGAACCGTTCGGTGCCGGGTTCGGAGAATGGTTTCGGGGCATGTGTTCGGGTATCGGTCGGCATTTCTGCTCAGTTCTCCAGCGAAGTACCTTGAGCATACCGAATTTTGCGTAGAGCGCAAAGTTTCTCAGCAATTTTCCCATGGGAAAATTGACGGGATAAAGATGCGCAGGTACTTTGCCGATAACGATGGGTCGTGGCGTGGCTGCGTCCATCCAATCAGACCCGTGCGATCCTTCGCACCACGCAGATGACAAGGGAGATATGAGATGAAGAAGATCGCGATCGCAGCCGCAGCCCTGACCGCCTTGACCGGCCTCGCTTCAGCCGAGATTGTTCAGATCGACATCGTCGGTTCCGTCGATTTCGGTGGAGTGAACATCGGTCAATGGGCCGATGTCAATCCCGGCGATTCAGCCGTCATGAGCTTCCAGGTCGATACCAACAACTTCCTGGACAGCACCAATTTCCCGACCCGCGGCTACGAGATCATCTCGTCGTCCTTCGCGCTCACCCTTGATGGCATCACCGGCGGCATGGCGAACCCCTATCCCAACGATGCGGCCCCTTACTTCATCATCCGGGACAACGACCCGGCAGTCGACGGGTTCTATCTCGCCGAGCACCCTGATCAGTTCCCGATCGGCGTCGCGACCGACGAGCCCGCCCAGATCGGTGAAACCTTCCGGGCTCTGTTCTCCGCGACCTACGGTGGCGATCGCCTGGATTCACTCGATATCCTTGGTGCTGTCGGAACCTACGATTTCACCGGCCTGCAGGTCTTCAACTGGGGCCTCGAAGACGGCCCCTTCCAGCCTATGGGCTTCATCTTTGACAGCTTCACGATTTCGGTGGTGCCCGCACCCTCCTCCGCGGCACTGCTGACGATGGGAGCGCTCACCTGCGCCCGCCGTCGTCGCGCTCACGCGTAATCGAGCTGCGAAGCCCAAACCCCGGAAAGACCCGCCACCCCGGCGGGTCTTTCTTTTTACGATCGCTACCCGCCGAGGGCGTGGCCAGCGGATACCTCCGCTGATGCCCCCTGAGCAGATCCACAAAAAAACCCCGGACTCGCGTCCGAGGTCTTCAAAGTGGAGCCGATCGGGATCGAACCGACGACCTCTTGCATGCCATGCAAGCGCTCTCCCAGCTGAGCTACGGCCCCATGATCTGCACAAAATCGCCCTTCCCGGCCCATGCGGACCGTGTCGGGCCACACAGCGTAACGCGTTCATCGGTTCCGTCAAGCCCTGTCGCCAACTGGATGCCCGAAACCCCGCTTATCCCATCCTCAGGGCGGATTTTTGAACTCTGGCGCGATGTCCCGGCTTGCGATACCCTGTGATCCACCATGCCCCAGCCGCACCCGAAATTCCCCACCCTGCAGGTCTTCGATCACCCGCTAATCCAGCACAAACTGACCTACCTGCGCGACAAGCAGACCAGCTTCCGGGCCTTTCGGGCCCTCATCGCCCAGATCGCCGGGCTCATGGTCTACGAAGTCACCCGCACCTTCCCCTGCGAGTCCGTCGAGATCGACACCCCGATGGGCAAGCATCGCGGCACGCGGATCACGGCCGCCATCACCGTCTGCCCCGTCCTCCGAGCCGGGCTGGGTATGGCCGAGGGCGTGCTCGATGTCATGCCCGAGGCCCGCGTCGGACACATCGGCCTGTTCCGCGATGAGAAGACCCTGCTCCCCACGCAGTACCTCTCCAAACTCCCGCGCGATCTCGACACCGGCCCGGTCATCCTCGTTGACCCCATGCTCGCTACCGGCGGGTCCGCGGCGAAGGCCGCCCAGATGCTCTTCGACCAGGGCGCGACCGATGTGCGGTTCCTCTGCCTCGTCGCCGCGCCCGAGGGCGTGACCCGTTTCGCCGAGGAGTTCCCCGAAGTCCCGATCTACGCGGGCGCGCTCGACGATCGTCTCAACGAACACGGCTTCATCCTCCCCGGCCTGGGCGATGCGGGCGATCGCATGTACGGCACCCAATAAAAAGAGCGATCACCATGCCGGAAATCGAACCCAAGCCAACGCCCAAGTCCAAATCGAAGTCGAAGAAGCCCACGACCCCCAAGGTGCTCAAGCCGACTCATCAGGCCAAGGACCCGGATACGCGCGTGTATGTCGGCGACTGTCGCGAGGTTCTGCCGCGCATCCCCGAGGTCGCCGCGAGCGAGGTGGACCTGATCTTCGCCGACCCCCCGTTCAACTGGAACCGCGCGTACGACGAGTGGAAAGACTCCATGCCGCGCGAGGACTACCTCCAGTTCACCGCCGACTGGCTCGACCTGTGCATCGGCGCGCTCAAGCCCAACGGCTCGATCTGGGTCAACATCCCCGACGACACCGCCGCCGAGATCGTCATGCACCTCAAGGGGCGCGGCCTGTCGATGGTCAACTGGTGCATCTGGCACTACCGCTTCGGACAGAACACCACCGGGCGCTTCATCAACAGCAAGGTCCACGCACTGTACTTCGCGAAGGACCCCGTAGATCGCCAGTGGCACACCGACGAGATCCTCGAGGCCTCCGATCGCGCCACGACCTACTTCGACCCGCGCACCCACAACAAGAAGGAAGGCACCGCCGGCAAGCGCGTGCCGATGGATGTGTGGTACGGCAAGTACTGGGGGCGCATCCAGGGCAACAACGCCGAGCGTCGCCACTACCACGACAACCAGATCCCCGAGGTCTACCTTGAGCGCGTCATCCGCGCCTGCTCGCGCGAGGGCGATCTGGTCATGGACCCCTTCGTGGGTTCCGGCACGACTCCGGTGGTTGCTCGCGAACTGAACCGGCGCTTCATCGGCACGGAGTACTCGAAGGAGAACGCCAAATCGGCGTGGGAGCGCATCACGAAGATCGGCTGCGTCCGTGTGAAGCGCGATCAGCCCACCCAGCACGCCAGCGCGATCTTCCAGCCGCGGGCCGTGCGCGCCAAAGCGGATTGATCGTCAGCGGGTGTCCCGTCCACCCGAGCGCGAACCGAGCCATCACTCTCGGTCCGCGCCCGGGGTTCCGGGATGGTTCGGCGTACGGGACGCGGCATCCGATCGGCGATTCAACCGGGCACAGAAACGACTTCCGCGTCTCTCTCCATCCGCGTCGGTCGTTCCGGTTGATGCTGCCACGCCCCGTGCGCCTCACCGCCCCTCTCTCCTCTCTTCGTTGCTCGTGAGGTCGAGAAACTCCCGCACCACACGACGCAGTTCCGCGTCCGGCGTCAGATACGCCTCGTGCCCCTCACTGGTCTCGATCAGCGTCGCCTGGCTGTCCACGCCCGCTTCCAACGCGGCGGTGTGCAGTTCCAGCGTCTGCCCCGGCAGGTGGACTCCATCACTGCTGAAGCCGACGAACAGGGTCCGCGCCTGAACCCGCTGCATCGCGCGAACCAACCCGCCCCGACCCGCCGCCGCGTCGTACAGGTCCGCCGCCTTGCTTAAGTGCAGGAACGCGTTGGCATCGAAGCGGTCGGCAAACCGTCCGCCCGTCGCATCGAGGTACCACTCCACGCTGTGATCGTTCTCCAGTGTGAAGCGTGAGCGGGTTTCATCCCGTCTCGAACGCCCGAAGCGGCGTTCCAGCAGCGCGGCCGATCGCTCGCTGGAGTGCAGCAGACCACGCGCGATCGACAGCCCTTCGGTCGGTCGCCGATCCGGCGCGTACCAGCCGTCGCGGAAGTTCGGGTCGCTCTGCACCGCCCGTCTGGCCAGCGAACCGATCGCCAGTGCCTGCGCCTGTCGGCGTGCCGCGGCCCCCAGCACCACCGCCCGCCCCACGCGCTCCGGCTCACGGATCGACGACTCCAGCGCGACCAGCGCGCCGAGTCCGCCACCGATCACGGTGACCGGCTTCGTGATGCCCAGGGCATCCAGCAGCCGACGCTGCACGCGCACCATATCGCCGACGGTCACGACCGGGAAGCGGGGGCCCCAGGGTTCACCGGTGTTCGGATCGATCGAGGTCGGCCCGGTCGTGCCGAAACTCCCGCCGAGCACATTCGCGGTGATGACGAAGTCGCGTGCCGGGTCGATCGGCAGGCCCGGCCCGATCATAGTCTCCCACCAGCCGGGCCGATCGCCCGAGTCGCGCCGGGCCGCGTGCGTGTCCGCCGAGAGCGGGTGGCACACCAGCACCGCGTTGTCTCCCGCGGCGTTCAGGCGTCCGATTGTCTCAAAGGCCACATCAACCTCGTCGAGCACCACGCCGGACTCAAGCAGCAGCGGCTGCTCTTCGCTCGCCACGCGCACGGTCTGCGGCGCGATCGGCGCGCTCCGATCCCTGGAGACGACCTCTCTGGGGTCGGCCCCGTAGCGGAGCGGGCGGACGCCGCGAGACCACGATTCGGCGTTACTCGTTGAACGGTTTGCCCAGTTGTTCGTGAAGGTGGTCATGTCACACTCGCATTCATGCCGCGCGCAGGATCGCTGTGCCGGCGGTTCGTCGGGAAAGGTCACAAGGGCGTATCGAGCGGAGGTGGGTGGCTTTGGTGTGAAGCGCGGAAGCCTGAAAGCAGGTGTCCAAAAACGACAAGCACCACCGCCGTATCGCCCGGGTCGGTGGTGCTCAGTGCTTCGTCACTGAGTTCGTGGATGGGTTGCTACGCTCGACAACCAGAATCCACACAACCGCCGCCCGGGCATACTTTTCGCATGCAGGGTTTCGCAAGGAAATGCGGCTGGTGAATTCGGTTCGACACGAAGCAATCTCCAAAAGGAACGCGGGAACTATACCCGTCTCAGAGAGACTGTCAAATCATCGGCAAGCCGACTCCCAAAGTTTGCAAAATTCTTCGTGGTCCGGCGTGCCAATCAGTAACTCGTGGAATCCAACTTCACCTTGCCTCGGAAGGTCCAGTAGATCGCCACCGTGTACGACAGCACGCAGGGGATCCCGATCAGCGCGATGATCAGCATAATGCCCAGCGTCTTCTCGCTCGACCTCGCGTTCCAGATGCTCACCGAGTTCGCGGCGTCCGTCGTCGAGACCACGAAGTTCGGGAAGATCGCCGCGGCGAACAGCGTCGCCAGCGCCGCGATCGTCGCGCAACTGCTCAAGAACGCGTACAGCGGCTTGCCCAGGTAGAGCGCGCGCGGGATGTTCGCGATCGCCAGAACATTCAGCGCGGGCACCACCCAGAGCCAGGGCGCGTGCTCGAAGTTGCTCGTGGCGTTCGGAACCGCGTGCAGGGTGTACATGGTCGCGAAGATGTAGAGCACGAGGAAGGTTCCGAAGAGACCCCACATCGCGCGATGCGCCCGCGCCTGCAGTTCTCCCTCGGTCTTGAGGTACAGGTAGATCCCGCCGTGCATCGCGAACATCGCCACGGTCATCAGCCCGACCACGAGCGGGTACGGACCGGTCGTGGGGGACCAGAGTTGGTTGAGCATCGTCCCGGTGTAATCGCCGGCCTCGTTGACCGCGATGCCCGCGATCAGGTTCCCCCCCGCGACCCCGAAGAGCAGCGCCGCCAGACCGGAGGCCCCGAAGAAGCACCAGTCCCAGATGGTCCGCCAGAACCGGTGGTGAACCTTCGAGCGGAACTCGAGCGACACCGCCCGGAAGATCAGCGCGAACAGCAGCAGCATGAACGCCGAGTAGAAGCCGCTGAACACCGTGGCGTACGCGTTCGGGAACGCTGCGAAAAGCGCACCGCCGAAGGTGACCAGCCACACCTCGTTGCCGTCCCAGAGCGGCCCGATCGAGTTCATCACCGTGCGCCGTTCGCGATCGTTCTTCGCCACGAACGGGTGAATGATGCCGACCCCGAGATCAAACCCATCGAGGATGGCGTAACCGATCAGCAGAACGCCGAGCAGCACGAACCAGACAATCGTCAGCGTGTCGTAACTCACGGGCGGTCTCCTTCCGCATCGCTCTCGAAGCGCTCACCTTGTTCTGCCTCGGCGAACCGCGGCCCCCCGGGGTTCGCCAACTCACCCGCCACCTCGAAGAACTTCCCGCCCTTCTCGCGGTGCGCGTGCGGCTGGTCCGGGTCGTCGGGTCCGTGGTGAATCTTCGAGTTCAGCACATACACCCACAGCGCAAACAGCAGAGCGTAGATCGCGCCGAACAGCACGATCGAACCCAGCACCTGCTCCCTCTTCACCGCGCCCGACAACCCCTCACTCGTCCGAAGCCCACGCTTCAGCACGATCTGTTCATCATTGTGTTCGATCCGAGGCAGCGGCTGCGCATTCTCGAGCATCTGCTTCGCATCATCGGTCAGCGTCGGATACACGATCCACGGCTGCCGCCCGACCTCCGCCGCGATCCACCCCGCCTGGTTCGCGAAGAACGGCAGGATGACCGAGGGAACCCAGATCAGCATCAGCCAGCGATGCGTGAAGAAGGTCCCCCGCCAGAGCAGCAGCACCGACACTAGACTGAGCGCGATGAAGAACATCCCGCACGCCACCATCAGGTGGTACATCTGGAACGGCAGCCACAGCGGCGGCAGGTCGTCCTCGTGGAACATGTCGAGACCCGTCACCGGTTCTTCGGTATCCCAGTGCAGCAGGTACGACAGCATGCCCGGAATCTTCACGCCGTATTTCACCTCGCCCGTTTCCGAATCCGGCCAGCCGAAGAGCCACAGGTCCGCCGGACCGGTCTCGAAGTGGCCCTCGAAGGTGGCGAGTTTGGCGGGCTGGTTGATCGATACCGCTTTGGCCTGGTCGTGTCCGGTCACCAGCGCCAGCACACTGAACAGCGCCGCGATGGGCAGGGCCACACTCACGCAGCGTTTGGCGAACTCGATGTGCCGGTTACGGAGCAGGTAGTAGCACCCGACCGACGCCACGAAGAACGCCCCCGTGATGAACGCGCCGATCAGCACATGCGACAGGCGGTCCATCGACGACGGGTTGAAGACCAGTGCCCAGAAGTCCACGATCTCCGCTCGCACCTGCGGGATCCCGTCCAGGATCACCGGGTTGCCCGAACCGTCCACCGCCGGACGGATCTCGTAGCCCGCCGGCGTCTGCTGCCAGGAGTTGGCGATCACGATCCAGACCGCCGAGAACATCGAGCCGAGGAAGACCATCAGCGTCGAGAAGAAGTGCATCTTCCGCGAGACCCGGTCCCAGCCGAACACCAGCACCGCCAGGAAGCCCGACTCGAGGAAGAACGCGAAAATCCCCTCCGCCGCGAGCGCAGAGCCGAAGACATCGCCAACGAACCGCGAATAGGCCGCCCAGTTGGTCCCGAACTGAAACTCCATCACGATGCCCGAAGCCACCCCGAGGGCGAAGTTCAGCGCAAAGATCCGGGTCCAGAACCGCGCGGTCGATTCCCAGATGGCGTGACCGGTCTTCAGCCACATCCCTTCGAAGATGACCATCAGCAGCCCCAGCCCGATCGAGAGGGGCGGGAAGATGTAGTGGAACATGATCGTCCCGGCGAATTGCAGGCGACTGAGCAGTTCAACATCCATGAGAGGCACTCCGTTCGTTGTCTGTCTGGTGCCGGAAATATTCTAGTATAGCAGTAATAGTTCTCGCGAAACAATAACTATCGCCATAATTACAAGGAAAACCGCGAACCCCGACTTCAGGGCACGCTGGTTCACCCTCGAGTTCAGATGCCGACCGGCGAAACTGCCGACCGTGCCGATCAGCAGGAACAGCCCGATGGTCTTCCAGTCGATGGGCTCGATCAGTTGCGCGGGATGGGATTGGTAACTCAGGAAGGCCGAGGCCGAATTGATCGTGATCAGCGCGAGGCTCGTCCCCACCGCGTGGCGCATGTCCAGTTTCGCCAGGAGCACCAGAGCCGGCACGATCAGGAACCCCCCGCCAACACCGACGAAGCCGGTCATGATCCCGACCACACTGCCCTGGATCGCCAGAGGAAGCACCTTGGGATGAGCGTTGGGGGGTGCCTCGACCTCTGTCGGAGCGACCGCCCTCGCGCGCTTCCACATCGCGACCGCCGCCCCCATCATCACGCCGCCGAACACGAGCAGTTGCACCGATCCGGCCACGAAACTCGCCAGCCAGGCACCGGCGATCGTGCCAAGGATGCTCATCGGCGCGAACAGCGCGAGCACGCGCCACGCGACGGTCTTCGCCATCGCGTACTGCACCGCGCCGACCGCCGCGATCCCGCCGACGATCGCCAGGGACTCCACGATCGCGTTCTTATCCGGGCGACCGATCACATAGGCCAGGATCGGCACCGTCAGGATCGAGCCGCCCGATCCGAGCAACCCGAGCGACAGCCCGATCAGCAGGGCACCCACAATCGCTCCGACCACAACCCGCTCCGTTCTCGCGCCGCAGCGCGTGGGAGGTCAGTTCACGATACCGAACAATTCGCCCCGCACTGGTTGACCCCGGCGTTCCACGGCATCTTCGCCAGCAGCAGCGCCATGCCGCACCAGCCCGTCGCCCCGGCGAACAACAGCCCGGAACCCACAAACCCAGACAAGATCAAGAACCACGGGTTCACGAACGCCCCCAGCAGCACTCCGATCAGCACCAGCGAGCCGGCCGTCATCTGCACCTGACGCATCACGCCGATCTTCGGCGCGCCCACCGGCTTGTACACCGGAAGGCCGGTCGCCGCCCAGGCTTCGATTCCGCCCGCGAGGTGGTAGGGCTCTCCGCCGCACTTCGCGTAGCGTGCCGCGGCGTCCAGCGACCGTCGCCCCGATCGGCACTGGAAGACCAGTTTCCGGTCGCCGTACTTCTCGCGGATCGCCTCCGCGTCGAACGCCGACAGCGGGTGCAGGTCCGCACCGTCGATGCGCTCCTCCCCGTACTCGAACGGTTCACGCACATCGATGATCACCGCCTCGCCGGTCTGCTGCCAATGGCGCAGTTGTTCCGGAGAAACATCGGTCACTTCAACGCTTTCAGCAGTCGTGTTCACGACACCGCTCCCGCCGTCTGCGACGGCTTGACTACATCGTGCTCGTCCTGCCAGGCCAGAATCCCACCCTTCAGGTTGATCACCTCGCGCCCCAGGCGCTGCAAATACGCCGAGGCCCGCGCCGAGCGCACCCCGCTGCGACAGTGCACCAAGAGCTTCCCGTCCGGCACTTTATCAAGCCGAGACATCAGGCGCGTGTGCGCGATGTTCGTCGCTCCGTCGAGGTGCGCCTCGTTGTATTCGGTCTTCCGACGCACATCGAGCACGCGGCCCGCGCCGGATTCGATCAGTTTCGACGCTTCCTCGACATCCACCTCCGGCGTGCCGACCAACTCGTGCGTCTCGTCCTCGTACTCGCCCAGCGAGGCAGCATCCACCCAGCCCTCGATCCGGTCCAGACCGATGCGGATCAGATCACGCACCGCCTCGTCCAGACGATCCGGCTCGATCACCAGCACCATCGGCTCATCGGGTCCGATCAGCGAACCGGCGTCTGTGTTGAACGACTTGATCAGCGGCAGCGACAACGAACCCGGCACATGCCCACCCCGGAAGACCGGCCATTCCCGCGTGTCCACGATCGCCGTGGTCTTCGCATCAACGGACCGAAGATCCTCAGCCGCCATCTGCTTCGGCTGGGGCACGCCGCCGAGCACGGGCGGGCCGACCTTGTTGAGTCGCTTCATCGTCGCGAAGTACATCGGCGGCTCGGGCTGCCCGCTCAGGATGAAGTCCACGAACGCCTGTTCGCTGCTGGCCGCCCGGATCGCCGGGTTGAACCGTTTCTCGTAGCCGATGGTGCTCATCGGCACCGCACCCAGCGCCTTGCCGCACGCACTGCCCGCGCCGTGGCCCGGCCAGACTTGCACGAAATCCGGCACATCGTCGAGCTTGTGAACCGTTTTATAGAGCCGTCGCGCCGAGGGCTCCATCGCCCCGGCCTGCTGCGCCGCGGTCTCCAGCAGGTCCGGCCGGCCCAGATCGCCGACGAACACGAAATCGCCGGTCGCGATCCCGATCGGCTCGGTTGCGCCGCCGCCGTGATCGGTGACCATGTAGACCATGTGCTCGGGTGTGTGCCCCGGGGTGTGGATCGCGCGGATCTCGATCTTGCCGATCAGGATCGTGTCGCCGTCCTTCAGCAACTGATAGTCGTACGACCCTCCACCGACCTTCTGGTCCAGCCACTGGTACTTCCAGTCCGCGTCGCCTTCATCCGAGACATACACCTTCGCGCCGACCTGCTCAGCCAGTTCGCGAGAACCCGAAAGAAAGTCCGCGTGGATGTGGGTCTCGGCCGTCGCGACGATGCGCAGCCCGTTTTCCCGCGCCAACTCGATGTACCGGTCCACATCCCGCTCCGGGTCGATCACGATCGCCTCGCCCGTCTGCTGACAACCGATCAGGTACGCCGCCTGTGCCAGTTTCTCGTCGTAGATCATTCGCATGAACATGCCGAGTGCTCCTTACCGGGACCGCTTCGGGCGGCCCCTGTGAGCTGAGAGACACGCCCTCGCCCGACCGTTCCCGCCGATCCCCGCGTTTCTCAGATTTTTTCCCAATGTAGCCGCTCAGCCCGCCAGAAGCCCGCTTCAGGCCCGAAGGGCCATTTCCAGCCGCTCACGCACGCCCTCAGGCAACTCCCCGCCCGCCAAATCGTGGCACACCTGCTGGGTCAGATCCAGCGAGGCAAACACCGACCGGCACCGATCGCAGATCACGCCCCCATCGAACTCCACGCCCCGGTCCAGCGCGTCCTGCTTGGCGTTCAGCAGATCCAGGCACACCCGCTGTTCATACGCCGGGGGCGGAGCCGGTTCCGGGTGACGCGGCAGCACCGCATCCACCGCCTCGCGCAACTTCAGGCGTGCCCGGTGTACGCGACTCTTCACCGTGCCCTCCTGCAGCCCCAGCATCCGGGCGACCTCAGGCACACTGAAACCCACGATCTCCTTCAACACCAGCGGCACGCGAAAGTCCTCCGGCAATGCGGCGATCGCCGCCTCCACACGCTCCCTTGCCTCCCGACGGATCTGTTCCTGCACGCCGTCCTCCTGCTCGGACGGAATCATCGCGATCAGTCGATCGCCGAACGGCAGGTCCGCGTCCAGCGAAGCCACCCGCTGCGGCTCTCCCGACTTCTTGCGATGCATCCGCTGACACGCCCGCGCCGCGATGGTGTACAGCCAGGTCTTCGGGTCCGATTCGCCCCGGAACCCGTCCCACCCCTTCTGCGCGTTCAGGAACACCTCCTGCACCAGGTCCTCCGCGTCGGTCGCGTTGCCGCAGAACCGCAGCCCAAGCCCGTACACCGAACCCGCGTACCGATCGACCAGTTCGCCGATGGCCTCGCGCGCTCCTGGCCCTCGACTCTCGCTCTGTCCGTCGCTCTGGCTCGACATGACTGCAGTGTAGCGACGGAGTTTTCCACTTCGGTAGAGATCCGTTCAAGACCCGGTCGACACCCGTCGACAAAACAGGTATCTTGTTTACCAGTTATATCCAGCCAACCCCATTCACGGAGAAATCCCATGCCCACCCTCTTTGAATCACTCGGCGGCGAAGCCGCCATCCAGCAGGCCGTCGAAAAGTTCTACCGGCGCATGCTCGCCGACGAGCGCGTCAGCCACTTCTTCGACGACATCGACATGGACAAGCAGATGGCCAAGCAAGCCGGCTTCCTCACCATGGTCACCGGCGGGCCGAACAACTACACCGGCAAGGACATGCGCGAGGGCCACAAGCACCTCGTCGCCCGCGGCCTCAACGATGAGCATGTCGACATCGTCGTCGAACACCTCGGAGCCACCCTCCTCGAGATGGGCGCGACCCCCGATCAGGTCCAACAGGTCGCCGACCTCGCCAACTCCGTCCGCGACGATGTCCTGAACCGCTGAATCCGGCGCGACAGCGACCGGTCGCTCGCTCGTTCCATCCAATCCCTACCCGTTCCTTCTTGACCAAGGGGCCTGCGATGCCGCGCATCACCTACGAAGGCAAAACCATCCCGATCGAACCCGGACAGACGGTCCTCGACGCGGCCCACGCGTCGGGGATCGCTCTTCCCTGTTCCTGTCGCAACGGTGTCTGCCAGTCCTGCCTGGTGAAAACCGATGCGGGCACCGCACCGCCCCCCGGGTCGCAGAAAGGCCTCAAGCCCTCCCTCGTCCAGCGTGGCTATTTCCTCGCCTGCATCGCGCGCCCCACCGAAGATCTCGCCTTCGCCGCCCCCGATGCCGAAGCCGGTTCGATCGCGGCCACCATCAGCGCCGTCGAACCGCTTTCGCCGACCGTGGTCCGC
>JBICHT010000039.1:0-27524 GCA_043101125.1 Phycisphaerales bacterium JB050 | reverse complement strand
CGGGCCCACCAGGAAGTGGGGGATGTTAAACCGCGCCCCCCAGCGCCCCCAGACCCAAAAAAAATATAGCAAAACCAGCAAAAAAATTGACACAAAAAGCCACGATCACTAGCCAGCGGTCCATACCATAAAAAATGCGAGGGAAGAGGGCTTCGAGGTGATGGTCCCGATCCCATTCGCGGTGATGGTCCTCACCTATCGGATGGAGCATCAAAGGCCGAAACCCGCCGAAACAGGGATCGACTCCGTATCCTGAACCCGCTACAGTCGCCCGACGGGTTACGCCGCGTGGCCCGTTTTTCCTCGATTCATCAGCCATCTGGAGAACACCATGGCCCGCGCCGAAGCCCGTCATATCCTTGTCAAATCCGAAACCGAAGCCCAAGACCTGAAAAAGCAGATCGAAGGCGGTGCCGACTTCGCCGACCTCGCCAAGAAGCACTCCCAGTGCCCCTCGGGCAAGGCTGGCGGCTCGCTCGGGGAATTTGGCCAGGGTGATATGGTTCCCGAGTTCGACTCGGTCGTCTTCGGCGATCTGCCCGTTGGGCAGGTGTCTGAACCGGTCAAAACCCAGTTCGGATACCACCTGCTCGAGGTGCAGAAGCGCATGTGACGCGCTTCTTCGGGTCGCCGGTTTACTCAATCTTCAATTTGCGGAACCGCCGCTGAAAACGCTTCAGCGGCGGTTGTCGTGGTGCCTTCTCTCAATCCGGTGAAATCTCAGTTAACCCGAGAATCCAGGCCTGACGCGAGAACCGTCGTGTGCAAAGGTAGTTCGGACGCGGCGTGTTGCCGCGATTGTGTTCCGCAGAGAGAAGAGGACAGTTCCCATGACCAAGACCGCAATGACCGTAGCCGGCATCCTGGCTATCGCCGCCGGTGCCAACGCCGGCATCAGCATCACCGAGTACATGTACAGCGGCAGCGGCGGCGAGTACATCGAACTCACCAACCTCGGCACCGAGTCGGTCGATCTCACCGGCTGGGTGTTCATCGACAGCGACCGCCTCGAAGGCGCCGAAGAAGAGAGCGATCTGTTCGACCTCAGCTCCTTCGGCATGGTCGCTCCCGGAGAGTCGATCATCATCACCGAGGACGACGCCGCGACCTTCGCCGCCGACTGGTCACTCGACCCCGCCGTCCGCGTGCTCGGCCTCCTCGGTTTCGACACCGGCAAGAACATCGGTCGCAGCGACGAACTGAACATCTACGACGCCGACAGCAACCTCGTCGATCGCCTGACCTACGGCGACGAAGACTTCGCTGGCACGATCCGCACCAAGGATATCTCCGGCAACCCCCTCGCCGGCGCCGAAGGCCAGAACGACATCTTCAACTGGATTTACTCCGCCGAAGGCGATTCGTTCGGCTCCTACCTGTCCGCGAACGGCGACCTCGGCAACCCCGGCTACTTCACCGTCCCGACTCCCGGCACCATGGCCCTGATTGGCCTCGCTGGTCTCGGTGCGACTCGTCGGCGTCGCTGAGCCGATTCAGTTTGATATGAATCCGACCGACCAGGAGGGCGGCTCATCTCGGGCTGCCCTCCTGCATTTTTGTCCGATCGGATTGCATACCTTGGGCGGACTTCGACGAATACGCTCTCGCCATGCCGACAGACCATCAGCCGACTACCAACGCTCCCCGATTCACGATCCTCGTGGACGGGCGATGCCATCTCTGCGCACGCGAGGCCGCACTGATGCAGCGGATGGACCGAGGTCGCGGACGACTGGGCATCGTTGACATCACCGCTCCCGAATTCAATCCCGCCGAGTACAGGACCACCATGGACCGGGTTATGGGTGAGATCCACGGCGTAACCGAGAACGGCCAGCTCATCACGGGGGTTGAGGTATTCCGTCAGGCGTACGCCGCGATCGGATGGGGCTGGTTGCTGAACTGGACCCGCTTGCCGCTGATCCGGCAATGCACCGATCTTGCCTATCGCGGATTCGCCCGGCTCCGCCTCCGACTGCCTCGTATGAAGAGCGGGCCCAGCTGCTCCAACGGGCGGTGCAAGCTGCCCAGCCGTCCTGAGATTGGATGATGCATCGCTTCCGGGGGGTGCCTCACCCCGGTTTCGGCGGTACACTCGCTGGTCATGGCCTTTCCCGATCCGCTTCCAGAGAATGTACGCGCGGTCTATCGCGGCCGAACCGTCTGTGTGACCGGTGGTGCTGGGTTCATCGGTGGACATCTCGCCGAGCGCCTGCTCGACTGCGGCGCCTCGGTCCAGATCATTGATGACCTGTCCAATTCCGATGCCGGCCTCGTCGCCTCACTGGTCGAGCGCTACCCCGGGCGTGCCCGCTTCGTCTATGGCTCCATCCTCGATCCCACCGCCCTCGCCGAAGCGGTCGAGAACTGCTCCATCGTCTTCCACCTCGCGGCGATGGGCTCAGTTCCACAGTCCATCGAAGACCCCGAACGCTGCGCCGCGGTGAACATCACCGGCTCGGTCCGCGTCGCCCAGGCCGCCAAAGCCGCCGGTGCAGAACGCTGGGTCTACTCGGCCTCCGCCAGCGCGTACGGCGGGACCGACGATGAATCGCCCCGACGCGAAACCGAATCACCGGTGGCTCTCTCGCCGTACGCCGCGAGCAAACTCGCTGGGGAGCAACTGGCCAAAGCGTGGTCGGCCTCAATGGGGCTTGACGGCGTGAGTCTTCGGTACTTCAACATCTTCGGCTCACGCCAGGCCGCCGACTCGGCCTACGCTGCGGTCGTCGCCGCGTTCTACAAAGCCCTCAGCGCCAACCAAGCGCCAACCATCTACGGCGACGGCACGCAGACCCGCGACTTCACGCATGTCGACAACGCGGTCTGGGCCAACATGCTCGCGGGCGCGCACGACAAGCCGCTCAAGGGCGCGATCATCAACATCGGCTGCGGCCAAGCCGTCACGCTGCTGGAACTGCTTGACCAGATCGCCGCATCTTGCGATCGCGACAAGCCCGAGCCGACCTTCGCCCCCGCTCGCACCGGCGACATCCACCATTCTCGCGCGGACATCTCGCTCGCAAGAACGCTCATCGGCTATGAGCCGGTGACCACGCTGGAAGAAGGCCTCGCCGAAACCGCCGAGTGGTTCGGCTGCACGGGGTCGCGGCGCATCTGATCCCCCGTTCGGGGATCGTTTGCGACGCGATCGCTCTCCTTACAAAAAAGTAGTTGATCTGGCCGCCGCTCACGGTAGCTTGAGTTGCAACTCGCAATCTCATACATCCGCAAGGAGGTCGCATGAACCGCTTCCTGATCGTAATTGCAGTTCTACTTTCCTCGCTTCAACTGAAAACAAGCGATTGTTTCGGAATCGATCCCGGCATCGTTCCCGATGCCGCCGACACTCGATTCGATGCGGTATTTCAATTGATCAAGGTGTATACCGATCCCTCGCACACGCAGTATTTCGATCATCTGGACAACTACAACTCCGTATCCGGGTCAGGGACTCTGATCTCACCACACCTGGTCCTGATGGCCGACCACTCGCTCGGGCAATTGCAACCCGGCCAAAACCATGCGCCGTTCGCGCGCTTCAGACGGAGGCCGGACGGCACAATCCCGGCGAATTGCAACCCGCCGTCTGACTATCACCATGTCAAGATCGTGGACTGGATTCAACTCAACGGAACCGACATGGTCATCGGGAAGCTCGAAACCCCGGTGACACATATCCAACCGATTCCGGTGCGATACATCTTGCCCACGAACCCGAAGATCGCGGACGAAGCACAGCGTCCGGATGTGTACATCGCCGGCTGGGGGAAGTACGACGACTCGCCGCATCCCCAAGGCAACTGCATGCACAAGCTGCGCTACGCCAGAGCCGCATTAGCACCGATCACCAACTACAACACGAACGAATTCTGCGTCGTCAAACTCAGCCTGTTTCCGATCCCGGGAGTCCCGGAACCTGCCCATGGCACCCTGCACGACTCCGGGGGCCCTATTCTGCTTGATGATCCCGTCAAGGGACTCCAAGTGTTGGGTACATTCCACTACTCCACAGGCGGCCCCGCGGTCTGGGGCGCGTTTTATTCCGACCCGGGCGCCCTCGCGGCAGCAAACCAACTCCCCCCGGACACCAGCCCCACCGCTGGAACCGATTGGCCAGACTGGACCAACCCTGCCTATCCGCGGTATCTCGAAACTGTGAACGGCGGCGGAGACCGGCTTCTGGTTGCCGATCCCCCGATGACTGTCTGGGATCCCAAGTGCCTGGCTGACTTGGATGAGGATGGCATCCTTGAACAATCGGATCGCGACGCCTTCGTTGATTGGATGCTTGAGAATGTTCCGCGCTATGTGCCGGGAAACCCATACGGAGCGTTTACGGTCAGTTGTTGCGACGATGAGACCTGCGATCTTCCGGCGTACTGCTTCGGCGATGTGAACGGCGATGGCTTTGCGAACATCTTCGACGAACTCATCATGAACACCGCGCTGTTCAGCGATGTCGTTCCTCGCTCCTGCTTCTGCTACGGAGATGCCAACCTCGATCGTTCGATCGATTTCTTCGACATCAATGTCGTGCTGACCTATTACGGGACAACCGACACCGGGTACGCCTACATCGCTATTCCCGGCGATGTGAACTTTGACGGCGTCACCGATTTCACGGATCTCAAGATCGTAACCACACAGCTCAACGCCGGCTGCACTTGGTAACACAACGACCATCGCCGAGATCCTGATCGTTCATCACACCTTCCCCGTCATCGCGTACCACGGCGCGATGATGGTTTCTGCGCGGTCCTCGCGCGACAGCATCGGCCAGAGCATCCGCATCGCACGCGGCTTCTCCAACACCCACGCCGCGCTGCGGCAGGCGGGGCGACGCCAGCGCAATCGCTTTCGATAGGCATGGGCAAACTCGCGCTGCATCTCGCCCAACGATCGCCCCGACACCAGCAGGTCCGCGATGGTCATACCCGACCACAACGCGAGACCGATCCCCTCACCGCCGACGGGTTCGATGGCCGCCGCGGCGTTGCCGAGGCGAAAACTTCGTTCGTGCCCAGGGCGGGTGTAGCGCGAACCCGCCACGCCGCAGGATAGCCACGGCGTCTCACGCCACGCGGGGTCATAGCCAGGCCAGAGGCAGGCAAGCATGGCGTCAGCGGCAGAATCAGACGGGCCTTTGAACTTCGACACCAGCGACGACCGAGCGACGAGCGCGACGGTCACAAGACCACCTTCCACGCCGACCGAGCCGACATACGCCCCATCGCACGCCCGCATGCGGATGCCCGAGAGGTCCGGCCCGCCCGGCGGCATGCGAAGCTGCACCTTGCGCCCGACCACGCCCGGTCGGTTCGGCGTGTCCCGCGCCGGATCGAACCGCCCCTTGCCGTCGGCGTGCAGCACGACCGATGCCCGGACCACCGAACCGTCATCGAGCGTGACACACACATGATCCGCCTCGTAGTCCACCGCGCGCACGATGGCGGGTTGGCGCACTTCCACCCCCGCGCTGCGGGCCATATCGAGCAGCACCGTGTCCAGCGTCGCGCGGCTGAGCACCCACGCCGGCTCGGGCATCGCCCAAGTGGTGCTGCGATCCCCGAACTCGATGATCAGTTCGTGTACCCGCTGGGCATCGGCTCCGCGGAGTTGGGCCGGGGTGAGCAGACGCTGCAACAAGGGCGTCGCGGCGGGACTGATGAACTCGCCGCATACTTTGACGCGTGGGAACGACGATTTCTCGGCGATGACGACCCGTTTGCCCGCCCGAGCGAGCGCGATGGCCGCGCCTGATCCGGCGGGGCCGGCGCCGATGATCGCGGCGTCGTAGAGGGAGTCGGGGATGAGGCGGAGGGGCATGAGGGGAGTGTAGGACCCGTCACGATCCTGACCGCATCAGGGCATGTACTTCTTCGACTGAATCGGTCGCGACGCGGCTTGGGTATCTGCGAACTCGGTTTCCAGACGCTTGGTCAGGCGCTGCACTGCTGCCTCATCGCCAAGGAGAACCGCCGCTTCGCGGATGTACCAAACGACTTCACTTTGGAGGGGGAATCCGCCAATGTCAGCGGGCTCTAGATACTCCAGAGCTCGGAGGGCACGGGCTTCGATATCGGCGGCCAATGCAGCCCCGCGCAGAGACCCATCATACTCTCCAAGTTCGATTGCGCCCCGTATGAGACCGGCATACGGAGCGTACGGCGTATCGGACTCCGCGAGCGTTCCCAGGAGTTCATCGCGACGAATCAACACCTCGCCGTAGTCCGTACCGAGATATCGGTTTCTGTCGAACCACATACCCCGCAGAGGTCCGCTGTCAATGCTACGAGCCACGGCGGCATCTTTCAGGCTCGGAAGCAGCGGAGCGGAATTTGCCTTCGGATCTCGGATATTGATCTCAACATCGTTCGATCGAACTCGCCAATGGACGCTGCGATCCGGTCCCGTAGATGTGCCATAGATAACATGCAGCGTGTACTTTCCGGGATCTGGTGTGACCAGCGCGAGTGAGTCTGAATAAATGTCGCTCGCGTAGTAATCGACATGAAGCCATTCCGTATGAACGAACGACTCTGCGGCTTGCAGCGTGCGCGTTCCCGAAATCCCACACACGATTGCTTCATCGGCCAATCTTCGGCGCTCCCCGCCATCCTTCGTGATGAAAAATTCGGCAGGAGAAAGACCTCGTCGGGATAGGTTGGGGTTGATTTCAACCACCTCTTCGCCTGTATTCTTCAGCGTCACCTCCAGCACGATCGGCTCGCCCACGACGAGCTCCGTCGCCATCGCGCGGATCGTCAGGGAGAGCGGCGGATCCTCCGCAATTGCGGCTTGAACACAGCCGAGCATCCCCCAGAGGGCGAGGAACAAACAGGCGAAGCGATCAAAGCGGGCGGCTTTCGTTGCGGTCATGGCGGCTCCGGGTTCGGGACAGGTCTGGTCTACTCCCTTATAGAGTCCGTTGGCTCCCGCGGGTTCACGGCTATTCAGAGAACCTCGTGGGCTACGCTGCGCGTAGACCACGCCACCCCCTCAGAAAGCCATCGGGGAGGGATTCACACAATCTTCCAAGCCCCCGGCTTCTCCCCCGCCAGCGTAAATCGCTGGGTGAAGAAGTTCGACCGGTAGCGGCAATACCCCAGCGAGGTGCGGCGGGCGCAATCCTTCACTTCCCTCTTCGTGAATCCGGCACGCACGCTCGCCCGCGCATCGTGCTTGATCATGTCCGACTGGCCCAGCGTCAGCGCCCAGATGCCCGCCATCGCCACTCGACTACGCACCAGGTCGTTCCACACCAGTCCCCGCAACGCCAGCCGCTCCATGATTCGCAGCACCGTCAGGATTTCGATCTCGGTCAGGTGGTGCAGGAACATGCCGGCGTGCACATAGTCGAACGACAGCGGGCCGTAGCGGTCCACGAGTTCCTTCGCGTCGACGCGGACCAGTTCGATCGGAGCATCGCTGCCGAGTTCGCGCTGCACATGCTCGTGCGCGGAGTCGAGCGTCGTCTCGTGAATATCGACCGCCGTGATGCGAACCGAGTGGCCGCGCTCGCGCGCCCAGCGAACGACCTCGACCGGGATATCCGCCGAGCCGGTGGCGATATCGAGTATGCAGACCTCGTGGCCCTTGGGCCAATTCGCTGACCAATTCTCCAGATGGTTCGTCAGGGCTTTCACGCCGCCGAGGCGGCGGTTTACCTTGCGGATGAACGCCAGTGCCTCCTTCAACTCCGCCGGATCGACCGCCGGGTCGTCCATCCATTCCGGAGTGATCTGGCGCTTCAACTCCAGACCCCTTACTTCCACACCGTTCCGGCGATGATCTTGCGGACCCGGTCGTTGCCGTCCTTGGTGAGTTCGCGCCCGCGCGTGGTCCGGGCAACCAGACCCTGCTGCAGCAGGAACGGCTCGACCACATCCGCCAGCGTGCCCGCGTCCTCGCCCATCGTCGCGGCGAGCGCCTCAAGCCCCACCGGGCCGCCCTGATAGGTCTTGTGGATGGTCGTCAGGTAACGACGGTCGATCTCGTCAAGACCGATCTCGTCCACACCCTCCAGCGCGAGGGCTTCATCGACGGTGTTGGCACTGATCACGCCGCCGGTCCGAACCTGGGCGTAGTCGCGCACGCGCCGCAGCAGGCGGTTGGCGATCCGAGGCGTGCCCCGACTCCGCAGTGCCACGCGCTCCAGCGCTTCGCGCTCGGCGGATATCGCCAGCAGCCCGGCGGAGCGGACGAGGATGTCCAGCAACTCGCCCGGCTCGTAGTAGTTCAGGTTGTGCGTCAGCCCGAAACGCGAGCGCAGGGGTGAACTCAGCAGGCCCGCGCGCGTGGTCGCACCGATCAGCGTGAACGGCTTGAGCGTCACGGTCACCGTCCGCGCGTGCACGCCCGCGTCCACGGCGATATCGATCCGCAGATCCTCCATCGCCGGGTAGATGAACTCCTCCACGGCCACGGGCAGGCGGTGAATCTCATCGATGAACAGCACATCGTTGGCTTCGAGGCGGGTGAGCGCGCCGACAAGGTCGGTGCCCTTGGTCAGTGCGGGCCCGGAGGTGGCCTTGACGCTGGCCCCCATCTCCGCCGCGACGACATGGGCGAGGGTCGTCTTCCCTAAACCGGGGGGTCCGTGCAGAAGTAGGTGATCCAGCGGCTCGGAACGGGTCTTGGCGGCCTCGATGGCGATCCGCAGGCGTTCCTTGAGTTCGGACTGGCCGATGTACTCATCCAGCCGCGTCGGGCGGAGGGCGTTGCCCAGACTGGGATCGGTTCCGGGATCGAGGTCCGGCAAGTCAGTGGGCTGTTTCGTGGCTGAGACCCAGCGTTCGGTGGCCATACGGTGGAGTGTACCCGAACGATCGGCTACCCTCGTCGATCCAGCTCCGCTCGAAAGCGGATTTTCCGGCCTTTGATCCGTCTTCTTTCTCTGGATACCCGATGACCTGGTCGCACACGCTTCTCCGCAACGGTGAGTTTTACCTTGATGCTGGCTGCATGTTCGGGCTGATCCCGCGCGTCATCTGGACCCGCTGGCTGGAGCCGGACGACAAGAACCGCATGCAACTCCAGCAGAACGCCCTGCTCCTCGAAGCCGACGGCAAACTGGTGCTCATCGAGTGCGGCATCGGGGACAAACTCTCCGACAAGGAACTGAAGATGTACTCGTGCTCCCGTCGCGCGGTGCACGACTCGCTCCACGAAATCGGCTGCGACCCCAAAGACATCTCGTCCATCGTGCTCACCCACCTGCACTTCGACCACGCCGGCGGCCTGACCAAACGCGGGCGCAACGAAGACGACACGCCCGAACTGGTCTTCCCGAACGCCGAGATCATCGTGCAGCGACAGGAATGGGAAGACGCCATCGCCGGGCGATCCACGATGAACAAGACCTACCTGCCCAGCCACCTCACCCCCGAAGTCGCCGAACGCGTGCGCCTGATCGACGGGGAACAGGAAGTCCTCCCGAACCTGACGGTGTTCCCGACGCCGGGTCACACCTGGGGCCAGCAGTCGGTGAAGTTCAACGCCGCGAGCAGCAACGGGACCAACGGTCGCACCGTGTGCTTCGTGAGCGATGTCATGCCCACGCACTACCACGCGCGCCCGACCACGAACCTCGCCTACGATGTCGAGCCCTACACCTCGATGCTTTCGCGCACCGCGCTGCTGGAGAAGGCCGCGAGCGAAAAGTGGGTTCTGCTGCCCAACCACGACCCGGCGGAGCACCCGTGGTACGAAGCAGTGGCGCACCCCGAGAAGCCGCGCGAGTGGGAACTCAAGACGCACGCGTGACCAGAACCGGCCAGACCGAAATGCAACAGGGCGACGCCCTGTGCTGCGTCGCCCTGTGCGGAGAGGTAGGGTCACAGGTTGAAGATGAAGTCGCGGTAGGTGAGTCGTTCTTCGCCGTGACTCAAGCGGTCTTCTGGTGCTTGTGCACGCCTTCCTGAATCTCTTCGATCAGTTTCTTGTTGAAAGCGGGCAGATCGTCCGGCGTGCGACTGGTAACCAGCGCTTCGTCGCACACGCACTCCATATCAACCCAGCGTGCACCGGCGTTCTTGAGATCGTTCTTGATGGACGGGTAACTCGTCACCTCGCGTCCGTCGAGGACGCCGCAATCGATGAGAATCTGCGGGCCGTGGCAGATCGCGCCGACCGGCTTGCCCGCCTTGAAGAACTCGCGGACGAAGGTGGTCGCATCTTCACGCATGCGCAGCGCATCGGGGTTCATCACACCACCGGGAAGCACCAATGCGTCGTATTCATCGACGCGTCCGAGCGCGTCCTTGATCGTGCGGTCAACATCAACCGGGTCACCCCAGTTGCCGTTGGCCCAGCCCTTGATCTGCCCTCCTTGAGGAGCGATCACATGAACCGTCGCGCCCTCGGCCTTCAAAGCCTTGATGGGTTCGGTCAGTTCGCTCTGTTCGTATCCATCGGTCGCGAGCACGGCGATACGGTGATCGTTGAGTGTATTCGGCATGGTGTGAACCTCCATCTGTGGGCCGCGAAGTCGTCGCGGCGAGTGTCGTGAGTCAAGCGTGCCGGGAAGTGCCGGTCACGCAATGCCACAACTATCGGAGCCCGGCGTGACGGCTCCATGAGCGACACATGAAGAGGGGTTCATGTACAGAAACTTGATTCGACGGGGAACCCGACTCGCGATTACTCGCTCAAGAATCCACCCACCCGCAAGACCTCCAGCATCTCACCGCTGAACGCTCGCCCTTCCGCAGATCGCATCACCGTCCCGTGATCGGCTCCCTCGACGAGTTTGATGTAGCCGGGGTCGCTCGGGGTGGCCGGACGGATCGTGTCGAGCCGCTTCTTCAGCATCGAAACGGCCTCATCAAGGTCGTAGTTATCCTCCGTCCCGCAGATCAGGCGGATGCGAGTGCGCCACAGCGGCGCGTAACGATCTGGATCATCCTCCAGCTTCGCCGAGAGGTCATGCGCGCGGTAAGCCTTGGCGATCGTCGCGTCGATCGCCCCCGTCTCGGGATCAAACAGCGCGCTCGGATTGCCCGCGCCGTTCCGCGGACCGAACGCCGCGAACCACGAGTCCCACTGCTGGCCCGAAGTGTTGTCCGGCCCGATCACCTCTTCCATCGCGTTCTCTTCGCGGACGGTCATCCCCACCACGCCGCGCGAGGTGTACGAGGGGTATGGCTCTCGCTCACCGGAGGGACCGATGCGGAAATACATGTTGGTTGAGTCATAGATGTTCACCGCCTGAAAGGCACGAAAGTCCACCGGGTCCGGTGCGCTGGAAAACGCCGCACCAAAAACCTGTGGATAGGTCAGCGCCAGGTGCAACACGGCCCAACCGCCCGAGGAATGGCCGCGCAGGACGCGTCCCTCTGGCTGGTCGGCGAGATGGAACCGCTCGGTCAAGTGAGGGACAAGTTCGCGTACCAACGCCTCACCCACTGGCCCGTTGTTGTCACTATCGAGGAACAGATGGTGACCGTTCGGACCTTCCGGGTCGAGGGTGATGACGAAGGCCGCACGATGGAGACGCTTGGTCTCAGGATCGGTCGTGCGTTGACGCCGTCGCGGTTCACCGAGTCCCCCGAGGTGGTTGCCGCCAAATCCTGGGACCGTATAGATCGCTGGGTACACGCGCTCGGGGTCGTGATCAACGGGGTAGACGACGGTTGCGCGGAGGAACACCTCCTCACCCCTGAACTCCGAGAGCAATTTGGACCGCAGCTCAACAATCTCAACGCCCATCGCGCGAGTCGCGTCGGGATCACGCTCCGACACTTCAACCACACGATTGAGGATCAACCGATGGTTGCCCGCTTCGCCAACCGTGAAGGTCACGATATCGCTCACGAGATTGCCCGGTTCGCGCGACCACGACGAATCCTGCCGATGTCGATCGAGCACCGCCTGCGCCCGGTACTCGCCCGGCGGCAATTCGCTCCACTTCACGGGAAACGCCGTCGCCAGATCGGTGAGGCGTACATCCACGCCCGGCTTGAGATCGCGCACCTCGAAACCGTACATCGGCTGAGGGGAGGAAAAGAACGGGCCGCTCGATGGTGCGGCCCGGCTCAGGCGCATGTTCCCCGAAGCGTCCTCCTCACGGATGAGGTACACCACGACGCGACCGGTGGCCGGCTCTTCGCGAACTCGGGGGTCGATCGAAACGCTGAGGGTGGTCTGCGCCCGGGCGGCGGTCGCCAGCAGAATGACGAGTCCACACACATATAGAAAACGGGAAACGGGCATGGCTGAGTCCTCCTGCAGCGCCGACAAATCCCCCCTCGACCGCGTACCCTACCCGCAGAGATGCCACAGGATTCACTCCAACCCACCGCCCCCGAAACCGTCTCCCTCAAGGGAGAAGACTGGTATGACCACCCGAAGTGGTACGACATCCTCCACGCGCGAGGCACCGCGGCCGAGGTCACGGGTGTCGAAACCATCGCCGAGCGGTTCGCGGGCTGGGACCGCGATGACCGCTACCTGAACCTGTTCGAACCGGCCTGCGGTACCGCCCGTCACCTGCGCGTCGCGGCCCGCCGAGGCCACCGCTGCTGGGGAATCGACCTCGCCGAGCCCATGCTCGAATACGCGCGCGAACGACTCGCCGAGGCCGGGCTGAAAGCCACCCTGCTGAACCTGGATATGTCCTCCTTCACCCCCGACGAACTCAGGCTGGGGCGCGAACGCATTGATGTCGCGTTTTGCTTCATCAACAGCGTCCGTCACCTCCCGACCGATGAGGCCATCGTCGCGCACCTTAGAAGCGTCAAAAAGACCCTGAGTACGGACGGCGTATACGCCCTGGGCATCGGGATGGCGTCCTACGGCAGCGAACGGGAATCCGAAGATGTCTGGAAAGGCTCACGCGGCACCTGCACGGTGACCCAGATGGTGCAGTATCTGCCGCCCCCGAATCTCATAGTTGAAAAAGGGGGTTCAGAGATCGACCCCCAGCGCAACGAACGGGTCATCAGCCAACTCGCCGTGACCACCCCGAGCCGAGAGGTCTTCGTCTCGCACGCCTTCTCCCTGCGAACCTACAACGCCGAAGAATTCCAGCGGGTCCTCAACAAGGCCGGCATGGAAGTGATCGGCTTGGTGGACGAGTTCGGCGACGATCTCGACTGGGACTGGCGATCGGGTGGGCCGGGATACGGCGTGTTTATCCTCCAAGGGCGTCGTGAACGGTGCAGAGATGCCCACGGGTAGCCGATAAACGCGATGCGGACGCTGCTGACCGGGTCGAACGACCTCTGAGGCTGATCGGGTACAGTGTCCGAACCTTCTCCGGGCCAGATGCCTAAAGAAGGTTGAGTACCCCCTGCTTCTGTGACCCCTCGGATCGGGAAAACCGCGTATGACTGGCTGGCTCGCTCAACGGACCCCGCTGACCACCCCGCTCCGCATGCTCGCACTGGGTTTGGGCCTCATTGGCCTGGTCCTCGGCGGCTGCTCGGGCACTCAGGCCCACACCTATACGCTGACCATGCCCGAGGGCGTGCTGCGGATTGGCGTGGACATCGAGAACTATCGCGGCCATGTCGAGGTCATCGCCGACGATTCGGCACGCAACATCACCGTCGACGGCTGGATCTGGCTCAGTGGCGAAACCATCGAACAGGGTGGCGAAGAACCCTACGCGATGACGGACATCGAGGCCCGCGTCGAGCGATCGCCCGACGCACCCGGCTCCGCAGTGCTTCGCGTCCGGACCAGTTCGGAGCACTCCGAATTCCTGGACCACCATGTTCGTCTGGTCGTGCGAGCGCCACGCGTCGACGGCCTCCGGATCGTGAACCACGACGGCTTTGTTGAAGTCGTGGATGCCTCCGGCGCGGTCGACATCGAAAACTACACCGGCGGCGTCCAGTTCCGCTCGTCCAAACCCATCCTCGACCCCGTCAAGGTGCTCGGAACCGATACGAACATCTGGTACCTGGTCCCGGAAGGCTCACAGGGTGAGGTCGTGCTCGAAACGCTCGAAGGACGCGCCGTCTACAAGAACACCTTGACCGAGAGCACCAACACCTACACCACCTCCAGCCAGGATGGAACCGACGGATCGGTCATCCGCACCATACTCGGCGGCGGCACGAATCCGGTGAACATCCGCACCAACCGGGGCGATGTACACCTCGTGCTGATGGAAGACCCGGTCGGCCACAAGCAGAACTTCAACTGGGTTATGCCCGAACTGCGGAACTACATAAAGTTCAACGGAAGCCGGCGATACAAGCGGAACCTCCCGGACGACGACTACCGCTCGGACACCGAGTAACCCCGCTTCTCAGGCCACCCGCTGGCGGAGCCCATCCCGTAGTTTCTCAAGCATGGCCTGCGCTGCTTCGAGTTCACGCTCGGTGAGCAGGCGCTGCCCGTACCGGGATTCGTAGTACAAGCGTGACAAACCAGCCAACGCCGCACCGGCTTCGGGAGCCTCGGCCCGCAGATCCGAGGCGTACGCACCGGCCGGGAGATGCTGCGGCCTCCCCGCCCCGGCCTTCTCAAGCACGGACAACGCCTGATTGAAGAACCGGGTCTGCCTCGCTCGTCGCAAGGCCTCAACATCGGCGGGATGACTCCTCAGGTGCACGCGCTTTCGGATCACATCGACCAGACGCTTCAGGATGAAGAAGCCACCGATCGTCAGCACCACCACCGCCGCCAGACTCGCAAAAGAGATCAATGATCGCATCAGATCCTCACGGATGCTGCGCGGGATCCGCTCTGCACCGACCTTTCCGGCAAGATCACGGGCTCGACGGAACAGCCCGAACGGGCCGTCTGAATCCGCGTTCAACAGTTCCGATTGCCGGTCGCGATCGAAGCCGATGACCTTGCTCGACCAGGCGAACTGGAGTTGGTCAAACCACTGCCCGAACCGGGACAGCAAACCGGTCGGCGGTGTATGGATCGCCTCCAGACTCTGGCGCGGCGAGGGGTCGTAGGTCTTCCATGTTTCGATGTACACCGGTCCCTCGACACCGGTCCGAAACATATCCTGCACCTTGTTGCCGCTGTCCGGCTCCGGATCCGGATCCAGCCGCCGATCCACCAGAGCCTCAACCCAGGCATGGGCATGAGACTGGCGCACCGTGTAAGTCTGCGTCGCGGGATCGAATTCCGTCGCGACGAACCCCGTGATCACTCGGGCATCAATCCACACACTGCGACAGAGAGCCGCGAGCGCCGAGGCGAAGTACTCGCAGTGACCCGCGCGGTTCCTAAAAAGAAACGCCTCGATCGCGTCCTCACCAGGCTCGACGGTCATCATGTCCAGCGTGTACGCGTAATTGCTGCTGAGATAATCATCCAGGTACGCCACAATGACCTCGGCAACACCAGGCTGAAGCACGGAGGCCGGGTCATTCGGATCAAAGCCGGGTACGCGATCACCGATGATCTCGAGCGCAAGCCGACGGATCCGCGATCCTTCCGCCGCGAAGATGTTCCGTTCGGGGTGATCCAGAATCGGTTCACGATTCGATCTGCTCACACGGACGGGTGCATCCGGATCCGTCAGCACCGAATACGAGATCGGACCGCGATGATTCCGCAAACGCACCACACCATCGGCTGAACTGATGGTCACGCGTCTGCGCGGGCCCGGCACGGCAAGCTTCTCCGGCTTCCAGAGCGTGAACAACTCCGATGAGTTCAGGTTCCTTATCGAGACCAGAAGTTCGACATACGCGCCCTTGGTCTCATAATTCAACGGAAAATGATCGCCGGGAAAAACCTGCATCGCCTGCTGACGACGCTCAGCCTCACGACTGCGACGCCAGACCGCACCGACAGGATCGAACTCGTCCAGCACGGCACCGCGAAGACGATGCACCTGCCCGGGTCGGTACGGATTCGGATCGCGCCCTTCGAGGCGCACGCGAACCTGCGCTTCCATCACCACGGTCGGGCTTTCAGTCAGCGTGCCCGGACGACCGAGCCTCACTTCGTTATTGAAACCACTGGTCGCACCGTAGTTGGCAGGCTGCCAATCCCCGAAGGCACCGCTGCCGATCTCCCGAGGCATGAGCAGGAACACAACCGTCGCCGTCAGACTCACCCCCACCATCGTCACGAACACCAGACGACGAACCGTCCGTCGGGCAATCCGGTCCAGCGGCTTGCCAGGAGGGTTCTGTGCCTCGGCGAGCCCAGCGCGGACCCGCTGCGAGTGCGTACGCAATTGCCCCGCGTACACCTGATACAACACCACCGTCCAGAACGCCAAAGGCATATAGACCAGCAGCACCAACGCCGTTTGCAGCGTGACCGAAGTCAAGACCGCACTGATCGCGACCAAGAGGCTGAGCATGAGCAACTGCGCCTGATCGCGGGCCGTGCGCGTCTCAAACAGTTTGACCAGTTGCAGATACACCAGGTACTGCGCCACCACCGAGACCACATCCTCAAGTTGACCGGTCGCCGCACGAAACATCAGCACCAGCGCAGCCAACAGCATCGTGTTCGCAACCCATCGCGGCACCGGTGAGGTCAGCCGGTCCCGGAACATGGAGTACGAGACACCCACACCCGTCGCACCGATCAGAAAGATCAACGGGTCCGCCTCAGCGACCGCGTTCGCCAGGATGCCCGTCAGCACCGCGAGGTGAGACGCGAAGTGGTATCGCCTGTAGGTCGTGGTCATCGCACAACCTCGTCGAGAAGATCGGGTGTCAACACACGCGCGCTCGGCGAAGAAGCCGCATCGCTCCGTGCGCTCTGCACGCGGAACAGGCGAGATTCCGCAGGAACCTCACCGGCCACGGCCGGAGTACCGAGACGCGGATCGTCGAGCTCGACCCGCGCCAGCACATCCAGAATCGCCGTCAATCGTCCCTGCACCTGCGAGGGCGGGATGTCGATGCCAAGCTGCGAAATCCGCAACCCAGTCGAGACTCCCAGTCGCGCCGCGAGCGCGGCCAGCGAAGCCGCAAGGCAGATCACCCGCTCGCCCTCACTCTCCTCTTCTCGCGCAAACGAGGTGCCCTCTCGCTCAAACGCCACATCAATCAGGACCGAAGTGGCCACCGGCGAGGCGAACTCGCGCGTGCGCAGGGTGCCGGAGCGCGCCGACTGCTTCCAGGCAATCCGTCGCATCGGATCGCCGGGCTGGTACTCACGGATCGCGTAAAACTCCAGCCCGAGCCCCTTTCGGTCGTGACGCTCGGTCTCGTATCGTCCACGCCCGCCTCCCGAAAGCAGCACGCTGTCCGGCAATTCGACCAGACGCGGCAGCACGAGCACCTCATCCGGCTCGGTCACCGTCACTGACTTGAGCACGATGCCGAACGGGAACATGGTGGATACGGTGATCGGATCGAGCCGCATCACGCCGCGGCGCGTGCAGGGCATCACCGCGACCACATCCACCGTCGATGCGGGTGGAACCAGTTCGACGAAGGCTTCCGGGATCGCCGTCCCCCGCTGCCGGCGTCTCAACTTGCGCCGCGGGCGATCGGCTTCGATCAGATCGATCGCCATCGCCGGAACGCGCTTGCGCGTGTTGGTGAGCCGGTACGAGAACCGCGCGTTGGCACCGACCTGAGCCGGAGCCACGGGCCGGCGAACTACCTCAAGCCCGACCATCATCGCGCCGGAGATCACGCCGCTGACCAGCATCGCTCCCAAAGCGACGCCGAACACGATGAACAGGAGATTGTTCTGGCTGTTGATCGAGCCGATGCCCAGCAGCACCGTCACCACGATGTAGAACACACCCCCAGAGTGCAGGTGATACCGCCTCGATAACACCTTCTTCGCCGGCTTGGAACTGCCGATCGGTCGGGAGAGCAAGGTGGTTCGCAGTACGCTCACGAGGTCCTTTCATGCGTCTCCCTCCGCTCGCGTGGGGAACGCCTGAACAAGGGTACGCACCGAACACGCTTGGGGTTTCGTGATCGCGATACCTGACCGGGGCGCAAGACCTGCCGATCGCCTCCGCCCGCTCAGCGATCACGGGCTCAAATCCATCTCAAAACCGGCATCTCGCCAGATTCGCCCACCCAATCCGCCGATGCGGTCCGGGTCAGGACCCATATCGAAAGGAAACGACGATGAGCCTACGCGTGATGGTGAGTGAGAATGTGGAACGGCTGATCAAACGGACGCCCAACAGCATCGAAACCGTTCGCAACGCATGCAGCCTCTTGCGCGAGCAAATCGAATCCGAGGGCACCGACTACCTCGCCCGCGGCTTCGTCGGAGCCAAGGATGAAATCCTCAATGTCGTCACCGTACGCGATGGAGAAACCGGCGAACTCGAGCAATACGCGCTGTTCCGCTCAGACATCGGCGAGCAGAACCAGCAGCGGCTCATGAACGGCGAAGAAATCTCTGCAGCCGAACTCCGAGAATTCGCCCGCGAGGTTCCGGCTCTTACGGGCTGCCTTTGAACCGCTCGTAATCCTCGTACGGATCCTCACGCTCCTCCCCGAGGTCGTGATCGGTCCCAAAGTTCATCACGATCAGCACACGCTTCGACTTCGGCGGCAGACGGAAATACCCGCTGGCCGGATCGTAGCCCTTGCGCCGTGCGAACACGCCGATGTCGTAGTGAAAAGTCCCCGCGCCGATCAGGTCGATCGGAAGCGCGAACGACCCATCGGCCATGGAACTGCCCCGCGCCAGCGTGCGACGGTTCAACTGCGCCGGATCCTGCTGCACATGCAACGACACACCCGTGATCCCTTCACCCGTGCTCAGCCGTTCATCATCCCGATCCACCAGCATCACCGCCGTGTAATCACCGCGGATAACCCGACCCTGAAGTTCGTACCCACCGCCCGAACACGCCGGCAACACCAACGCCGCGATCAGGCACACCACCATCAGAATCGTCCGCTTCACTTGGCGTCCTCCCCGGGTTCCTCGGTCTCTTGCGATGTCTCCTGCGAAGTCTCTTGCTGATCCGCCGCGGTCTCCGCGGTCTCCGCGGCGGTCGAAGGCGATGCCTCGCCCTCCTCCTCGCCCAGCTCCGGCGCGGCCTTCTTCGAAGCAGGCTTCTGCTCCGTGATCATCCCCGACAGACCCGGGAACACATCGTTCACCGGTGGTAGATCCTTGATCGCCGAAAGCCCGAACACCTCCAGGAATCGCTTGGTCGTGCCGTACAGCATCGGGCGACCGAGTTCCTCGGCCCGTCCGGCGATGGTGACCAGATTCTTCTCCATCAGGCCTCGCAGCACCTCGCCGCACGCCACCCCACGGATGCTCTCGATCTGCACACGCGTGATCGGCTGGCGATACGCAACGATGGCCAGCGTCTCGATCGCCGCCCGCGACAACTTGCTCGACTCACGCAGCCCCTGGATCGCCGCGATGGCAGGCGCAAACTCCGGCAGGGTCATGATCCGATAACCACCCGCGACCGACTCGATCCGAAACGAACGCCCGCTCGCGGCGTAGTGCTCATTGAGCACCTCCACCGCCGCCTCAATCGTCTGGCTCGGCTTAGGGAATACGCCGGGATGATCACGCATGCCCGTGGCGTCGGCGATCTTCCCCGCGCCCAGCGGCTTATCCATCGTGAGCAGCAACGCTTCAATCACGCTGGGAATCCGATCCGGCGAAAACAGCGGCTTCTGATCCGCGTTCTCGGTCGGTGTCTCCGGTGCCTTCGCGGCTACCGACTGCGGTTCTTCGGTCGCGGTCTTGCTCATGGTCGCATTCTACTGTCTCGCGAAGCCCCGCCGCACCACTCCGCGGTTCGGCATGCCCATTTTCCGGACCTGTCAAATTGGGGCGGTCGCATCGTCGATTTCGCACAATGTGCCGGGTATCGTCGTAGTTTCACGAACATCGCTTGCACGGACACCGATCCAGTGCCAAGTTCCAGGTTCCCGGATGATTCGGCATCCGGTGTTTTCCGCCGCGACCTCGGGTCGCGGCGCCTTCCACATGAAGGGCCCGAGAGATGGCACAGCAATCGACAGAGCAGGCCGACGCATCGCAGATCAACGCGTTGCCCGAGTACGAGCAAACCCTGCTCGACCTGGCGCAACGCGACGCCGAGCGTGCGATCAACAACCCCGAGGAACGCGCGGCCCGCAGTGTGGCGCTCTGGATGGCCGATCAGGTCGCCGAGCACGCCCGGCGCGCAGATCTGGACCCGTCGTTCACCCGGCTGATGCAGAACCACGCCAAGCAGATCCGCGAAAAGGTGCTGGCCGTGCCCTCGGGCAAAGCGACCAAGCGATGGTGAGTCCGGCGTCGAGTTGCGCGCATTCGCGTCAGTAACTCGTCCCACCCGGCACTGAGAACTCACTCAGCAGCGTGTCGCGGATCAGCCGCTCCAGCGTGCGCGGGTCCTCCACGCCCATGAACCCCTCGGCCTGGGTCACGGTATCGCTGCTGCCACTGCGATCACGGATACGCATCGACTGGACGAAGATCACATCGCCCGCGCCGTTCTTGCGTTCGACGCGGCTCATGCTCCCGAGGTCATCCGGGCCGTAGGACTTGACGGTGGTGGTCCGCAGCCCGTGCTGCCAGATGATGCAACGGCGGTCCGTGAGGGCGTACAGCGTTTTCCGCGCCGAGCGTTTGGCCCAGAACGGCGCCGTGAGCATGAACAGCCCGACCAGCACAAACGGCACGCCGAACAGCGTGAACAGGATCTGAACGATCCTTCCGCCCCCACCGATGCTGCCAAAGAGCACACCGCTGGCCGCGAGCACCCAGAACACCGAGATCGCCGTGAAAGGGATGCCGAAGATCACGAGCGGCATGCTGCGGCAGCCCATCGCCTTCAGGTCCGGGCGACCGGCCCAGATCAGTTCCTCATCGCTCTCAAGCTCCCGCGCAATGCGCGGGTCCGCCGACGGATCAAGCATGTCGCTCGCCCCGAAGGTCTCCGGCTCGCCGAAGTCTCTGCCCGGATTCTTGTAGTGCTTGGACACGGGGGGATTTTACTGATCGGCGGTTACTGGTGAGGGGGCTCGGCGTCCGCTTCCTCCGGCACGCCCAGCGTCTCACGGATCAACTGCTCAACCTCCCGAACGCTTTCGATGCCGTAGAAACCGATGGTGTCCCTGTCCTCCTCAGGCTCGTCTTCATCGAACTCGGGGTTCGGGTCGAGCCCCAACACCAGATTGCCGCGCCCTTTGCTGTCGATTTCGCGATACATCGATCTCAACTGCTCAGTCGCGAGCGATTTGGCCTCGAAATCTCCGTCGGTCCGGCACCAGACGATGCACCTCTTGGTGGTCAAGGCAAAGAGTTCTCGGTTCGCTTTGCGATAGTCGACCAGCGGGTAGAAAAGCAAGGTGATGCCGATCATCGCAAGAATTACTGCAATGATTCCAAAAACGACTCGAAAGATCACATCGAGCGCTTGCGGCATCTCTGACTCAGAGAATCCTATTACGACCGCCTTCAGCAGCAGCACTCCGACAACTGCCAGAGGCACACTGACCAGCCACACCAGAGCGCTCTTCCGCAACCTCAACCACAACACCGGCCGACCCGCCCACACCAACTCCTCACCCGCCGCAAGCTCTGCTGCGATGCGCGGGTCCCTTGTGGGATCGGATTCCCGATAGTGCTCGTGCGACTCGGTCACCCCCGCAATTTACCCTGAGTTCGCCCAAAGCGAACTTTTTACCCTGTCCCATGGCCCGCAACCGCCACCGTTCTCGCGTGTTTCGGTACACTCCGCCGTTCGGTTGACGGCGTGGCGGCCCGCAACCGGTCTGTGAACAACCCATGAACGAGAACACCAGCGAACACGAGCTGGGGAACGCACCATCCGCGTCCCCGGTGGAGCAGGCCGCGCCTGTAGGCGAACGCACGTCGGGACACGACAGCGCGATCAGCGAACTTCTGCGCATCGCCCTCCCCGCCGTCGCCACCATGACCTCCTACACGGTCATGCAGTTCGTCGACAAACTCATCGTCAAGGACCTCGGACCCGACGAACTCGCGGCGGTCGGCAACGGCGGCATCGCGGCGTTCATCCCCGGGGCCGCCATGATGGGCCTGCTCGGTGTCATCAATACCTTCGTCAGCCAGAACCTCGGCGCGGGTCGTCCCCAGCGAGGCTCGGCCTACGCCTGGAACGGGCTGTACCTCAGCGTGCTGTCCTGGGTGCTGGTGTTCATCCCCTTCGCGATCTTCCTGCCCCAGGTCTTCCTCGCTCAGCAGGACATCTTCAACCTTGACGCGCCCTCAGAAGCCGTCTCGGCCATGCAGAACCAATACGGCGGCATCCTGCTCCTGGGCATGGTCTTCACGCTCGGCAGCCGATCCCTAGGCCACTTCTTCTACGGCATCCACAAGCCCGCGGTCGTCATGGTCTCGGCCATCGTCGCGAATGTCGTCAACATCCTCCTGTGCAACTATATGGTGCTCGGGCGGATCGGCCTGCCCTTCCACGGCATGCAGATCGAAACCTCGTACGAAGGCATGGGCGTACTCGGAGCAGCCCTCTCCACCGTCATCGGCGGCGTGGTGGAACTGCTGATCCCCCTCGCGCTGTTCCTCGCGCCCAAGACCGACGCCGCCTACCACACCCGACGAGCGTGGCGCTTCAGCGGCGCGCACATCAAGGACATCCTGCGCATCGGCTGGCCCGCCGGGCTCATGGGCGCGAACGAACTGGTGTGCTGGTTCGTGTTCATGACCGGCTTCGTCGCCCATTTCGACAAACCCGGCGAACCGGCCGTCAACAACGCCGCGGGCTGGATCACCCTCCAGTACATGCACCTGAGCTTCATGCCCGCGGTAGGCATCTCGATCGCCCTTTCGGCCATCGTGGGCAAGTACATCGGCGCGAAGCGCATCGATATCGCCGCGAAACGAGCCTGGCTCGGGCTGTGGATCACCGTGGCCTACATGTCCGTCTGCGCCGCGATCTTCGTGCTGTTCCGGCACGATCTCGTCCAGATGTTCATCGGAAAGGAGTACGACACGCAGACCGCCGAGCAGATCCTCGCCATCGGCTCGAAACTGCTGATCCTCGCCGCGATGTTCCAGTTCTTCGATGCCATCGCCATCTCGCTCTCCGGCGTGCTGCGCGGGGCCGGGGACACGGTCTGGCCCGGCATCGTCACCGTGATCCTCAGTTGGGGCATCATCGTGGGCGGCGGGAAATACTTCATCGCCTACCACGAAGACCTCGGCTCACTCGGCCCCTGGATCGCCGCGGCGATCTACATCTTCGCCCTCTCGATCGCCTTCTTTGCCCGATTCCTTGGTGGGAAATGGAAGAACATGAAGGTCCTGCGCGAGCACGAGGCCGAAGAAGCCGGTCTGCCCGGAGCGCTCCCCGACCCGGAAAGCGGCTACGACCTGACCGGCCACGACCCCGCCTCAGTCTCCCCCCAGCAAGGCCCATCGCCGTCCTGAATCACCGGTCGCAGCCCCGCAACAGCTCAAAACCGGTTCCATTTGAGAATTTTCCCCGTTTTTCCTACGATATCCCGTCGCGGAGTCGTCCCGAGGGATGCTCCCGACCGCTATCGATCACCTTTCGACCGCCCGGCCCCCACTGGCCGGAGCAATGGAGCACGCGTTCATGGCTCAGAACTCAGACCCGATGGACATCATGATCGGCGCCAGTGAAGCCGCCGGCGACACCGCCGCCGCGGCTCAGCACATGCGCGACGGCGATGCCTGCCGCGCGCAGAACGACCGCACGGGCGCCATCGCGGCGTACCGCAAGGCCGTCAACGCCGCGCCGAACGATGCCAGGGCCCTGTTCAAACTGGCCTACGAGCTCGACCTGCTCGGCGAGGAGAACGAGGCCATCGCGCTCTACGAGCGCGCTTCCGAGCAACGCCCCGCTCCGGTCAATGTGCTCATCAACCTCGCCGTGCTCTACGAGGACCAGGGCGACTACCGCTCGGCCGAGAAGTGCCTGCGCCAGGTGCTCGACACCAACCCGAACCACCCCCGCGCTCGCCTGTTCTACGAAGATGTGGTGGCCTCCAAGGACATGTACATCGACGAGGAGCAGGACCGCGACCTCGCCAAGCGCAATGCCCTCTACGACACCCCGGTGACCGACTTCGAACTCACCGTCCGCGCCCGCAACTGCCTCAAGAAGATGAACATCCGCACCCTCGGCGACCTGCTCCGCGTCACCGAGGCCGAACTCATGGGCTACAAAAACTTCGGCGAAGCCAGCCTCATCGAGATCAAGCAGATGCTCGCCGCCAAGAACCTGCGCCTCGGTCAGGGCCTCGAAGAGCAGCACCGGCGCATGCGCGCCCGCGTCGCCGACTCGGTCAAGGGCCAGGGCGGCAACGAGGGCATCCTCGGCAAACCCGTCTCCGAACTGGGCCTGTCCGTGCGTGCCCGCAAAGCCCTGCAGGTGCTGGGCATCCAGTCCATCGGCGACCTCGCCGCACGCACCGAGGCCGAACTCATGGGCGTGAAAAACTTCGGCTCCACCTCGCTCGACGAAGTGAAGGAACGCCTCAACGCCTTCGGCCTCGGACTCCGCGAACTGACCTTCTGAGATCCCGGACCTGATCCGAACGACCGAAAAGCCGCCGATTGGGCGGCTTTTTTAGTATCGTGAAAGCCGGAGGTGCTGTGTATGAAAGCCGCCAAGGCCGCGCTACTGGTCGTCGCATTGATCGTGCTCACTGGAGTATTCGTCTGGAACTACCAGCAGCAGAACGATCCCGTCCGCTTGATCGCGCAAGCCGCAGCTGGGTCGGAGTCCGCACTCGCACGACTGGAAGCACTCGCCGCAGCCGGCGACCTCCACCAGTACAGCGATGCCGTCGGACAGGCCGCCGCAGAGTTGGCCCGGGTGAACCCCACGATCTTCGATTCCGAAGACCCCGTCGTGCTTCGATGGCAGCAACTGTTCCTCGACACCAACCCGCTCCTGAACGCCAGCCAGGCGACGAGGACGGAATTCGCGAAGGCTCACATCCGCTTTGAATTGATCGGCCCATCATCCATCGATCCCGGCCGGGAGCATCACATCGGCGTGACCGATGCCGTCGCACTGCGGGACGAGGCCCCGGCCTCAACTCGAAAATTGAAAATATCCTTCGGCTATGACAACTACTTCGTCAACGACAACAACATCTTCGAGGGTGTTCAGCAGCAATCAACCGCAGACATCCAACCGCCCGGGATCACCGCGAGCGGCTCCATCCAGCACTCCAGAGTCCTCATCACGCCAGAAGATGCGCCCGCCCCCGGCACACCCGTATCGCTCCGATGCGAGGTCCGGGCCCGCCTTGAGGATCACGCCCACTCTCCGCCCGCAGTCTTCGCAGAATGGACCGAAGAACTCAGCAAACAGGCATTCGCGGCTGGCGGCTGAAGAGAACCTGTTCCCACTCGACGAACCAGCCCCCAATCACCGATGATGTTCCCGTGACCACCCCCGACCAGCCCATCCCGCCAACGCCCCACGAGGACCATCCCGTCCTCCCCAGCCGTTGGCACGGCGTGGCACCGGTCAAACTCGTCTGGCTGACCGCCGGACTGGTGGTCACCGCCCTCATCGCTCTCTCGGCCTGCAGCTCGCTCATGCCGTCCGGGCCTTCGAAGCCCACACCCGCTCCGGTCGTCAGCACCGATCCCACCTTCAACCCCTCCACCATCGGCCACGAAAGCGAGCCGCTCATCCGCGTCCGGATCGCGCGAGGCGAATCCATCGTCACCATCGCCGGACCCGAAACCGTCCACATCCTCGGCCCCAGTCGCCACCGCATCCGAGCCCGCAAGACCGATGACGATTTTGGCGCATCGAGCCAGGTCGTCCCAACCCCCGTCACCATCACCATCGGGCACGAAGCGTGGCGCATCACCGACGGACGAGGGAACTCACGCCGCATGCCGCGCTCAATGAAGGGCATCGACGAAGACGCCCTCCGCATCACCTCACTCACCAGCGACATGCTCTCCATCGACGGCAAGCAACTCCCCGGCGCACTCTGGCTGCACGGGCGTTCCGGGTCCGACGACACCCCTGGCTCGATCGACATCGTCGAGCACCTGCCCATCGAGGTCTATCTCCCCGGCGTCATCGCCAAAGAGCTCTACCCCAACTGGAAACTCGAAACCTTCAAGGCCCAGGCCATCGCCGCCCGCAGTTACGCGATGCAGGAACGCCAGCGACGGCTCGCCATCGGCTCACACTTCGACCTCGAATCCACCACGCAGGATCAGGTCTACGGCGGGGCGACCACCAACCCCACCGCACTCCGCGCCGTCGATCTCACTTACGGACGAGTCCTCACCTGGCAGGGTCACCTGCTCCGGGCCTACTACAGCTCCACCACCGGCGGACGCTCCGCCAGCGCCCGCGACACCTGGCCGACCGGGCCGGGCTATGAGTTCAACCTCGCACCGCCCATCCAGGCCTCCCCGCGCGACGACTCCGACTCCTTCAGCCCGCTCTACACATGGGAAGTCGAGCGAGACATCGACGAACTCAGCACGCGCATCCGCACCTTCGCCGCGAGCCGGCGCATGGGCATGCGCACAATCAAGCGGGTCGCCAAGGTCGAGCCCGTCGCCTTCAACGAGTTCGGACGCCCCCAGCGCTACCGGATCATCGAGCAGGGCGGACGCTGGTGGGAACTCTCCGCCGAAGACACCCGCCTCGCCATGAACCACACCGGCGACAGCGGCCTCGAACCCCCCACCCGCGACCAGCGCATCAACAGCGGCGACTTCACCACCAAACGCGAAGGCGACAAACTCATCTTCACCGGGCGAGGCTTCGGCCACGGCGTCGGCATGAGCCAGTTCGGCGCCGAGGGCATGGCACGCAAGGGCAAGACCGCCGAAGAGATCCTGCGCCACTACTACCCCGGCGCCGAGATCACCCGGGCGTACTGATCAGATCTCGGCCTTCAAAACAAAACGAACGCGGGCATTCGCCCGCGTCCGCTTCAGTGTCAGTGTGTGTGTACTGAAGAGAATCAGCGACGACGACGGACCGCCGCGATGCCCGCGAGCCCGATCAGACCAGCGGTGCCCGGGGTCGGGACCGCAGCAAGGGTGAAGGTGATCGTGCCACCGGTGATGGTGCCCGCGTTCAGACCGCTCCCATCGTCGTAGGTGCTGAACGCACCGACGGTGGCGCCTTCGGCGGGCATGAAGAAGTCATCGATGACCCCGTCACCATCGATATCAACCGTGCCATCAACGCTGACATAGTCGAAACCACCGCCGGTGAAGACCACGCTGGTGCCCTCGATCGCGGGACCTTCGTAGGTGTCGGGGAAGGGAGCCACACCGATGATGCCGAAGGTCGCATCGACCCAGCCGAGACGCATTTCGCTCGCCCAGTTCTCGTATGTGGCACCGGCGTTCCAGTTCACAGAGGCTTCGATGTCAGAGGCCTCAACACCGAGGACACGGTAGCCGCCCAGCGAAGCATCGAACATGATCGATTCGTCGAGTTCGGACGAACCGGCGTAGTAGTTCAGGGCGCCGGTCGCGAAGTCGTAGGTCGCGGTGACCGCACCACGATGCATCGGACGGGCACCGGATTGAGCGGAGGCACTCAGACCAGAGGCGGAATCAATCTGCACTGGGCCCATATCGGCGGCAGCAGAAAACCCGCGCTGCAGGTG
>JBICHT010000038.1:0-10638 GCA_043101125.1 Phycisphaerales bacterium JB050 | reverse complement strand
GATACCCCGACCGGGACGGACGCCACGTCGCCCGCATCACGCGGGCGTGGATTGAAACAAGGCCAGCCGAAAACTTGGCAAGACGCACCAGAATGGTCGCCCGCATCACGCGGGCGTGGATTGAAACCACGCGGACCGGTGGCGTGTGATACACAACTGTGGGTCGCCCGCATCACGCGGGCGTGGATTGAAACTTGATGTTCATGTGGTGATCGGACACATGCTGGGGTCGCCCGCATCACGCGGGCGTGGATTGAAACGCGTCAGAGACGATTAAGGCGGGCCGCGGCGAGTCCGTCGCCCGCATCACGCGGGCGTGGATTGAAACCTCGACGAGTTCCTCGAAGACTGGACCCGCGAGGGTCGCCCGCATCACGCGGGCGTGGATTGAAACGACCTTCGCGGGATCGACGACGGCCGGTCGATCGGGTCGCCCGCATCACGCGGGCGTGGATTGAAACTCAGCGAGCCGATGGTTTGCTGGGGCAACGCCAAGTCGCCCGTATCACGCGGGCGTGGATTGAAACAAACGATTCGCCGGGCGGGATCAGGTAGAGCGTCGTCGCCCGCATCACGCGGGCGTGGATTGAAACAAGTTCGTCCAGAGCTTGCCCCGGCGCAGGCTGAACCCGGTCGCCCGCATCACGCGGGCGTGGATTGAAACCAACCCCGCCGCCGCCCGGGCGTACCCCGCGGTAGCGGTCGCCCGCATCACGCGGGCGTGGATTGAAACGGATCAACGGCATCACCCCCAGCGGGTAAAGGTATGTCGCCCGCAACACGCGGGCGTGGATTGAAAAGGCGGCAATCGCCGCTTTGATCGCGACCGCGCACAGTGTCGCCCGCATCACGCGGGCGTGGATTGAAACTCGATGCCGACCACAAGACTCGCATCGCTCGCGGCAGTCGCCCGCATCACGCGGGCGTGGATTGAAACGGCGCGGGATGCCATCACTCACCCCCTCGCAGACCGTCGCCCGCATCACGCGGGCGTGGATTGAAACACTCTGAGCGACGGTGTGTTTACAGGCGACACGAGCGTCGCCCGCAACACGCGGGGGGGGGTTGAAAAACGCCGAGCCACGAGTAATCGGCCCGGCGGGCAGTCGCCCGCATCACGCGGGCGTGGATTGAAACGCGGGCGCGGTCCTCCGGCACCCAGAACCGCGGGATGTCGCCCGCATCACGCGGGCGTGGATTGAAACTCGCCCATACCTACGGTGTTTTTTGGGTGTGCCCCCCGTCGCCCGCATCACGCGGGCGTGGATAAAAACCCTGCCGTTGGTGTCCCGGAGCCTCTCCCCCACCCGCGTCGAACGCTCCTCGCGGCCCGGAGCCAACAGCAGACTCCGCGGCAACCCCAAACTCACGATGAAAATTGCTCCACGATCCCCGAAATCGAGGCCTTCGCATCTCCAAACAGCATCCTCGTGTTCGGCATGGTGAACAAAGCATTATCCACGCCAGCAAAGCCCGATGCCATGCTCCGCTTGCTGACGATCACTGTCCTGGCCAGATCAACATTCACGATCGGCATACCAAAGAGAGGACTCGATGGTTCCGTTCGAGCATCGGGATTCACCACATCGTTCGCACCGATCACGAGCGCAACATCGATTGACCCCATCGTCTCGTTGACATCTTGAGGCTCCGCAAGCAATTCGTAACTGATTCCCGCTTCCGCAAGCAGCACATTCATGTGTCCGGGCATGCGACCCGCAATCGGATGGATCACGAACCGCACCTCGGTGCCGTTCTCGATGAGCAGATCGGACAGCTCCTTCAGCGCGTGCTGCGCCTTGGCGACGGCCATGCCGTAACCCGGAACGATCACCACCGAGCGTGCGGCCTCCAGCATCAGGTACGCATCAGCCGCATCAACCGGAGAAACCGTGCCTGATGAGGCACGCCTCTCCGATGTACCGACAACCCCGAACCCACCGAAGAGCACATTGGCCAGGGATCGGTTCATCGACTTGCACATCACCCGGGTCAGCATGAATCCGCTTGCGCCGACGAGAGCACCCGCAATCATGAGCGTCGGGCTGGCGATCGCGGTGCCAGCCAGCGCCGCCGCGATCCCGGAGTAACTGTTGAGCAGAGAGACCACGACGGGCATGTCCCCCCCACCGATCCGAACCACGCTGAGCACGCCGAGCAGCAGCGACAGCGCCGCGAGCCCGTATGCGGGATACATCTGGGCGTCACTCACCACCGCCCACGCCCCGATCCCCAACGCGACGAGCAGAACTATGGCGGTAGCCGTGAGTTGAAAGCGGAACACCGTCGCCGCGGTACTGATGCGACCAGCAAGTTTCCCATAAGCGATGAGGCTGCCAGAGAAAGCGATACCACCGATGAGGATGGACGCCGCAGATATCGCCTTGGTCACTGGAGCAAGACCCGATTCGGGGAGCATACCGACGAGGCCGACACACAGCGAGGCGAGCCCACCGAGACCATTGAAGACCGCAACAAGTTCGGGCATCGAGGTCATCCTGACGCGCAACGCCAAGATCACCCCAACAATCGAGCCAGCCCCCACAACCCCAAGGATCAAAGGGATCGGTGCGCCGGACTCCCATAGAGCACCCACCACGGCGGCGAGCATCCCCGCTGCAGAAATCAGATTGCCCCGCTGAGACGATTCCTTGCGCCCCATCAGTTTGAGCCCGATGATGAACGCGCTGCACGCCAGAATCATCAGCACTTGTGCACCGGATACCTCAGTGTTCACGCGTCACCCCGCTGCTGATCCGGCTTTGTAGGACTGAACATACGCAACATGCGGTGCGTCACGACATAACCGCCAACGACATTCACTGTCGCGGCAAAAAGAGCGACCAGCACAAGCGTGTTTGCGACCGGACTATCCATCGAGGCCGACGCGATCGCGCCAACCACGGTGATGCCTGAAATCGCGTTTGAACCCGACATCAATGGCGTGTGCAGTTGGGATGGAACCCGGTGGATCAGTTCGATGCCGAGAAAGGCAGCAAGAAGCAAGGTGAGGATCAAAAGGGCCATCATGATGCTGTGGCTCCGATTCTGGAGTTTGGGGTGGCCGCTGTAGCGAGGATCTGCCCAGCGTGCGTGACGAGGACGGAGCGAAGGATGTCGCTGTCACGATCGAGCACGAGTGACCCGTCCTCGGCCATGATGTGCTTGAGGAGAGAGACGATGTTCGACGCGAACATGTTGCTCGCATCATGCGCGACCGCCGAAGCCATGTGCGGGTCAGCCAACACAGTCACACCATCGATCACTTCGTCCATACCGGGGCGCGAACCTTCGACATTGCCGCCAGTCCCGATCGCCAGATCGACGATCACGGAACCCGGCTTCATGCCTGCCAGCATGTCGCGTTCGATGATGACGGGGGCGGGCTTTCCGAACACCTGCGCCGCCGCGATGATGATGTCGGATTCATGACACAGCGCGACGAGTGCTTCCCGTTGGCGTGCAAGCTGCTCATCGGTCAACGCCCGTGCGTAGCCGTCCTTGGTTTCCGTACTGGACTCAAGATCAACTTTGGCAAAGCGTGCGCCGAGCGATTCGACCTGCTCCTTCGCTGTCGGTCGAACATCATAAGCCGTGACCCGTGCGCCGAGACGGACGGCCGTCGCGATGGCCTGGAGTCCGGCGACGCCTGTCCCAATAACGAGTACGCGAGTGGGAGGAATCGTGCCCGCGGGGGTTGACATCATCGGCAGAGTTCGCGGAAGGCGCGAAGCCGCTCTCAGCACACCCGCATAGCCCGCGAGACTCGCCTGCGAACTGAGCGCGTCCATCGACTGGGCGATGGTCGAACGCGGAATCAGTTCCATCGCGATCGTGGAAATCCCGGTATCGCGTGCAGATTCGAACAATGACTGCGATCGGAACGGCTGGAGCAGGCCGACAAGCAAAGATCCGGGCTTGAGGATTGTGATCACCCCGGTCGATGGGGGCTCGACGCAAAGCACGACATCCGCATCCGCAACGACATCAGCGGAGGACACGCTGCCGCCAGCGCATTCATACGCACCATCATCCCAACCGGCGTGCTTGCCAAGTCCATTTGGGATCACGCACTTCCACCCAAGGTCGCTGAAGGTCTTGACGGTTTCAGGGGTAAGCGGTGTGCGCCGCTCCAGATCCGAAAGCGGTCGCAACGCGGTGAGAACCCGATCCGCAGACACGCCTGAACGATCAGTCATCGATGCATCCATTCTGTTTCAATACAGCTCATACTCTGCTCAAGTTGTGATGCTTATCCACACACCGGTTGGGCCTCTTCGCCGATTTCTCGGAGGGGCCGATCCTTACACCGCGAAGTGGCAACGAATCGGTCGGGATCGCCTTCAGCGGTCTCGCTGATTGATCGCGACACGCAGACCGGGCCGTACGAGGTGCGGATCGCTACGGGTGGACACCGAACGGGCGATCACAGCTTTGCCGATTGCTTCGTTCGAAGTTTGAGTTCCTGCAATTCTGCAAGCTGCCAAACTCCGGGATCACCAACAAGCCATTGGACATTGAATATGCCGCCGGGGAACGGTTGCCCGGTCTGCTGGAGCGCCACCTCCGCGAGACAGTGACTCCAGCCATCGATCCACATCGCAAGCTCCGCGTGCTGCTGCTCTGTGCCGTCACAGCGGATGTAGATATCGATATCGCTGGCGGGACCGGCGTCCCCCCGGGCGGTGCTCCCGCCGAGGTACAAGCGCGTAACTCCGAATCGCTCTGCATCGATGCTGTCGGCCAGAGCTTCGGCAAAGCGCTGACGCCATGCCCAATGCGTGGCTGAAGACGGCGTCCGCTCGCCGAGCAGATCCATGTGCTTCCATTCGAGAAACTCACCGATTCGGGCCGCGATGCGTCGGAGTAACTCCTCTTCCTCTGGGAGAAATGCGTTTCCCGTGACCGATGGCGCTGGCGAGCGCCGGCTCACAGATATGCTGCCGATCTCCCGCTTCCATAGCGTGATCGACTCCGTGAGCAGTTGCCCATCGAAGCTGAACTGAGGACCAACGAAACTGCGCCCCAGATACTCGATGCGAGCCCCCGTTGACTCGGGATCCTGCCAGCCGGACGGAATCTCCTGAAGGATCCGCATGAAGGCTTGAGTGGGTTTGAGATCGCGATCGCAAACCACAGACTCAATCGCATACAAACAGCGTAGTTCTTTGGCTCGCTCCGCGAGTGAATGAATGTCATGCATTGGAATACTTCTCGTTTGAGGCCTCACGGCTCGCTCATCCCGAAGGGAACCGACCGCTGCTCGTTCAAGCACAATCTTCCCGGCTCACCATTCTCGAATGGTTCCAACCCGACAAGCTGGAGCCACCAGGCCAGCCGAGCACCATCACGCCCGCTACAGGTGCAGGTCACCAGCAGCCTCGGGCTGATAGAGCACATTCAGAATGTCACACGAACGCTGCGCACCACCCGGCACGCGGAAACTGACCTTCTGGCCTACCCGGCAACCAAGGAGTGCCGCGCCGATCGGGGCGAGCACCGAGATACGATCATCCTCTGGGTCCGCATGTTCTGGAAACACCAAAGTCACCACCCAATTCTTGGTTCCGTCCCGCAGCTGCACGCGCGAGTTCATGGTGATCACATCGGGTGGCAACTCTTCGGGTTGAATGACAACCGCACGGTTGAGCTCTGCCTCAAGTGTCATCAGATAGGGCCGATCACGATCCACCCCCCGATCACGAAGATTCGCAGACGCGATCGTGGAACGCAGCCGGTCCATGTCTTGCGGAGTGATATAAATTGTTCGGTCACTCATGGCGTTTCTCTCGCGTAGTTGCTAAGTATCAGACTGATTCTCCAATTCACTCACGGGAAGATGCCACGCTCGGCGTAGACCTGCTCGACACGCCTCAGCGCAACGGCGTAGGAAGCGGTCCGCCAGTCCAGAGATTTTTCACTCGCCATCTGTTTCACGCGTGAATACGCGGACTCCAGTATCTCGCGCAACCGCTGATCGACCGCAGAAGCGCTCCACGCGGCACCGCCTCGGTTCTGCAGCCACTCGAAGTAACTGACAATGACACCCCCCGCATTGCACAGCACATCAGGCAGAACATCAATCCCACGCTCCGCGAGCACCGCGTCACCATCAGGCGTCGTTGGTCCGTTCGCACCCTCAGCCACGAGACGCACATTCAGCGTGCGTGCGGTCGCACCGGTCACCTGATTCTCCATCGCGGCAGGAATAAAGACATCTGCCCGAACTCCAAAGAAGTCTTCGATCGAGATCGGCTCCGCACCCGGGAACCCGGCCACCCCGCCGTTGTTCTTGACATAATCGGCGAGCGCATCGGCATCAAAGCCCGCGGGCGTGCGCGACTTGATCGCCCCGGTCACATCCTGAGCGGCAAGCAGAACCGCGCCTTTATTCTTCAAGATCCGAGCCGCCCACGAACCGACCTTGCCATAGCCCTGCACCGTGTACGACAGGTCGGGCAGGGAGCATCCACGATCAGCCGCCCACATCTCGATGAGATCGACGACACCTTGTCCGGTCGCTTTTTCGCGCCCAGCCAGCCCACCGGCACTCACCGGCTTTCCGGTCACCACCGCCGGAGCACGGAACCTCTCCTGCGGGGGGAGCGTCGCCGCGTATGTATCCGCGATCCAGGCCATCGTGCGTGCATCGGTGTTGACATCCGGCGCGGGAACATCGTAACCGGGCCCGATGTTGCCCCCCAGCGCGTACACGAAGCGTCTTGTCATCCGCTCGATCTCACGCCGGCTGAGCCTCGAAGGATCAACTTCGACACCACCTTTCCCACCGCCAAACGGGATATCCACGAGCGCACACTTGATGGTCATCCATGCCGCTAGCGCACGAACCTCGTCGAGGCTCACATCCGGGTGATAGCGGATTCCGCCCTTGAACGGCCCCAGCACATTGTTGTGCTGCACACGGTAACCGGAGAACATCTCAACCCGCCCATCGTCCATGTTGACCGGGAATGTGACACTCACCTCGCACGCCGGAGACTTCAGAATCTCCCGCACCTCCTGGGCCAGCTCGACGGCCTCAGCCGCACGCTCCATCTGCTCCCGCACACGCTGAAAGAGCTTCGGATGCACCAAAGATTCGCCCGCCTCGGGGGATGCAGAAGCCGAATTGATGGGGTCGAGTGTGGCCGCGCCGTTGTCCGTAGTCATTTCACATATCTCCGGGTTTGAAAATGGATGCCGAAGAGCAAAGGCAATCAGCATGCCAACGGAGCATTCTGTGTTCTGGACCAACAAACCGCGGTCATCCGAAGCCCGGCGCGGGGAAAAATGGACCACCGGGGAGGAACGCCCCACCTGCGCGGTAACCATGACACCCGATGCCCCAACCGCGCGCAACCGGAATACAGCGACCTGGAGAACAGAACCTTTCTCGATCCCAAGGCACACGGCTGCAGACTGGTCGATGTTCTGGGGACTGTGAAGCCCCCCCCGCCACACAGGAGTTCCTGACCGCCCCGCACAGCGCAACCGCAAGACACGCGACCCGCGTCTACGGGCTGCCCGTGCTGCCTACCCCATCTTGTCACTGAGGCAGATTCGGCTCCGCCTCATTCAGTTTCTTGCGCAGAGATTTACGGTCCATCCCGAGTATGGCCGCGGCCCGGGTCTTGTTTCCATCAACGCTCGCCAAAACCGAACGAATATGGGCAAGTTCCACTTCGCGAAGCGTGCGGTGGGCCCCATGAAACCCGTCTGCTCCCCCCTGCCCCGCAGGGGATACATATCGCATGACAACCGGCAGATCCACAGTATCGATGACACCGGAGTCAGCGAAAATCACCAATCGTTGAACGATGTTCTGGAGTTCTCGTACATTTCCTGGCCACGAGTATCGCCTCAAAGCCTCAATCGCGGCGTCTGTAACACGGGGTGCTGACACAGAGCTACTTTCGGCAGCAGCGGCCAGGAAATGGCGTAACAACTGCACCACATCATCGCCACGATCGCGCAGCGGCGGAATCTCGATCGGCAATACATGCAGCCGGAAGTAAAGATCTTCGCGAAACTTCCCCTCGCGAGTCATCGCTTCCAAATCTTTATTCGTTGCCGCGATGATTCGCACATCAACCGGGCGCGACTGATCCGACCCAACCGGCTGCACCGTGCGCTCCTGGAGCACTCGCAAGAGTTTGGCTTGGGCGATCGGGGAGAGTTCCGCCACTTCATCCAGAAACAGAGACCCCCCGTTCGCCGCGACGAAGAAGCCTTCGCGCGCCGTCGTCGCGCCGGTAAACGACCCCTTCGCGTGCCCAAAGAGTTCACTCTCGATCAATGATTCTGGGATCGCCGCACAGTTCACCGCCAAAAACGGCGCCGCGGCGGACGCCCCACGATAATGGATCGCCCTCGCCACCAGTTCCTTGCCGGTTCCGCTCTCTCCTGTAATGAGTACCGGAGCATCGACACGGGCGGCTTTGTCAATCAATCGATAGACTCGCTGCATCGCATCAGAAGTCCCGATCAAACCGTCCGGCGCTTCGACCGGTCCGGACGATTCGATCTCACGCCGCAAATTCACCTTCGCAATCGCGGTTCGTACCGCGCGGCGCAACTCCTCATCAGAAAAAGGCTTGGGCAGATAATCGTCTACCCCTTCGCGCATCGCAGAAACGGCACCACCAACTGTCGCGAACCCCGTGACCATGATCACGCCGGTACTGCGACTGTGATCTCGCAGATGACGAACCAACTCCATCCCGTCCGCACCGGGCATGCGTAAGTCCGTGATGACTAGGTCGACCTGCTCGCGATCGAGGATCGCGAGCGCACTCGGCACATCGGGAGCGGTGATCACGCTGTGGCCTTCAGCGCGGAGGTTCCGCTCCAACACCTCACGCGTCGCCGGCGAATCGTCTACCACGAGGACCTTGGATTCGTTCTTCATCTCGACTGACCCGAAAACTCAAGACGCGGCCCGCCCGCGGCTGGTAACAGCAAACGAAAGGCACTCCCTTGGCCGAGTTTCGACTGCACCTCGACAGTGCCGCCGTGTTCGGCCACGATACCCTGCACAATGGCCAGGCCAAGGCCCGTCCCCTGCCCGACCTCTTTCGTCGTAAAGAATGGATCAAAAACCCGCCGGGCTACCTCTGGACTCATGCCACCGCCATTGTCTTCGACCATAAGCTCGACAAACAAATCACGAGATGAGGTGCGAACCCTCACCGTGCCCGTCCCGCTGATCGCCTGCATGGCATTAATCACGAGATTGGTCACGACCTGACGCATCTGCACCGGGTCCGCCGCGATATCCGGTAAACCCTCCTCCAATTCACGAACGAACCTGATGCCCGGGTTCTCACAACCCGCTTCAAGCAGAAACATGGCTTCGTCCACGACATCGTTCATCGCGGTCGGCTGCTTGGACGCCGGCGTCTGCCGAGCAAACAGCAGCAGCTTGCGAATGATCTCGCGACCGTGCAACGCCGCATCCGCGATACGCCCAAGATCCGTACGCACCTGCGCCGGCACCCCAGAAGCCTTGAGCGCCAGTTGAGCAAAGCCCAGCACATTCCCCAACGGCTCGTTCAGTTCGTGAGCCACGCCCGCAGCGAGCTGACCGATGGTCGCCAGCCGATCAGCATGCCAAAGGGTGGCTTCCATCTCTGAGCGATACTGATCGGCTTCAACCCCAGCCACGAACACCCCAACCTGACGAGACACGGCCTCGAGCAACGCCTGCTCCTCAACCAGAAAAAGATCCGATCGTGCATCGGCGATCTCGTCCGAACCATCCGGTGGATCGTGATAGCAAATCAGCAGTTCCCCACGCTCGCGATCGCCCACACGAAGCGGCGCAGAAATCCTTGGAGCGGAATCCACAAAGGAATCCCTCGGCCAGTCGACAACGACCTTATCCAAACGCAAACGAGCCGTAGCCCGATCCGGATAACGACACGCATCAGGAAGCACCGAAACCACCCGGTCGAGACACTCCAGCAGCGACTGCCTGCGGTCCGCGAACACCGCCGCGACCTCACGCAGGCACTTCAACTCCTTCACACGCTCGGCGAGATCCAGAACCACCGAGCGTTCTTCCTGAGGAGATCCGGATTGAGACGAAGGATCGGCCATGGATCCATTCTATCCTCACCCACACGGACGGCTTGAACCTCCAACCGATACTCGCGACACCGACGAGAACCAGAGCCCCCATCGACAGGGCGCCCCCCGCGCAATGAACGATCCGCTCTGAGTCAATCGGAGAGACTCAGAGCGGATCGGACACACCTGTACCGTCGATGCACGACAGATCGAACGGACTCAGGAAACCGAAGTCATCACACCGTAAACTCCGATACCAAGGCCCGTAATTTCTCGGATTCCTCCGAGAGACGACCCGCCGCCTCGGCTGCTTGCTGCGCCGCCGTGCTGCTCTCACGGGTTCCAGAGCTGATCTCGTCCATCGACCGCGTCACCTCTTCGCTCGCTGATGATTGCTGCTGTGTGGCAGCAGAGATTTCAGACACGACAGACTGCACCGTGGTAGCACCCGACACGATCTGCTCGAGCGCCTCACCGGCACTCTCCGCGAGCGTTGAGCCGCGTTCAACCCGTTCGTTGCACGCCTGAATCATGTCCACCGTGGACTTCGTACCGCTTTGGATGGCGTTG
>JBICHT010000037.1:0-39127 GCA_043101125.1 Phycisphaerales bacterium JB050 | reverse complement strand
GGGCTGGTGGCCGGCGGTCGCGGTGGTCGGTGGGGTCCTCCTGCTCGGGATCGAGATTTTCATCCTGCCCGGGACCGGTGTGGCGGGCATATCCGGTTTGCTGCTCGTCTTGGGAGGTCTGATCGGGACCTTCGCCGGGAGTGGAGAACTCTTTCCCGGGCAGAACCCCGGCTCGGGTGCGAGCCTTGCGTGGGCCGCGAGCATCGTCCTGCTTGGTGTCTTCGCGGCTGGCGTGGGTATGTATCTCTTCAGTCGGTACACGCAGTATGTCCCCATCGTGAATATGCTGATTCTCCAGGATCCGCCCCGACCAGCCGAATCCATGCTCAGCGCCATGGGTGAGAAGATCGATCCGGATGCCCCCGCGAAGGTCGGTGACACCGGAGTGACCACCACGCGCTTGATGCCTTCGGGGCAGGCCGAGATCAACGGAGTTCTCGTCGATGTGATCGCTGAACACGGCGCGATTGATCAGGGGCAGCCCATCCGGGTGGTCAGCGCGACTCGCTATCGCGTTGCCGTCGAACAGGTCGAAGAGGGTTCTGTGGAAGAGATCGACGAGAGCACACCAGAGGAAGGCGGGCAGGCGTGAGCGATTACCTGATCTGGGCATTCGTGCTGCTCGGCGTCGCGACGCTGTTGTTTATCCTTGAGATCCTGATTCCTACCGGAGGGGTGGTGGGTTTGCTCGCCCTCTGCGCGGCGATCGCGGCGGTTGTTGCGTTTTTCAATGAAAGCGTGACCTGGGGGCTCCTGAGCACCCTTGGCCTGATGCTGATGGTCCCCCTCGCGATTGCGTTCGCGCTGAAAGTGTTCCCGAACACGCCGTTTGGCAAGAAGCTCATCCTCGGCGAGGACGAGGAGGATGAGGAAGAACTCGCCAAGATGGAGGAGTTGCGACGGGAAGAGGAGCAGCGTCGTCAGGCGCTGGTTGGAGCGCACGGGGTCACGACCACACCGCTTCGACCGGTGGGTAGTGTGAAGATCGATGGGGTCACCATCGAGGCGTCGAGCGAGGCTGGTATGCTCGAAACGGGCGTGGAGGTCCGGGTGACCCGGGTCGATGGCTCGACGGTGAAGGTTCGTCCGGTCTAAACGCCCGCAGGACCGGTTCGTGGAACGCCCGCGGATTCCTACGGCCCGCTGAATCTCGGGCTATGATGCGTCCTGTTCGATCTCGGTTCACGATGACCGAGCCATTTTCCACGCCGGATTACGAGGAAACGACCGCTTATGGGTAGTAACACCGTGCTCTATGTGATTCTTGGAATCGTTGGCCTGGTTGTTCTCTTCTTGGTCTTCTTCCTGTTCCAGTTCCTGAATCTCTACATTCAGGCCCTGTTCAGTAAGGCACCGGTCGGGATCTTTGACCTGATCGGCATGAAGTTCCGGAAGGTTGATCCCAAGACCATCGTCATCAGCCGCATCCGGGCCGCGAAGGCGCAGCTTGATGTTTCGGTGAACCAGCTTGAGACGCACTACCTCGCCGGTGGCCGGGTTCCGAGCGTGATCAACGCCCTCATCGCCGCGGACCGTGCGAAGATCGACCTGCCGTGGGACACCGCCTGCGCGATCGACCTCGCCGGTCGTGACATCCTCGACGCCGTGCAGACCTCGGTGAACCCGAAGGTGATCGATGTGCCCAACCCCAAGGTTGGCACCGGTCGCTCGACGGTGGACGCGGTCGCGAAGGACGGTATCCAGCTTCGGGCCCGGGCCCGTGTGACCGTGCGGGCGAACATCCAGCGCCTGGTCGGTGGTGCGACCGAAGAAACGATCGTCGCTCGCGTGGGTGAGGGCATCGTGTCCACGATCGGTTCCTCAGCCACTCACGCCGAGGTGCTCGAGAACCCCGATCGCATTTCCAAGACCGTGCTCGGACGCGGCCTCGATGCGGGCACGGCCTTCGAGATCCTCTCGATCGATATCGCCGACATCGATGTGGGCGATAACATCGGTGCGAAACTCCAAGCCGAACAGGCCGAGGCCGATACCAAGCGGTTCCAGGCTCAAGCCGAGCAGCGTCGTGCGATGGCTCTTGCGGAGGAGCAGGAGTTCCGGGCGCTCGAGCAGAAGAACCGTGCGGAAGTGGTCCTCGCCGAGGCGGAGGTTCCGCGGGCCATGGCCGATGCGTTCCGTTCCGGCAACATGGGCATCATGGACTACTACCGCATGAAGAATGTCGCGGCCGACACGAGCATGCGGAACTCCATCGCTGGCACCGAGGATCGCGACCACTCGAGCTGATCCGCTCGCGGTCGATTGGGTACATCCAGAACTCTGATCAGCCGCCCGGGTTGGCTTCGCGCAAGGCCCGGGCGGTTATCTCGCGCAGACGACGCTGGCGGACTTGTTCGTTGCTGATGGTCGGGTCGGTGGCGAGCGGGGCAACAAAGCGGGGTCGCGATACCGGCTGGCGCTCGGCCTTGGGCTCGCGGTCCATCGCGCGGAGGTCCGTGCCCTGCAGGGCACGCGGATCGTTGTAGCGCAGGAGGGCTGCGGTCGCGGGATCGACCGGGGATCCATCGAAGCCCGGAGGCGGGCCGATGTAAAAGCGGACATCGGCGGGATAGACGGCGACCGAGCCATTCCGGGTCGCGACATAGTCCGAGTTATTGAAGACCGCGTACACACCGCCGGCGACGCGGTATCGCTGGTTCGGATCGGCCGGAGACTGGTAGACATGCTCGAAGGCGGTGTCGTGACGCATCACCTCGGGGAGGGCGCGGAGGCTGATTTGCAGGGGGCCGACATCGGCGTATCCGGGGTCGATCGGTTGGGCGTTCTGGCCGAGCGCACCGGGACTGAGGGCGAGCAAGACCGTGGCGATGAAGGCAGGGCGAGGTGTGCTCGTCATTTGTGTATCGTCGGTCGGAATTGGTGCTGGTGCAAACAAAAACCGCCGCGGGTGAACGCGGCGGCATGTAAAAATCGAGGTGTAAGGGGCGTTTCCGCTTTAGCGTGCGGAGTTCGCCGCCAGGCTGGGCATCGGGCGAGCAGCAGCCGGGGCCGGAGCCACGCTCGGCATCGCGGGCTTCTGTGCCGGAGCCGGGGTGGGTTGGGCATCCAGTTGCGTAAGCACTTCGGCGATGGTCATGGAGCCGACCTTTGATTCGAAGGCTTGCTCGATGCGGCTGTTGAGGAGGTTGAGCGTACGCCGGCCGACGGTGTCGGTCGGAGCGGTGTCATCGTCGCTCTTGGCGCTGGCGGTCTCCAAGACCGTCACGATCTCGCCCACGGTCAGGTCCTCGGCATCCCGGATCAGGCGGTAACCGCCGCCGGCTCCTACTTTGGACTCGAGAATTCCGGCCGACTTGAGGGCCAGCAGGATGGATTCGAGGAACTTGCCGGGAAGCTGCTCGTTCTCGGCGATCTCTCGAGATTGGAGGTAGCCAGGCCCGGAGCGGGCACGATCGGCGAGTCTGGCGGTGGCCATGACGCCGTATTCGGTTCTCTTACTCAGTCTCATGGATTTGAATCCCCCTTCGGATCCCCATCATGGTTTCCGTTTGGAAACCAAACGATCTGGTTTCCGTCGTCTTAATTCTACGCCTGGTGACATGAAAACTGCTACTGCCTACAGGAGAATTTCCAGTTTAATGGAAACAAATGCGGGAGAATCCGGATCTTCTGGATCCGGCAGTTGCAGCAGGGCTTCACCCGAAGCCCGCCAGGAAAACAAGGCTTTACGAATATCGATGTCGACCTGTTCGTGGCCGCTGGACTTGATTATAGACACGCGAATAGGCTTTCCGTTCCGTCGAAAATCGATCTGAGCCACAGGGTTCCGCGGATGCGCGGTCGCCAGCGTTACATTCGAAAAATTGGGCCGGACGGTTCTGATGGAGAGGCCCTGAGCGGCCAAAGGTTTTCCCAAATCTTCCTTCCGGATGGGGTTGATGGCCGCAGCATCCGCCTCTCGCTGGGCTTTTTGACCGTTTTGGCCCGATTCGGCGGGCTGGGAATTTTTTGGGTTTTCGGCGACCTCGGTTTCAGGATCGGGGGCGTTTGCAGGCTGCTGGGCCTCCGGGGCGGCTGCCCGTTCGCCTTCGAGACGAGCGGCGACGGCTTCGCGACGCTCCCTCAGGGCCTCGATTGGGTTGAATTTTGGGATATCGGCTGCGATATCCTCCAGCGCATCCACGAATTGGAGGAACTCATCGATCGATATTTCCTCTGGTGGGCTGGGCGATTCGAGTTGGTCGGCGGGTTCTGGGGTGACGAATTCGTCCCGTTCGGTCGGATCTGGTGCCGTGACTTCGCTTGGCGAGGGGATGCCTGTGATCGGCTGGGTGGTTTCCTGCTCGGACTGATCCGCGGATGGTTGGGGGGGCACAGGGTCGCCGGGATCTTCCGGGTTCTGTTGGGCCTGATCGATCTCCGACTTGGGAGCCCACATCTCCTCGAACTCCTCGTAGCCGATCCAGGTCAGCGAGGTAGTTCGGGAATCCGGGTTGCCGAGGGGGACGAACCGCGGGTCATCGGGGTTCTGGGAGACCGTGAAATCCTCAAATGCCACACGCGTGGTGCCGGAGGTGTCTTCGGCACCGGCCCGGACGCCGAGCGCGAGACCGAGACCTGCGTGGAGGGCGAGTGAAGCACCCAGCGCGAGGGGCAGCGCGACGCCGCGTGCGGCGGAGCCTGAGCGAGGAGCGGGTTGGAGGGGGGTGACCCGTGCCATGAGAGAACAGTAGGAGCCTCAGTCGGCCCATGGAGTTCTACCGGCTGGTTGGGGCAGGGTTTGAGTTTTCGGGTTCCGAGCGTGGTTTCGGGCTGCGGAGGTAACGGAAATCTGAAACGCCTGCCTGTCGGAGGGAATCGAGCAGTTCGAGGATCCGCCCGTGCCGAGCCTGCTCGTCGATGGCGAGCATCAGGGTGGGAAGGTCAGGGGGAGGGGCGTCGGTTGGTCCGGCGTTTGCCCCACCTGAAGATTCCATGAGGGCTTCGAGGATGGTCTGGGACGCCTGGCGATCGATCGAGTCCTCGGCTTTGGCGAGGACGGTCTCTCCCAGCGTGACCGCGCCATCGGCAGTCATGGCGACCACGATGGGGCGACTGGTGGGCGTGGGCTGCTCGCCGCTGCGCACCTCGGGCAGGCGGATGTCGGTGGCGTCCATGCGGACGGTGACGATCAGCGCGAAGACGAAGAAGGTCAGCAGCAAGAAGACCACATCGATCAGCGGGGTGATCTCGACCGAGGGGGAAACCGATGACCGGCGGGCGCGGAGCATGGGGGAAGGGTATCGCGCTCGCGCAAGTGGAGCGCGGCGGCTATGCTTGCCGCCCATGCGAGGACTGTCGATCGATCGCGACCGTTTCTGTGAACTGGCGAGCCGGGCTGATGAAGGTGTTCGCGCCGTGATCCCCATCGGCGTGCGCCTGCTGGGAGACCGCCTGACCCCGGTGAGCGCGTACCGGCGGCTGGTGAAGGCCGACGAGCGAACCGCGCCGTCGTTTTTGTTCGAGTCGGTGGAGAACGGCGACCGGCAGGGGCGGTATTCGATTCTCGGGCACGAGCCATCCATCGAGGTGGTGGCCTACGCGAACGAGGTTTCCATCACGGACCGGCGCGCGAAGCCGTCGGCGGTTGGCGCGGCGGGCGATCCGCTCGATGTGCTGCGCTCGATCAGTTCGGAGATGCGCCTGATCCGTCCGGATCGCGATGAGGATGCTGGACGAACGCTGCCGGGTTCGTTTCTCGGTGGTTGGGTTGGGTACGCGGGGTATGACTCGGCGCGCTATGTCGAGCCGGAGAAGTTGCCGTTTGAGGGTGCGCCGCCGGACGACCGCGAGTTGCCGGACCTGCACTTCGGGTTTTATCCGCAGATGGTGGTGTTCGACCATGTCGCGAAACTGGTCCACATCGTGCGCCTGGTTGAGGTCGGGAATCCAGAAGAGGCTGGCGGCGGCTACGACGAGGCGGTGCGTGAGATCTCGCGCACGATCGAAGATCTGAACAGCGAGAACGAGGCGCTGCGTCCGGGCGTGTTCCCAGCCCCTGGGGAGATCGTCAGGGGCGAGGCGGTGTCGAACATGACGCGCGAGGAGCACGGCGCGATGGTCGAGCGTGCGAAAGAGTACATCCGCGCGGGAGATATTTTTCAGGTTGTGATCGGCCAGCGGTTCGAGCGGGAGAGCAAGGCGGATCCGTTCGAGGTGTACCGCTCGCTGCGGGTGGTGAACCCGAGCCCGTACATGGGGTACCTGCAGGCCGAGGGCTGCATTCTGGTGGCGTCGAGCCCCGAGATTCTCTGTCGCGTCCGCGAAGTGGGTGAGGATCTGGTGCTGACCAACCGCCCGCTGGCGGGGACGCGCAAGCGCGGGGCGACCGAGGCCCAGGACCGGGCACTCGAAGTCGAACTCTTGGCCGATGAGAAGGAGCGGGCCGAGCACATCATGCTGGTGGACCTCGGTCGCAACGATGTCGGTCGGGTCGCCGAGCGAGCGAGCGTGAGCCTGGACGAGCTGATGGTCGTCGAGCGCTACAGCCATGTGATGCACATCAGCAGCACGGTGACCGGGCGGCTTCGCGACGGGTTGGACTGCTGGGACGCGTTGCGATCGACGCTGCCGGTGGGCACGATCAGCGGTGCGCCGAAGATCCGTGCGATGCAGATCATCGACGAACTCGAGCCGGTGAAGCGTGGGCCGTATGGCGGCGGGTTCGGCTGCGTGGGTCTTGATGGGGAGATGGACATCGCGCTGACGCTGCGGACCATCGTGGTGCCGCTGTCACGGTGTGAACCGGAACGCGGGCGATGGGTGTATCACCTGCAAGCGGCGGGGGGGATCGTGTTTGATTCCCAGACGGATGCGGAGTTTGCCGAGACCGTCAACAAGAGTGCGGCGCTTGGCGCGGCGATCGACAGCGCAGAAACAGCGCTGGGCGCCTGAAGCGCCCGCGCCGTTCGTTCGGGTATGTACTGATTCAGAGGCCTGTACGCCCCTGATTCGGACGCTCAGTTCGAGAGCGCGTCCTTGAAGTTCTGGCTCGGGGTGAAGCCGACGGAGGTCGAGGCGGGGATGTCGATCGGCTCGCGGGTGGCCGGGTTGATGCCCTTGCGCGCCTTGCGATGCTTTTTCTTGAAGGTGCCGAAGCCGGTGATGGCGACCTTGTCATCCTTCTGAACGCCGTCGGCGATGGTCTCGAGGACGATGTCCACGACCTTGGTTGCGGTGGCCTTGGATTCGCCGAGTTGGGACGCGACGGCTTCGATCAGATCGCCTTTGTTCATGGATGACCTCGGTAGGGAATGTGCTGTTCTGGAGGAACGGCGGATGAATGAAAAATGGGATGATGACATACCGGCGTTTCAGCCCTGACCTGCCGGTGGGGGAGCGAATGTACGCGAACTTTCGCCCCGGTGAAAGTGCGAGTTCTCCGGATTTGCCCGAAACGGTGCGATTTCTGGAAATCGGTTGGGGGCGGGTGTGAGGGCTGGTAAAATGAATCCATGAGCGAGATCGACGAATCGAATGGCAGCACCCTGACCCTTCCGGCCCCGGTACGCCCCACTTCGGCTCAGCAGAGACCCGAACAGGATCCTGATCGGCCGTGGCTGTGGAATGTGGTGCTTCTCGATAGCGACGATCACAGTTACGAGTATGTGGTGGAATTGGCGATGCGGTTGTTCGGGTTCCCGCTTGAGCGGGCCTTCAAGGCTGCCCAGAAGGTGGATCAGGATGGGCGGGCGGTTCTGTTGACCACGCACAAGGAACTGGCGGAACTGAAGATCGAGCAGATCCGCAGTTACGGTCGCGACCCGCGGATTGCTGGGTGTGCGGGGGCGATGAGTGCCTTGATCGAGCCGGCGATGAGCACGGCTGACGAGAGCGACTGCCCGGGCGAGTGATCCGAACGCTGGCGCGATAGTCTGAGCGCATGCCCGAATCTGATAAGCCGCTGGTGATCCAGACCGAGGAACTGTCCGACGAGGCCGCGTCGTGGTTGTCGGAACGCGCCGACCTGCGGGTGTGCGCCGTGGATGATCCCGCGTTCGAGGGTTTGCTCGCGGAGGCCGCGGGTCTGGTGGTGCGGACCTACACGAAGGTGAACGAAGCGCTGCTCGATCGTGCCCCGGATCTCAAGGTCGTCGGGCGAGCGGGGGTCGCGGTGGACAATATTGATGTTGCGGCGTGCCGCGCGAGGGGCATCGAGGTGGTACACACGCCGGATGCGAACACGAGGGCGGTGGTGGAACTGGTGACGGCGTTCCTGCTGGATGCGCTGCGACCGCGTGTGTTTCTTGATCGGGCGCTCGACAAGGCGGAGTGGAAGCGAGTGCGGGGCGAGCTCATCGGTGAGCGTCAGGCGTGCCAACTCACGCTTGGGGTGCTGGGGTTCGGGCGGATCGGCTCGAAGATCGCGCGGGTTGGGCAGGCACTCGGGATGCGCGTGGTCTACTGCGATGTGCTGGATATTCCGGAGTCTCAACGCGGCTACGCGGGCGATGGCGTTGGCGAACGCGGGCGCCCCCAGCCGGTCTCGTTCGACCAGCTTTTCGAGCAGAGCGATGTGGTCACGGTGCATGTCGATAACCGGCCGGAGAACCGACGGATCGTGGAACGAGGTGCGCTCAAGCGGCTGGCGCGGGGGGCGATCCTGATCAATACCTCGCGCGGGTTTGTGGTGGATCCGCTCGCGGTGGCGGATTGGTTGCGCGAGGACTCTTCGGCGCAGGCGATACTCGATGTGCACGATCCGGAGCCGGTTGAAGAACAGTCTCCGCTGCTTGGGTTGCCGAACGCGCACCTGTCGCCGCACATCGGCGCGGCGACGCGTCTGGCGCACGCGAACATGAGTTGGGTGGTGCGCGATGTCGTGCGTGTGCTCGAAGGGCAGAAGCCGGAGTTCGCGGCGGGGTAAGGCCTGCGATCAGCTCCGGCGCAGTTCCTCGGCTTCGAGTTTCTGGCGTTCGGCGGCACGCATCCGGATCTCGATCATTGGGGTGAGCCACGCCAACTGGATCAGCACGATCCCGCCGAGCAGCATGAGCGGGTACCACACATGGCGCGGCTGGTCTTTGACGAGTGCCACGATGGCGGTGATGACCGTCGCGAGGGCCAGAACAATCATCGGGTACATCAGGGTGCGCACGATGGTGCGCCCTTTTCCCTTGGGGATCAGGATTCCTGCGGCGATGCCGATCGCGGCCCCCCAGAGGCCGACCCCGGCCCCCGCGATGCCCCCGATCATCCCGCTGTCGCGGGCGGACCACCAGGGTTCGACTGCCTCGGTGATGGTGGTGATCAACTCGGGTGTGGTGCTCATGGTTCTCCTCCGTTTGATGAGCCGTGGTGAGTCTGGTTGTTGCGGATGGCGTCGCGGATGGCGCGGGCTCCGGCGATGGACAGTTGCTGGCGCTCGACGAGCGAGGCGAGTAGTTCGTTGATGGGGTCGGGCTTCTTGCCGGAGACCGCGAGTTTGAGTCGCTCGATGACCGAGTTGAGGCGGTTGCGGATCGTGGGGTAGGAAACCTCGTAGGACTCGGCGAGAGCCTTGAGGGAGCCGGACTGGAGGACCAGTTCAACGATGAGGTTGAGGTCTTCCTCGGGCAGGCGGGCCAGCGGATGGGTCCGGATGTCGAATGAACCGGGTGGTCGGCCGTCTGAATCGGTGGGTGATTTGAAGATTCTGAAAGCCATATTGAACATTATGCAGTAATTTTTCGATATGTCAAAATCATTTTTTGAAAAATGAAAGCCGGTCAGGCGTCTGGATGCCCCGAGCGAGGGGGGCGTACACTGCTCGCATGATTCAACTTGGTGTCAACATCGATCACACGGCGACCGTGCGTCAGGCACGGCGAGGGGTCGAGCCGGACCCGGTTCGGGCGGCTCACGAGGCGATCCTGGGCGGAGCGGACGGCATCACGGTGCACCTGCGCGAGGACCGGCGCCATATCCAGGACCGCGATGTGGAGCGTCTGCGCGAGACCCTCGCCGGCACCGGTGTGAAATTGAATCTGGAGATGGCGGCGACCGCCGAGATGGTCAGGATCGCCCGAGAGGTCAAGGCCGAGATCGCGATGCTGGTGCCCGAGGGGCGCCAGGAGATCACGACCGAGGGCGGGCTGGACATCGTCGGCCAGCGTGATCGGCTGAAGGATGTGGTGTCGGAACTGAAGTCTGGCGGGTTGATCGTCTCGGCGTTCATCGACGCGGTGCCCGAGCAAATCGAGGCGGCGGCGGCGATCGGGTTCGATGTGTGCGAGGTACACACGGGGCCGTATGCCCACGCGTTCGCCGATGCGGGCGGCGACTTCCTGAACGCGTCGCTCCAGCAGGAACTCGAGGCGGTGCGCGAGGCGGGAGAGGCCATCCGAAACGCTGGCATGCGGTTCAACGCGGGGCACGCGTTGAACTATCAGAATGTGCAACCGATCGCGTCGCTCGAGGGCATCGCGGAACTGCACATCGGGCACGCGATCGTCAGCCGGGCGATCTTCGACGGGCTGCGGAACGCGGTGGCGGAGATGAAGCGGCTGATGGTTGAGGCTGCGGGCTAGTTTGCGGCTGGTGTGTCGGACGGTTCCTGCATCGGACCGAGTCGGTACAGCGCGACCGTGCCCGAGACTTCGAATGCCACGGCGAGGTGCGTTTGCCCGTCGATCACGATCGCGGTGCTGCCTTCGGGGGCGACGCCCTGGCGGTCGCCGGGGGTGTGGTTGGTGATCGCGACAAGGCGGGGGGCAATCGGGTCGCTGACATCAAAGAGCAGGAGGGGGCCGGGGCGTTCGAGGCCGACGATGAGGTGGGGTTTGCTGTTCACGGTCGCGACGGCGAGTGATTCGGGTTCGGGGCCGCGATCGTCGGAACGGGCGTCGCGCTCGCTGACCGATCCGGTGTTGGCGTTGAAGAGCGCCGGGAACTGCGAGCGGGAGACCTGTTCGATCAGCCCGCCCGATTCGTAGACCAGTGCGCCGGTGTCCCAGTCGTAGATCGAGAAGGATCGCGTGCCGAAGGCGACGAGGCGGTCGAGCACGCCGTCGGCGTCGGGGTCGCTGTCGGGGATGGAGATCTTCAGGCGACCGAGTGTGTCGTCCGAGCGCGGGTCGGGGCCGCTGGTGAGTTCGAGCGATCGGGTGAGTGTGTCGCTCCAGGGCATAGACGCGGCGCGGGCCTCGTCGATGTCGCGCGTGTCTCCCTCATCGACGGCGGCAAGGTAATCACGGCCGCCCGCTCGGAAGCGGACGATGGTGTCGGGCATGGGCATCGCGAGCACGGTGCCGGTGCTGGCGGTCTGGTTGTCGGTGTCAGAGGCATCGATGGTGATCGTGCGGAAGCCGAGCGGCACGATGCGCTCCCAACGCTGGGTCGCGAAACTGAAGTAGGCGAGGGCGTTGTTCTCCTGCAGCGAGACCCACGCGCCGTCGTTCGACGCGGCGATGTATTCCGGTTCGAGGTCTCGGAGCGGCTGGTCGGCGCGGTCCGGCGCGATGCGGAGGCCATCGAGAGTCAGTCCCGGTGCGAGCGTGGAGGCCGAGAAGTCGGAGGTGCGCGCCGCGCTTTGGCCGAGGCCAGCGATGTCGGGGGTATCGACGATCGCCGAGAGATCGATCACGCTCATGCCGCCGGTCGGGTCTTCGCGCGAGGCGTCGGGTGAGCGTTCGCCCTCGTCGGCGGTGAGCAGTCGCGTGCCGTTCGGGGTGAAGGACACACAGTCGGGGTGGTAGCCGACTTCGATGGTCGTCAGTACCGAGCGGGTGGCGAGGTCGATGAACGCGATGCGCCCGCGCTGGGTGGTGTTGGCGGTGGGGATCATCGCCGCGGCGGCGAAGCCTCGGCCTGCTGGGTCGACCGCGGCGCTGGAGATGTTGCCGAGCCAGGGGTAGGGCTCGCGCAGGTCGAGCGTGAGCACGGGACTGAGCGCGCCGGTCTGGGGATCGATGCTGATGAACTCGATCGAGGTGCCGGAGGTGGCGAGCAGTTGTGAGTTGGCGCGGTCGTGCGCGAGGATTTCCGCGCCTTTGGTCGGTGTCGTCAGCGTGGAGACGGTTTCGAAGGACGCAGATGGGCTCGACGCGGAGATAGCCGCGCCGGCCAGTGCGAGTATGGAAGAGAGGGCGAGGGTGTTCACGCCCACAGGGTGACAGGCCGCCAAGGGTTTCGGGGAGTGTTGGCGGGGTCTTCACAAGATTTTAAACCGAGGTCTTGCCTAGATCCCCGGCTCGCGGACCGTCGGCTGGTCCAGCACAGAAGCCTGTGTGCTCGACCGATGCTTGATGCCCGGCCTGGTGCCTTCGCCGGTGGTCTGCGGCTTCTCGTGGACCGGCGGTTCGGTGGTGAGGAACGAATGGACGATGTTGATCGCCTCATCGAGATCGTCGGTGAGGGTGATCAGGTCGAGGTCCTGGGGGCTGATGGTGTGGTAGGCCTCGTCCATGGTTTCGCGGATCCAGGCGAACATGCCTTTCCAGAACTCGGTGCCGATGCAGATGACCGGGAAGGGGTCGATCTTGGCGGTCTGGATCAGGGTGAGGCTCTCGAAGAACTCGTCCATGGTGCCGAAGCCGCCGGGGAAAATGATGAAGGCCCGGGCGTACTTGAGGAACATGACCTTGCGCGCGAAGAAGTAGTCGAAATCGAGTTTGATGTTCTGGTACGGGTTGGGCATCTGCTCGTGGGGCAGGGCGATGTTCAGGCCGACGGAGATGCCTCCGGTGTCGCAGGCCCCGCGGTTGGCGGCCTCCATGACGCCCGGGCCGCCTCCGGTGATGATCGGGTGGCCCAATTCGGCCAGGCGCTTCGCGCAGGCCCGGGCCTCCGCGTACACCGGGTGATCCTCAGGGGTGCGGGCGGATCCGAAGATCGAGACCGCGGGCGGGAGGGGGGCAAGGGTCTCGAACCCTTCCACGAACTCGGCCATGATCTTGAAGACGCGCCAGGACTCTTCGTGGATCGGGCTACGCATGTGCGGGGTGGGACTTGGGGTCTTTGGGGTCATGGCGTGGTCTCGGGTGTTGTGTCGATAAATCTTTGTCAGGAAGCGGTTTAAGTGGTCGCGAAGACCCTCGGTTTTGGAGATTCAGCGAGGTCTTGGTAGAATGGCCTTTCTATGGCTACTTCGCGATCATCGGGTTCGGGCAAGCGCCCCGTTCGGCGTGTTGGACGCTCCTCCTCATCGGCCAAATTGACCAAGGCGGGATTCGGAAACTACCAGACGGCGCTCCGCTGGTTGTACGACCGCACGAATGTGGAGCGCCTGCGCCCCAGTCGTGTTGACAAGTCGGTCTTCAAACTTGATCGGATGCGACAGCTTTTGGACGCCATCGGCAACCCGGAGAAGGATCTGCGCATCATCCATATTGCGGGCACCAACGGCAAAGGCTCGGTGGTCGCGATGACCGCCTCGTGCCTGCGCTCGAGCGGGTACGCCGTGGGTGTGTACACCAGCCCGCACCTGATGGACATTCGTGAGCGGATCCAGATCAACGACCAGATGATCGCGCACGCCTCGTTCAGCGAGCATCTGCATCGCGTGGGCATGGCGGCGCAGAACCTGCCGGCAGACCTCGGCGAGGCCACCTTCTTCGAGCTCATGACCGCGATGGCGTTGCTGTACTTTGCCGAGGAAGCGGTTGATGCTGTGGTGCTCGAGACCGGTCTCGGGGGGCGGTTGGATGCCACCAACGCGATCACCCCGGCGGTGGCCGCGATCACGAAGATCGACTTCGATCACCGGACCTTCCTGGGCGATACTCTTGAGGAAATCGCGGCGGAAAAGGCTGGCATCTTCAAGCCCGGCGTTCCGGCCCTGACGATCGCGCAGGAACCGGAAGTGATCGAGGTTTTCCGCAAGAAGGCCGAGGAGGTCGGCTGCACGCTGGAGGTGCTCGGTCAGGAGATCGAGTTCTCCAGCCGGTTTGAGGCCAACCAGCAGCTGGGCCCGCACATGCGGATCGGCCTGACCACCGATCGCTCGAACTTTGAGCATGTGCCGGTTCCGCTGCCCGGCGAGCATCAGGCCCAGAACTGCGGCCTTGCGCTGGCGATCCTCGACAAACTCGGAGCCGCGGGCTTCGATCTTCCCGAGATGCCGGTGCTGGAGGGGCTGGAGTCCACCGTGGTCCCCGCCCGGATGGAGATCGTGCGCGGCGAACGGCATCGCGTGCTGCTGGACGGTGCGCACAACCCGTCCGCGCTCGCGGCTTTGGTGAAGGCGATCGGGGCCCATGTGCCGTACGACTCGCTGATCATGATCTTCGGCTGTGCCGCGGATAAGGATGTCGATTCGCTGCTCGAGCAGGTCTCGCTCTCGGGTGACAAGGTGGTGTTCACCAAGGCCCGTGGGAACCCTCGCGCGGCCGATCCGCACGACCTGGCACGCCGATTCGAGGCGAAATACCCCAAGATGTACCAGATCGCGGATACGCTTGAGGAGGCCCTGGTGATCGCCGAGCAGGCGGCGGGGCGCGATGACCTGGTCGTAGTCACCGGGTCGTTCTACCTCGTGGGCGAGGCGAAAAAGTACCTCCGTCAGCAGGCCGACAAGGCCGCCGCTGCGTCGAAGTAAGGGGCTCCATGCGTTGTATTTTGAATCTGGTGGTGCTTTCGGCCTTTGCCCTGCTCGTCGGTGGATGTGCTCCGATTGAGGGCAGGACCAGTCTGCTGCGTGGCGCGAGCGTGGCTTCGCCGATCGGGGTTGAACAGGTGGCGATCGTCACCGAGCAGGCCGAATCGGACCGTTACCAGCCGGTGGCTTTCCTGCAGTATCGCACTCCGGGCGACAATTTCGATGGTTCTGCCGAGCGGGTGCTGATCGAGCGTCTGAAGAAGGAGGCCGCCTCGATCGGGGCCGATGCGCTGCTGGACCTGACGATCATGGTCGAAGAAACCGGCACCGAAACCGTGGTGACCGAGTACCGCTACGGCGATGGTGACCGACGGGATCGCGACTGGGGCTCGACCACGACGACGGCGCGGATCCGGACCGGGACGACCTACCGAACGGTGATGACCGCCACGGCGTCCCGACGCCGGTGAGTCGGCCGGGTGATTCCCGGTCCGATTGGTACACTGCACACATGTCTGAATCGAGTAATCAAGCGCCTGCGACCGGTGCGCCGGTTTTTCGTTATACCCCCGAATTTGCAGGGGAAATCGAACTGAAGTGGCAGGCATGGTGGGACGAGCACGACACCTTTCGCCAGCCCAACCCGGGCGAAGATGGCTTCGATGCCGCGCGGAGCAAATTTTACTGCCTCGATATGTTCCCGTACCCCTCCGGAGCGGGCCTGCATGTGGGCCACCCCGAGGGCTACACGGCGACGGACATCCTCTGTCGCACGAAGATGATGCAGGGTTTCAATGTGCTGCATCCGATGGGTTGGGATGCGTTCGGCCTGCCAGCCGAGCAGTACGCGATCCAGACGGGTGTCCACCCCGCGGTGACGACTAAGCGGGCGATTGACAATTTCCGCAGGCAACTCAAGCGGTTCGGATTCGGCTACGACTGGTCGCGGGAGTTCGCGACGATCGACCCGGATTACTACAAGTGGACGCAGTGGATCTGGCTGCAGGCGTACAACAGTTGGTTCGATGAGTCGGCCGAGAACGGCGAGGGCTCGCGCGGCGCGGCGCGGCCGATTTCTGAACTGATTGAGAAACTGACTGACGGGCGTGTGCTGATCGGCCCGGGTGGTGAATTGGTGCACGCGGGGCTGGAGCGCACGACGGAGTCGGTGGGGGGCCATCGCGTGGGCACGCGCTCGTGGGCCGAACTGAGCGAGTCCGAGCGTGATGCGGTCATCGAGAATGCGCGGTTGGCGTACCTGGGCGAGCAGACGGTGAACTGGTGTCCCAAACTGGGCACGGCTCTGGCGAACGAGGAGGTCATCGATGGGCGCTCCGAGCGTGGCGGATACCCGGTGTACCGCAAGCCGCTGCGCCAGTGGATGTTCCGGATCACGGCGTTCGGAGACCGGCTGCTGAAGGGGCTGGAGGGGCTGGATTGGCCGAGTTCGACGGTGACGATGCAGCGTGAGTGGATCGGTCGTTCGGAGGGTGCCGAGATCGATTTCGAGCTGGATGTCCCCCAGGCGATGGTTGAGGCCTTGTCCGGCGATGGTGCGCCGGGGGCGCTGCGTGTGTACACCACGCGTCCCGATACGATCTTCGGCGCGACCTATATGGTCGTTGCGCCCGAGCATCCTCTGGTGGCGCTGGTTCTCTCATCGCCTTTGCCCGAAACGGACAAAGCGAAGCTGCGGTCCTATGTCGATGAAGCGCGCAATCGCTCGGATGTGGATCGCCAGGAGGCGAAGCAGAAGACGGGCGTGTTCACCGGGGTGTACGCGACCAACCCGGCCACCGGCGAGAAGATCCCGGTGTGGACGGCGGACTATGTGCTGATGGGCTACGGCACCGGGGCGATCATGGCGGTGCCCGCGCACGATCAGCGCGATTTCGAGTTCGCTCAGCAGTACGGCATCGAGATTCGCGATGTGGTGTACCCCGCGCCGCTGTACCCGCTGTGGTGGTTTGGCAGCAACACCACCAAGGAGCAGATCGAGGCGGTGTACCCCGGTGAGGAGGACGGCTGGCGCATCGTGCTGGCGGACTTCCTGGGGTATGTCACGGGTCACAAGACACCGATCGAGGAGTTCCCGGCGGTGCGGGAGTTGATCCTGAAGCGTCGCACCACGCCGTCGGCGGGTCCGGCTTCGGCGCACGAGGGGCGTGCGATCCGCGGGGCCGTGGTCGAGAGTTGGCTCGACACGATCCGGGACATGAAGTACGCCTCGATCGATCAGTACTTCGAGCGGGTGCGCAAGCCGCAGCGCAGTGTGCGTGTGGGCGAAGCGAGCAGCGAGCACGGCACCAATGTCGCCTCGGCGAACGACGAGATCTCGCTGAACGGTCTGCGCACGCCTGAGGCCAAGAAGGCCATCATCGCGTGGCTGGAGAAGAAGGGCCTTGGGCGTGGGAAGGTGAACTTCAAGTTGCGGGACTGGCTGTTCAGCCGGCAACGCTATTGGGGTGAGCCGTTCCCGATCGTGTTCGATGAACAGGGACGCCACTACCCGGTGCGCGAAGACGCACTGCCAGTCGTGCTCCCGGAGATGGCCGACTACCAGCCGATCGAGTCCGATGACCCCACGCCGTTGCTGGGCAAGGCGACGGACTGGATCGAGACGACCGCGGGCGAGGCAGGCGTGGACCCCGGCCTGCTCGATCCGGAGACTCCCGTGAAGCGCGAGGCGAACACGATGCCGGGGTGGGCCGGCTCGTGCTGGTACTACCTGCGCTACTGCTCGCCCAAGAGCGATTCGCGATTTGCGGCGAAGGATGCCGAGCAGTACTGGATCGGTGAGAACGGGGTGGACCTGTATGTCGGCGGCGCAGAACACGCGGTGCTGCATCTGCTGTACGCGCGGTTCTGGCACAAGATTCTCTTCGATCTCGGCCATGTGGAGACCCCCGAGCCGTTCCGCAAGCTCTTTCATCAGGGGCTGATCCTGAGCCACGCGTACCAGCGGTCCGACCGCTCACTGGTGCCCATTGACGAGGTCGAGGAGCGGGATGGCCAGTTTTTTGAGTCGGCGACCGGAGACGAGGTCACCCCGATCGTCGCGAAGATGAGCAAGTCGTTGCGGAATGTCGTGAACCCCGACGATGTTATCCGCGAGTTCGGTGCCGACTGCTTCCGGCTGTATGAGATGTACATGGGTCCGCTCGATGCCGCGAAGCCCTGGGCCACCAAGGACATGGTCGGTCTACTGCGGTTCCTGCAGCGCGCGTGGCGTCTTGCTGTTGATGAAGAGACCGGCAACCCTGCAACGATTCAAGAATCGAGCGAGGTGGTCGAGAAGCAACTGCATCGCACGATTGCCAAGGTCGGCGATGATGTCGAGCGGCTGGCGTTCAACACCGCGATCGCGGCGATGATCGAGTTCGTGAACACCGCCTCAAAGGAAGGCGGTGTGACCGACGACCAACTGAATCGCTTTGCGCGTGTCCTCGCTCCGTTCGCACCTCATATCGCCGAGGAGATGTGGGAGCGTCTGGGTCAGCCCTCGCCGATCTCCCGGGCTCCGTGGCCGTCGTACGATCCGGCGATGCTCAGCGACGACACCGTGGAGGTCCCGGTGCAGGTGCTGGGTAAGTTGCGTTCAAAGATCATGGTGAGCGCGGATGCTGATGCGAAAACCATGGAGGCCGCGGCTCTTGCCGACGAGAAGATCCAGCAGTCGATCGAGGGCAAGACGGTCCGCAAGGTGATCGTCGTGCCGGGACGGTTGGTCAATATCGTGGCAAACTGAGGACGGTGCTTATTCGGTCTCGTCGGGCTTCAGACCGTCGCGGAGTTCGTTGAGTCGATTGCGCAAGTCCTCGATGGTGTCTTGCGCGATGCGTCGTTCAGCGGCGGGTGTGCCGGGTTCGGTCGCGATGGCCGAGAGTTCGAGAATCCGGGACTGCAGGGAAGCGATTTCCCGCGCCGTTCGCGCGGTGGCCAAATCCTGCGGGGAGGTGTTCGTCCCGTCGGTCGTTCGTACCGTCTCCACGACAACCCCCTGCCCAGGGGCTCTGGTGCCCGGCATCGCCCCGGGGTTGATCCGGACCTGCTGGATCGCGACATTGCGGAGTTGCTTGGCGATCACGGCCTGGTTGCGGAACCCGGCGGGGTTTTCTTCGTTTGGGAAGAAGGCGGCCCGGGTCATGAAGGGGAAGCGGATGTCGAGCGACTGCACAACTCTGCCGTGCAACGAGACATTGCGCTTTGGTGAGTCGTCGCGGACGGACATGCCGAGCTCGGTAGGGTTGAAGTTCTTGCGGGCGAGCAAGGCGTCCCAGGCGCGGACGCGGTCCATGGTGGGCATCGGCTCCTTGGTGTCGAGCATCGCCCATTCGCCGAGTTGGACCGCGGTCTCGACGGTTTCGAAGCCGTCGGGGCATTCGGCGAGGGAAAAATCTGGATTGGGTATACCCCCGCCCATTTCCGCGATGACCTTCTCCGGCGCTTCTGGATTCTGCGGGCGGTACACCGTCAGGATCACGGTTTCGTACGGGTTATGAGAGAAGACCAGCGGGCGCAACTCGGACACCGCGAGGGTGGGCATAGAATTCAGTCGCATGCCAGCGACACCGACGATGATGTCTCCGGGTTGAAGCGAGCCGTCGAAGCTCGCGGGGAAGGGATCGTGAACCCGCTCGATCATCGGCAGGCGTCCTTGCTCCCGGAAGGTGACGCCGATCGCGGCACGGGGTGAGGCGAAGAAACGCGAGCGGTGGATGGCGAGGGCGCGGCGTCGCACTTCCGGGTTCGTCGTGGTCATGCAGAGTTCGAGGAGTTCCGCATCAGAGACTTCGATGTCGTTCAGCAGCGACCGGGAGACCGCTTCTCGTTCTGCGAATGACGAAGAGTTGAGCTTCTGCTCCAGTTCTTCGATGACACTCGGCGAGTTCGGCTGCGCGACGACACCGGTGGCGGCGATCAACATGGCCGTGACAGCGATGTGCATGGACTTGATGCGGGACATACTCGACTCCTCGCGCGGGGAGCGGTCTTCACTCTTCCCTGCCGCTTACTGCAAGTCTAGTCGAGAATCGCAGCGAGTCTCTCGCGGTTGTCGAGAATCCACCGTGTTTTTCCTAGCACCATCTGGAGAACACTGGAGGCATCGTGCCCCCCGAAGCGTCCGGTCGCCGCGATGGGAGCAGCGGCCTCGGCGATGAGGGATTCGACCATGAGGTCCGGTAGTGCTTGCAGTTCCGCCGTGGAGAGCAGGGTTGAGCGGCGCTGCTGCATGCACTGTTCGTATCCTGTCAGGATCGCTTTGCATCGTGGGAGATGCAGTTCAAGGGGCCACTCGTGGGGTGGTTTGCCGGGGGCGGTGGTCATCGCGGTCTGGAGGGCGGCACTGGCGAGATCGACGCAGCGGGCATCGGTGCGAGCGGTTTCGTAGTCAATCACGGCTGCGAGTCGGTCGCCTTCGTAGAGCATGTTGCCGGGGTGCCAGTCGCCGTGGATGGTCTGCTTGGGCCATTCGCTGATGCCGAGCGCTTCGACGCGGGCCGCGGCTTGCTCGTACAGGTCGGCCAGGGTGCGCCCGAGTTCGACGGCTTTCTCCGGGTTCTCGCCTGGGAGTTTGGTTGCGTCGAGGGCACGCAGGCGAGCCGGTGTGTTTGGGTTGGCATGGTAACTCGGCGTGCTCCTGACCTGTTGGGTCGTGACCTCCGCGGCCATCTGGTGGAACAGTGCGAGTGCCCAGCCCGAGGCGGCGCACTGTGCTGGGGTGCCTGTGAAACGGCTGCCGTCGATGAAACGGAAAAGTTCGTACACCCGACCCGAGAGTTCGAGGATGCTCCGCTTGGAGGACCGTGTTCCGACAAGTTGCGGAAGCGGGAAGCCTGCCGAACTCAATCGCAGTTGCAGTTCATGGTCGAATCGGGCTTGCGTCGGCGCATCGGGTCCGGAGGCGCGTCGTTTGAGCACGAAGGTGCCCGAATCGGCTCGGACCAGCAGTTTCGGGGTCGCGGCGGACCCGCGTCTGAACTGCGCGATGGAGCGGATCACGCCGAGGTCGTAGTGCGAGAGCACGATGGCGAGTTCAGCGGGTTCGAAGGGCGTCGGACCGAGTTGTGCCGGGTTGGGTGCTGACGGGGTGTGAGAGACCGACGAAGCAGGCTGATGTGCGGACTGAGTGGCTGGCATGCGGTGCGTCCCCTTGGTGAGGCGTTCCGGTTCAGTCTTACTCTACGTTCTGCACCTGCTCCTTGATCCGGTCAATCGCGCCTTTCACCTCAACAATGGCACGACTGATCCCCGCGTCGGAACTTTTGCTGGCAATGGTGTTGGCCTCGCGGAGCATTTCCTGCGTCAGGAAGTCGAGTGTGCGTCCGATGGGGCGTTCATCGGCATCGTTGAGCAATTCTTCGAACTGGTCGAGGTGAGCGCCGAGGCGGGTGATCTCTTCGGCGATGTCGCTCCGCTCGGCAAAGATGGCCACTTCCTTGATGAGATCGGCCGGTTCAAGTTTGCGGCCGACTTCTTCGAGCAGCGTTTCGATGCGTTGGCGCAACCGGTCCTGGTATTCGGCGACCACGAGCGGGGCACGCTCGGCGATGGTTTTGAGTCGCTCGGCGATGATCGAGTGGTGACCCATCAAGTCTTCGATGAGCATCAGGTCTTCGCGCCGACGCATCGAGATGAGGTGATCGCAGGATTCGTCGAGCAGTGCGGAGATGTGCGAGCGCATCTCTCTTTGGTGCGACTCGTCTTCCGCCGCGGGCTGGAGCACGCCGGGCAGGTGGAGCAGCGAGCCGAGCCCGATGGACATGGAGCCGTCGGCGATCTGTTTGGTTCTTTGGAGTTGCTCGATGTAGCGTTCGAGTGCCTGGTGGTTCACATCCAGCGCGGCGGTGGCGCTGGTCGAGCTGATCTTGACGGTGCAGACGATCGAGCCGCGGGTCAGGCGCCGGCGCAAGCCGGATTCGATCTCCGGTTCGAGGTGCTGCAGTTCTTCGGGCAGACGGATCGTCGCCTTGAAGTACTTGTTGTTGAGCGAACGGACCTCGAGGTGGCAATGGACACCGTCAACCGTCGATGAGGCGTCGCCGAAACCGGTCATGCTTCGGATCAAAATCGAGTCTCCGTTTGAGGGAGCGCCGGTGGGGGCGCGGGTTCAGCCGCCGGTGTTCTCATCGGGCTGTGCTGGATCTTCGGCGGGTTGCTGAGGATCGTTTTCTGGCTGGGGTGTGGCCTGATCTTCGGGCTGATCGCCTTCGGTCCCCTCGGGTTGCCCGGGAGTGGGGACGGGGATGGGGGCCCCGGACTCATCCTGATCAAGCGGGGTTATGCTCGCGCTGCCGCCGTCAATCTGGATCGGAGAGTTGGTGCCACCCTCGGCTCCCGAGGACTCGGTGCCGTCATCGGTGCTGGATGCTGCCGTCTCCTGGTCTGCCGCGGCGGCCGAGGGACGGACGACATAGTTCAACCCGGCGGCAGTGACGAGGAAGAGCACAAAGATGCTGATGGTCATGGTGGTGAGCACATCACCGGTCTTTGCACCGAACGCGGTCTGGCCAGCGCCGCCATCCGAGGACGAACCGAACGCGCCGGAAAGGCCGCCGCCTTGAGGCTTCTGGATGAGCACGATCAGGATCATCATCAGCGAGATGAAGAGGAACCCGACGATGCCGAGGCCGATCCACAGTTGTGAGGCGAGTGTGATCACGGTCAGGCCTTGATTGGGGGGCAGAACAGAGTTCGAAACATGATTAGGAGCATCCGCTCCTGCATTGCACAAACCCGCTCGAGCGAATTCCGGAGCGGGGGGACGATTCTACTGGAATGGCGGCAGATCGTCGAATCCTGGGTGATCAATTCGCGGCCTGACAAATCGCCAGGAAGGAATCGGCCTTGAGCGAGGCGCCGCCGATCAGGCCTCCGTCGATATCAGGCTGTGCAAACAGGTCCGCCGCGTTATCGGGCTTCACGGAGCCGCCGTAGAGGATGCGCAGGCCTGTGGCCGGTTGCTGGCCATAGAGATCTTCCAGCACGGTTCGGGCGGCGTGATGGGCGGCCTGGGCATCCTCGGGGGTGGCCGTTCTGCCGGTTCCGATTGCCCAGACGGGTTCGTAGGCGATGACCAGACGGTTCAGGTCGGCGTGAGAAACGCCCTCGAGCCCGGCGCGGAGTTGTCGCTCGTTGACGGAATCGGTCTCGCCGGCTTCGCGCTGCTCGAGCGTCTCGCCGATGCAGAGGACCACGCTCAGGCCTGCGTCCAGCCCGGCTCGGGTCTTGGCGTTGACGAGTTCGTCGGATTCGCCGATGACATGGCGTCGCTCGGAGTGGCCGGTGAGGAGCCAGACGCAACCGAGGTCTTTGATCATGTCGATCGAGGTCTCGCCGGTGAACGCGCCGTTGGGCTCGTGCCAGGCGTTCTGGGCACCGAGTTCGACCCCGCTTCCGTCGGTTTCTCTGAGGGCGTCGCTCACGGCATCGAGGTGGACGGCGGCCGGGAAGATCATCCGCTGGACGGAGTCCATGCCCTTTGACCCGGCGGCGACGGAACGCGCGAGCGCGACCGCCTCCTCACGAGAGAGGTTCATTTTCCAGTTTCCGGCGACGATCGGTGTTCTTGGTGATGGACTGCTCATAGCGCGAGTATAGCCGCCTTGCACAGGCGTACCGATCGAGATCGGGGTTCAGCCCTCGGTGCCGGATTCCTTCGCGGCTTCGCGCTGTTTCCGTTTGATTTCCTCGAGGCGGTGCTTGGTTTCTTCAAGGCGTTCGGTCGATTCGCGCAACTCGCGACGGAGCCGGTCGGCCTCGGTTTCCGAGGGGCGTTTGGCGGGCTTTGGTGCTGCCTGGGGTGTCTGCTGAGCGGGCTCAGTGGGCTCTGCGGTGTTCTGACCCGACGCGGCCGATCGTGCGGCTTCGGCCCGCTTGATCATGTCGTTGGCGAGGTCGTTTTTTCCTTGGGCCTGCATGAGCACGGCGACGGTGAACCATGATTCGTAAGACGGCTTGCGATGCGCGTAGCCGACGGCACGACTGACGATCGAGGTGAGTTCGAGGCCGTCCTTGAACAGATCTTCGCCGCGGATGGGGAGATTGCGGAGCGAGGCATCGGTTTCGAAGGCCTCGGCCAGTTGCTTGCCGGCGAACTCGAACTGGCGATCGGCGGCGTAGGCGATGCCCAAGAGGCGTTGGGCCTGACGGTTGGGCTGGTCTGATCCGGCTTCGGCCCGTTTCTGTTCGTCGTGTGCTTCGGCGAATTTTGTGATCGCCTCGGCGTACTCGGCCCTCTTCATCGCGATCTCACCGAGTTCAAGGGAGGTGGGCGGCTCGGCGTTCGGATCAGCCCCGATGAGTTGCGGGTCGTACCGGCGTGCGAGTTCGATGAGGGTCGAGGTGTCGGGGGTGTCGTAGGTGCGGATGTACCGCCAATTGGTCGGGTAGTAGTACCGCCCGTAGTAGAAGCCGCGTCCGTAGCCGTAGTAGTACGGATGGACATTCGGATAGCCGGTACCGCTGGGGTAGTAGTAATCGCCGCCGTAGGAGTAGCGTGATGCTCCGACTCGGACCGAGACCGAGGATCCGGACTTTGGTGTTGTGGCGGAGGGCGTGGTCGGAGTGGCTGGCTCGGCTGGCGTTGGTTGGGCGGCTGGGCGTCCCGTTTGATACCACGGGCTGTCGTCGGGTCCGGCGAGGGCGGAACCGGCGATGAAGACGAGGACGGAACTGATGAAGAGCGGTGTGAAGCGGGCCATGGGAGTGCCTTTCGGGCGGCTTCTGGTGCGGCGAGACCCGGCCGCGAGCCGTTGGAATGCTGACTATCAAGTGTACCGGGGGACATGGGGCAAACCGAATGGAGTTCGGAAAAGACCTGTCGCCCGATGTATTAGTCGTTGAGGCGGGGGGAATGTTCCGGAAAATGCGATGAAAATGACTGGGTTTTGTCAGGGGCCATCAGAGTCGTAGGCCGGTATCATCGACAGACGCACGGGAAGCGAAAGGATCATCGCGGTCATGACGATCGATTTGTGTACGCGAATCTGGAACGGGAGAGACCCGTGGGGGGACCACGGCGGTGCCCATGGTTTACCGGTTGACGGGGGGAGCGCGTGCGCAACCTCGCACCTGACCGCGATGGTCTGTGTGGATGTTGCCGCGGTGGTGGGTTACGCCTGTGATCGGCTGGGGGTTTGCCTTCCCGAGGAATCCGTTCTTGAGGCGATTTCTGAAGCGATCGAGTCGCGGGTGGGCTTCTTCGGCATCGATGTCTCGAACGAGAACGCAACGAACCGAGTCGAGGCTGCGGCCAGCAAGGAGGGGGTCGTGGGTATCGCGGTCTCGCCCGCCGACCAGGGCGTACGACCGACCGATGATCGCTTTGTCGAGGTTCTCCGGCGTGCTTCTGAACTTGGGCTGGTTGTGATGGTGCACAATCCGGGCCTGTTTCATCCCGATTCGGATTTGACCTTCGCAGACCCGCGTTTGATCGACGAGGTACTCCGGGAGTACCGAGATGACACGGCGATTCAGTCGGCTCGGATCGTGCTGGGCGACCTCGGGTGTGTGCCGATCGAGCAGACGCTTGCGGTGGTGGCCAAACACGAGCGCGTGTTCGTCGAGACCTCGGCGGTCGCCGGGAGGCCCGGTCGGATGCGGACCGCGATTTTCGCGGCGTACGAATTCGGTGTGGCGTCGCGCGTGTTGTTCGCTTCGGGGTTTCCTCGGGAGACACCCGAACGAGCGATCGAGCGGCTGTACTCGGTCAACACCATCGGCGGGCACAACGACGGGAACGCGGTGCGGGTGCCTCGCGAGGTGTTGCGACAGATCATCGAAGGCGATGCGCTTGGCAAACTCGGGGTCAAGCATATTTGGGCGGGGAGCGGTGGGGGAGCCGAAGTGAAACGACACGCTGGCATGCATCGCCAGTGCGAGGGTGCCGGACTGCTGTCCGCTGTTGATGAACCCGAGGAGGATGCCCCGTGGTAGGAGTTGATCGGCTGCGCACGAAGACGCCGCTTTGCATGGTCTTCGTGCTGGTGGCGCTCACCCTGCCGGGTTGCGGCGGCGGAGGGATGCTCACGGGCGGTCCCGGGTCTTTGCGGATCGTTTCAACGACGCAACCGACTCGGCTCGATGCCTCGTTTCGGACCGCGGTGTACGCCTACTCCGACGAGAACACGGCGGACCTGTATTTCACGGACCTGACCCCGGAGCAACTTCAGGCGTTGGCGACCGGACAATCGGTGGGGGCCACGGCTCCCGACGGCGCGCAACTCCTGCATGTGCACTTGTTCCTTACGCCGCGAGCCGGCCGGACTCCGATCGAGTTCACGGCTTCGAATGTCACGCTCACGCATTATGTCCTGGTGGGTGAAGAGGTTGGTGTGTATGGGGGCGGCGGGTTCCTGCTGCCCAGTCGCATGTTCACGCGTGAGCCTGGGAACGATCGGTTTGGCGGGCAGATGCGTGAGGCTACGCTGCGGTTTCTGAATGGAACCAGTGGGTTCGAGGACCGTCTCGGGTCGACGACCGTGGACGGGACGGTGAACGCGACGCTCGATCCCGAGGGGGCGCGCCAGATGGCGACGGTGATCAGCCAACTGTCCCGGGCGGCCGGCCGGTTCTGAGTCGCGACCCGGGGATCGGTTCGGCGGATCGGCTCAGGGGGCGACCGACTCGCGTTGGTACCACTTCATGAGCGTGTTTTCGGCGGCGTTGCGATACAGCACGCGCAGCATGTCTTCCGGCATCGCGTGTCCCGTCAGTGGTGGGGCATCGCTCGGGGTGTAGCGTTCCGGATCGATCATATGCAGGTCGGGGTCGGCGATGGGGGATGCGCCCCGGTAGTCGGTCTCGAACATGAGACGGAGCGCGCAATAACGGCTGGCGTAGAGGTCGAAGGCCTGATCCTCGGAACTGGCCTGGCGGCCCGTGTCGCGCGGGCCGGGATCGGCGGTGAGGTGTGCATCCATCGTGACGATGTCAGAGCCGAACAGGATGCGGCCTTCGTGGCGTTTGAAGAACGCGACGAGTTCATCGGATGGGTGCTTGCTGAGTTCGCGCACCATCCAGCGAGTTGCGCTTGTATCGAGCAGAAAGTTTGGGTGTCGCTCGAGCAGGCCGTCGAGGAAGGCGAGGTCCTCGGGCCAGCCGCCCATGTGCGCGAGCAGCCAGGGCTGTGTGTAACGGTCGGCGAGTTTCTCGAGTTCTTCGTAGTGCGAGGCTTTCGTGCCGTAGAACGAGGCGTCGGCGTATTTGGTGCTGAACCATGTGTCCGGATCGGCGATGTGCACCATGAATGCGTAGCCGAGTTCGGCGGCTCGCTCCATCTGCTTCTGTCGCCACTCGGATTCGAGGGTCATGAGCATGGGGTTGCCAACCTTGGCGCCCATGTCACGACCGCGCGGGCCGCACCAGAACTTGACCATGGACGCCCCCAAGTCGCGCCATGTGTCGAGGGCTTCGAGGAAGCCGGTCGTGTGGGCGGTCAGCGGATCGTCGGACATGTAGTCCGGGATGGCGACGAATGAGACCGAGTCGCCGAGGACGGATCGCACGGCATCGACCTGGCTGAGTTGGGTCTGGGAGAAGGTGTGGGTGATGCCGAAGGCTGCTCTGGCTTCGGCGTAGATCTCCGTCGCGCGAGAGCCATTGATGTGCGAATGGGCGTCGATGATGGCGACGGGGGGGCGGCCGAGCGCCTGGGCGGCATCGCGGTAATTGATACCAAAGCGGTTTTCGGCGCTAGTGGGGCGACGGTCGGTTGTGGGCAGTAGGAATGGCGTACTCATCCGGCGAGTTTAGGCCGCTCGGATCGGTTCGGCGGCTCTCTGGGAGACCGGACCGCTCTGTGAGACGAGGACTTACTGTGGATTGTGGGGGCCGATGCGGATGAGGGGGTCGGTATCGGGCATCAGCAATTTGGACGCGACCACTTCACCGATATACATCTCAAAGTCTCCCTCGAGGTCGATGTGCATGGTGACGCGGCAGTCGAGCCACATGAGCGAGCGGGTAATGAGGGGTGAACCGGTCTCGGCGGTCGTGGTCTCGAGCGAGTCGAAGGGATCGGAGGGGTTTTCCTCCTCGTCGTAGCCGCGAAGGTGTGCCTGGGCGAACTTGCGTTCGAGAAACTCGTCGGTATCGGGGAGTTGGCAGAGGCCGAAGGATTTGGAGTCTCGGATGACCGGTGAGATGGGCTGGCCCTTTGGCATCGCGACGGAAACGCTGGGCGGTGAATCAGAAGCGAGTTGGACATAGCGCACGAGTTGGCCGCGCCGGTGGTTTTCGAATGCGGCGGTGATCACAAACACGGGGCGGGGGAGGAGGTCACTCGCGGGGTGGTGTCTGGTACTGGGGAGGGACTGGTCAGGCTCTCTTCGCTCGGCGCGGTTGTTGGTTTGTTTGGGCATCATGACTCCTGCGGGCCAAAGGCGAGGGTAGAGAGCGGAAGGTGTTGTGGATAATCGGTGGGTGGTGGGATGTGGCGAAAAATTTTTGAGGAGGCAAGGTGAGAGTTTTCTCTCCCGGGAGTTGGACGGGTTCTGTGCTTTATCGCGTGTATTGGCCGATGTCGCAAGGGTTTGTTATCCGGACGGAGCAGGCAGAGTCTGCGCGATGGGTGGGTGGAGGTGGGACAAAAGGTGTCGAATTGTGGGGCTGAGTGTTGCAGTGTGTGGAGGCGTGGGGTAACTTCCGTCAGTCAGGCCTCCTCACCTGGCAGGAACCCCATCGGAGTGTTGATGCGTGCTGCTGATCGGCCAATTCGAACACACCATCGATGCGAAGGGTCGGTTGGCGGTGCCAGCCGAGATTCGCGGGAGGTGGGTGGCCGAGCGGGATGGGGGGGCTTGGTTTGCGGTGCCGTGGTCAGGTGGAAGGATTCGCCTGTACACGGAGACCGAGTTCAACAAGCGAGCCGCGGCGGCTCTGGGGACGGGTCTGACCCCGTCCGAGGAACTCGCCGAGCTTCAGGCGGTGCTGTTTGGCAGTTCCGCACGGCTCGAGATGGACAGCGCGGGTCGGGTGCGTATCCCCGACTCGATGCTCGGTGCGGTCGGGCTCGGCAAGGAAGTCGTGCTCGTCGGGTGTGGCGATCGTCTGGAGATTCGCGATCGTTCGGGATGGCAGGATGCCGCGGCTCAGCGGTTGAACTCCATTCCGGAACTGCTCCGCAAGCTTGAGGAGCGGGGCAAGGATCTGGGCTGAGGCCCGCAGGGGCTGGTTACACCGGAAACGGTATGGCCGGTATTGAACGGATTCGCTTCGACCGGAGTTGTGCACGGTCGAGCAGGTACGAGCGACGCGAACGGAATCGCCCGCCCGTGGAGTAGCTTCGGACAGGTCGTGCCGCACGGATGCGGCTCGATGCATTCAGGACGCGCAACTGCGATCGGGCGTCCTGAGTATCCGTGGCTGAACCCCTCCATGGGTCTCGCGAACACCTGCATATACGGTTCGGCCGGTTTACACCGCCCGAACCGATTTCAGGCGGGTCGATGCCCTTCTGGTATCGGCCCGCATCGGACACCACCGCGGCTCAGTGCCCACCACCACAGATGCCGCACCTGCGACCCACCACGCTCTACGCGTGGTGGGTTTTTTAGTGCTTCTCGGAGAGTCTGCAGGTCAGGGTGTGGAGCACGCCATCGGGGCGAGAGAAATCAAATTCGATGGAGCCGCGCAGTTCGAATCGCGCGAAGCCGCGGATAAGCTGCGAGCCGATGCCTTCCTTCGGGTCGGGTTCGACGGGTGGGCCGCCCTGCTCCCGCCATGTGATGCGCAGCAGGATTTCGTTCTGTCGTTCGGCTGGCTCGGCTTGCCATGTGATGTACACCGAGGCCTCGTGCACGGACAGCGCGCCGTATTTCATGCTGTTAGAGACAAACTCCTGGAGGATCATGGCGAGGGGGGTTGCCTGGTGCGCGGGGACCTCCACGGGTGGGCCGTCGGGAACGATTTTGCCCGGGGTGTCAGCGGGTGTCACGACCTTGACGATCTCGTTGAGATCCAACGGTTTCCAGCGTGATTCGGAGAGCATCGCGTGCACCGATGCCATCGAGCGCACCCTTCTGGCGATGCTGGCGGCGTAAGTCTGCACATCGGTCTGTTCGTGTGTTCCCATCTCGATCAGACTCAGCAACCCTCCCAGTGCGTTCTTCACGCGGTGGTCGAGTTCGGTGAGCAACCGTTCCTGCTGGGCGTTGACCTCTCGCAGGTTGTCGGCGGCGAGTTTGCGCTCGGTGATCTCTTCGGTGAACATCATGATGCCGCCGATCTGTCCGGCATCGTCGTACCAGGGGCGGACATCCCAGCGGATCCACTGCGTCGTGCCGTCGGCACGGACGAAGGCGTCTTCTTCTCGGCGCATGGCCTGGCCGCTCATGCATTGTTCGTGAATGCGCTTCCATTCTTCGCCGATTTCCGGGAAGACCTCGTAGTGTGAGCGTCCCAGCAGCGGTTGGCCTTCGAGGGCGTAGTCGTGAACCCAGCGGCGGCTGGCGGAGATGTAGCACATTTCGCGATCGAACATGGCGACGGCTGCCGGGGCGTGCTCGATAAAGAGTTCGAGCAGGGTGTTGGTTTTGCGGAGTTCCTGCTCGGCACGCAGCAGGCCGGTGATGTCGCGCTGGGTGCCCCATACTCGGACGAGTTTGTTGTCTTCGACGATACCGACGGTGTTGTTACTGAAGATGGCCGTTGAGCCATCAGTGCGAACCTCATGCGAGATGAGGTCGTCCACGACATAGTTTCGACGCACCATGTTTTCCATCGCGAGCAGATTCTTTGCGATGCTCTCCGGCTCATCGCCGAACAGGTCCCGCAGTGTGAGTCCGATCGAATCGGACGCGTTTTCGCGACCGTATTGTCGTGAGAATGCGTCATTGACCTCGGCGATCACCCCGCGATCGAGCATCAGTCGGGCTTGCTGCTCTGGAGACAGCTCTGATTCGATCGGGGGGACGAATTCGATTCTGAAGATCGCTTCGCTCGAGTTCCGGACGAAGGCTCTGTAGCGTGACTCGGCCTGTTCGAGTTCGCGTTTCGCGTTGATCTCCTCGGTCACATCGCGTCCGACCGCCTGGTACGCGATGACCTGTTGGTCGGCATCGAGGATGACGCGGTTGATCCATCGCTGCCATCGAACGCGTCCGTCGGCGAGGGTGACCGGGTGTTCGACCGTCTCGGTCGGGTTCTCGGGTGACAGGTGCTTGTACGAGTCGATCACTCTCCCGCGGTCTTCTTCGGGGATCAGGTCGGTGAAGGGGGTGCCGATGAGATCGTCGCGTTCGCGTTCGAAGTACTCCGCGTACGCCTGGTTGATGAAGGTGAGTGTGAAATCGAGGTCATAGCGGCAGACGAGTTCCGTCTGGTCATCGAGGATTTTCTGCAGCATCTCGTTGTTCTGCTCGATCACCCACTGCTGCTGACGGATCTCGGTGAGGTCCTCCATGGAACCGACGAGCCGGTGAGGTTTGCCGTGTGAGTCACGCAGCAGAGTCGCGCGGTCGCGGACATAGGCCCAGGTCCCGTCGGCGCGGAGTTGGCGGTACTCCTTTTCCCACGAACTTCGGTCGGAACGGATGAAGTTTCGGATGCTCGCGATGGTGCGGTCGGCGTCATCGGGGTGCAGTCGCGTGTGCAGCCAGTCGAAAAAGTCGGTGCCATTGTCCTCGGGGTTGCCGAATGTCCGGATCAGGTGCTCGTTGCGCCAGCAGCGTCCGGTTTCGAGATTCAGATCGTAGATGCCTTCGAGAGTGATGCGCCCGATCAGTTCGAATCGGTCGAGGGAATCGTTCAGAGCCCGTTCGGCGAGGATTCGCTCGGTGATGTCTCGGTAAGACAGCACGACATGGGATGGGCCATGCGGTCCTGATCCGATGGGGACGATATCCACTCTGGTGTGAATGGTTTGGCCATCGGGCCGATCCATGCGGAGTTCAAGCGTGGCGTGGCTGTGGGTTTGGGTTGCGGTACGCAGTCGCTGTGCGGAGTCGCTCTCAGCGGCGTGCAGATCCCACGGGGTGCGGCCGATGATCTCTTCACGGGGGCGTTGAAAGATGAGTACGGCGGTGTCGTTGCAAAAGACGACTCGGTATTCATGGTTGCACTCGACAATGAGAATGCCGTCGCGGCTGTTGACCACCGCCGCTTCGAGGAGGCGCAATCCCGCTTCCACGGCATGAAGCTCTTCGAGATCCAGAAGGCTGTGGTCTTCGTGATCGGAATGACCGGGGGCGTGAGGTTGGGTTGGACGGATTTCGCGGATCGCGGAGACGCTGTCGATCAGTTCGCGAAAGCGGTCGGAGAGGCGGGCGCGGTCACGATGGCTTGCGACCAGCCGATTCCACTGATTTCGTAGGCTAGTTGTCGCGGGGAGGATCAGGAACATGGCCTGCACGACGAGCAAACCGGCGATCACACAGAACAGCACGAGCGAGGAGTAGGCGAGTGAATGGGCGATCAAGCGGTTCTGCTGGAATGAACTCGCCGCGGCTTGTTGCAGTCCCTGTCGGTACTGCTGGGCCAGCAGGGGGACTTTCTCGGCGATTGCTGGTGCGTCAGCGGTGTCGATCACGGACTGGATCTCATCCAGGGTATCGGTGATGTTTCGGATGGGAGCGGTGGACTCAGGGGTCAAGTTGGTATGTGCATCGATGGCTTCCATGAGTTGGTGATGGACGCTCTTGATGGTGGCGATGCGTTGATCAAGCTCATCGATGATCGTGCTGTGGCTCTCTTTGGAATCCCAGAATGTCATGGCCCGCATCCCGAGTTCGCCGGTACGAGCGCCCTGTTCACGGAGCGAATCGGTGTAGTCGGCGACGGCGATCTGATTCTGGATTTGCTGCTGGCGAAGGACCTCAGATCCGCACAGAGCCGCTCCGAGAACGAGGAACAGCACGACATACAGGTTTTGCAGTCGGCGATGGGGCGGCGACTGTTTGGGCTGTTGGCTGCGTATGGAGTTGTGCGTATCGCGGCTTGCGGGTGTCATGCCTGATCCTGTGCGGGTGGTGGGGGCCGAAGATAAGGCCAGATCGCTGTCTGCGCATAAAAAAGCCCCTCCGGGGGGAGGGGCGCGGTGTTCATGGGCGAGCGAGGCTCAGGCGGAAGCGCCCGCAACCTGCGTGCGGTGCTGGCTTTCGAAGTTCTGCATGAACTCGGCGAGCTTGCGGCAGCCTTCGATCGGGAAGGCGTTGTAGATGCTTGCACGCATGCCGCCGATGCTGCGGTGCCCCTCGAGGGTGAGCAGGCCTTGCTTCTTGGCCTGGGCACAGAACTCGGTGTCGAGTTCGGGGCTGGGCGTGGTGAAGGTGATGTTCATCAGCGAGCGGGATTCCTTCTCGGTGACATGGCACTTGAAGAAGTTGGAGTTGTCGATCGCGTCGTAAATGATCGCGGCCTTCTCGCGGTTGTACTGATCCACCTGGTCCAGCGAGCCGAACTCGCGACGGATCCACTTGAAGGTCTGGCCCATCAGGTAGATCGCGAAGGTGTTGGGGGTGTTGAAGCGGCTCTCTTTGGCCGCGTGGATGTGGTAGTCGTGCATGCGGCCGACCCGGTTCTTGGGGGCCTTCTGCAGGAACTCGTCCTTGATGATGACCAGAGCCTGGCCGGAGGGGCCGAGGTTCTTCTGGGCGCCGGCGTAGACCATGTCGAAGTGGGACCAGTCGATGGGGCGCGAGAACATGTCGGAGGACATGTCGCAGACCAGCGGGGCCTTGGATTTGGGCACGCGGTTGAACTGAAGGCCGTAGATGGTGTTGTTGGAGACATAGAGCAGGTACGCCGCGTCGTCGATGTACTTGCAATCTTTGTCTGCGGGGAGACGGGTGTAGCCCTCTTCTTTCGTGGAGCCTGCGACATGGACGGTGCCGCCGTTGATCTTGGCGTAGTAGCCGGCTTCCTTGATGGCGTCTTCGGCCCACTTACCGGTTTCGAGGTAATCGGCGGTCATGCCCTCGTTGAGGAAGTTCATGGGCACCATGTCCGCCTGGGTGGTTGCGCCACCCTGGAGGAAGAGGATGTGGTGGCTGTCGGGGATGGAGCCAATCTCGCGGCAATCAGCCAGCGCCTCGGCGAGGATCTGGTCGAACTCGGGGCCACGGTGCGAGAGTTCGCACACACCCATGCCCGAGCCCTGGAAGTTCCAGAGGTCCTGCTGGGCCTGCTTGATGACGGGTTCGGGGAGCGCGCCGGGGCCGGCGGAAAAGTTGTAGGCACGATCGGACATCTCAAGTACCTCCGCGGATGCGGTGCGGGTGATGGTGAAACAAATCCAGCGATGGAACACAAACGAGGTGCCTCGGTGGCCCCGGGACCTCGGGTCTTTATTGTAAGGCCTGCGGGCTACTCGATGATGGTCAAATCCACGCTCAGCACATGCTCGTTGCCGTTGCGGATTTTGTCCATGGTGGCCTGATCGGGCTCGGCGTCGAGCTGGATCTTGGCGCAGGCGGCCTTGGCCGACTCGTAGATCACATTCTCCATTTCCTCAATATTCAGCTTGGCCTCGCTGATCCGCCCGATGACATGGGCCAGGACGCCCGGTTTGTTGAGGTGGCGGACCACCAGCAGGCGGGTGGCGGCGGACTTGGAGGCCCGGTTGACCACATTGGGGATGTCGCCGGTGTCGCGATAGACCTTGATGATCCGGACGGTTTCCTCAGCGATGGCTTCCTGGGCCTGCTCGGTCGACGCGCCGCAGTGGTGGGTACCAACGAAGGTGACTTTGGAGGGGTCGGCCCTGGCGAAGTCGATGTCGCATTCGGTGTCGGTGGGGCTGGGCTGGTTCTGGTAGACATCGAGCGCCGCGCGAATGCCCTTTTCCTGCATGGCCTTGAGGAGGGCTGCCTGATCGACCACGCCGCCTCGTGCGGTGTTGACGAGTGTGGAGCCTGGCTTCATCGCGGCGAGGAACTCGGCGTTGACCATGTTGTTGGTGTCGGCGGTGGCGGCGACATGCAGCGAGACCACATCAGCCTGCTTGGCAACTTCGAGCGGGCTCGCGGCGCGAGTCACGCCGAGCGTCTTGGCGGTGGCGTCATCGAGCGAGCGCGACCACGCGACGACGGGCATGCCGAAGGCGTGGGCGCGTTTGATGACTTCGCGTCCGATGTTGCCGGTGCCGATCACGCCGAGGGTGCGCCCGTAGAGGCCGAGGCCCTTCTTGGCGTAGCCCTTCTTGTTCCAGGTGCCGTTGCGGAGATCGGCGGTCTGGTCGGCGATGCAGCGGTCGGCGCCGAGGATCAGGCCCCAGGCGAGTTCGGCGACGGCGATCGCGTTTTTGCCGGGGCAGTTGGCGACGGAGATACCGGCGGCGCTGGCGGCGTCGGTATCGATGTTGTCGTATCCGGCACCGGCACGGACGACGAGCGCGAGTTTGTTGGCCTTCTGGAAGACCTCGGCGAAGACCTTGGTCGAACGGACGACGAGCACATCGGGGTCGTGCTCCACGACCGCACCGGCAACCTGGTCGGGGCTGAGGTCGGGCAGCGAGACGACGGAGCAACCCATGGCGTTCAGGGCGTCGATTCCGGACTGCTGGAACTTGTCGGCGATGAGAACCTTCACGGCGAATCTCCGGGAAAAAACGGGTCAGTTGGGAGTAGGGCCGAGCAGTGTACCGCGCGTTCCACCCGCGCCGTCAGATGATGAGCAGCCCGGCCCAAACAAAGCAGATCCCCGCCGTCGCCGCCCCGAACCACCAGACCCGCCCGTCGAGATCTTCTTCCGTGCGGTTGCCGAGGGACTGGCTCATTCGCCGGAAATGACGCTGCCAGATCCACAGCCCGACAGGGAGCGAGATTGCCCAGATTGGCACCTGCGTGCAACCAAGCCCGACCTTACTGGTCGGTGAGCCTCCAACCAGCGCGATCCCGAGGAGCACCGCGCGGATGGCGACCACAAGCATCCAGGGCAACTGGAGCCACCAGAAGCAGGCCGACCAGAGGCGGAGACGACGCCTGGCGTTGACCGCCTCGGGGTCGATGTCGGCTGTTGCGTCGGCGTCGGTTGAGGGTTCCGGCTGGGGTTTGAGCGATCTCAGGGACCGGACGCAGCCCAGCAGACCGAAGACCCAACCCGCGAGGAGGCAGAATGCGATTCCGATTGAAACGCGCTCGATGCCGTCGGTGTTGGCGTAACTGCCGACCGTCGCGGAGAAGACGACGATCGTCAGCAAAACTTGGGTGAGTGCCGGGTGCGGAGACTGACTGGCCCACCAGCGTTGGACGCGATCCAGCCGATCGAGGGCATCGTCGGCGAGGTCGATGAGCAGGTCATGGTTCATCCCGGACCCATGCCGGGGCTTCGGTCCGTCTGGGTGTCGGACGCCGCATCCCCCTTTGGGCGTGTGGCGATGTATCGGCGCAGGATCGCTTGTTCGACCCGTCCTTTCCGCCTCGCGGGCACAGGGAACCGCAGCATGAGGTTCACTCGCTCCGGGTCGGGCAGGTGCACCGAGATACGGGGTTCCACGGAGAGAGCCTCGATGCCCTGGCTTTTGCCGATCTGCTCCATGTTCTTTCGGGCGGTATCGAGGTATCCGCTGCACTCGGCGCGTGCCGCGTTGATCAACGCGTGCTCGGCTGCGGCGATGTCTTCGGTGATCTTCAGGGGGATGATCAGCGAGTGGAGCACATAGTGATCGGTGGCGGTCTCGTTGATGACGGGCTGCGAGAGGAACATGCTGTTGGGGAGTTGGATCGTTCGTCCGGTGGACTGGTGGGCATTCGGTCCGGGGCCGACTTCGAAGAGAGTGGTGGTGAGCATGGTGGTGTCAAAGACATCGCCACGAATGCCGTTCACTTCGATGCGATCACCGATCTTGAAGGCGTGCGAGCCGGTGCGTAGCAGCGAACCGCTGATGCACATGATCAGTTCTTTGGTTGCGAGCACGATCGCGGCGGCGACGGCGAGTACGGAGATCGCCACGGCCTTGATCTCGCTGCCCCAGATGATGATGACCCCGATGAGCAACAGGCCGATCATAAGGTTGCGGACCGATGCGAGGAGTCGGCGTCGGTGCTCCGAGGGCACACGGTTGGATTCGACGATCGATCGCACGATCAGCCATCGCAGCAGCAGGATCACGCCGATGAGCGCGACGGTTGCGACGATATTGCCGGACAGACGAGCCGTGAGCGGGTCGGAGAAGAACTCGTTGACCCGCTCGAACCAACTGGGCGATGGCGAAACCAACGGCTCGACTGGTGGATTGAGGGGGTTAGTCAAGGGTGTGCACCAGCAAGCCGCTGCGGAGTTTGGGCTCGAACCATGTGCTCTTGGGGGGCATGATCTCGCCGGCGTCGGCGACGGCGGTGAGTTGCTGGATGGTGACGGGGTGCATGGCGAAGGCGACGCCGCCTCCCTGGTTCACGCGCTTCTCGAGGGCCTTGGTGCCGCGGATGCCACCGACGAAGTCGATGCGTTTGTCGGTGCGGATCTCGCCGATGCCGAGCATGGGCGCGAGGATGCGGTCGTAGAGCAGCACATAGTCGAGGTTGCCGATGGGGTCCTCGGCGGCGCTGGGGATGGATTGGGCGGGCAGGGTGATCGAGTACCACTGGCCGTCGAGGTACATGCCGAAGCAACCGGTGGTGCGCGGCTGGGGGTCGATGTCCTTTTCGACCTGTGCGATCGCGCTGATCTTGTTGATGAGTTGCTCCGGTGTCAGGCCGTTGAGGTCTTTCACATACCGGTTGTATGGGAGGATGTTGAGTTCATCGGCGGGGAACAGCACACTGAGGAACCAGTTGTATTCCTCGTTGCCGGTGTGGTTCGGGTTGGCCTTGCGACGCTCCGCGCCAGCGCGGGCGGCGGATGCCGAGCGGTGGTGTCCGTCGGCGACATAGGCGGCCCCGAGGTTCTTGTAGGCGTTCACATAGGGCTGCGGGTCTTCGACTACCCAGACCGTGTGGCGCACGCCGTCCACCGCGGTGAAATCGTAGAGCGGGTCCTGCTTCACACCCTCAGCGATGAGGTCGGAGATGGTCGGTTCGTGCTTGTGCAGCAGGAAGACCGGGCCGGCGTTGGCGTTGAGGGTGAGGACATGGCGGGTGCGGTCGTCTTCCTTGTCCTGGCGGGTCTTCTCGTGCTTCTTGATGGTGTTGTTGTTGTAGTCGTCGATGTGGCAGCAGCCGACCACACCGGTTTGGGCCAGGACTCGTCCGCCGAGTTCGGGCGAGAGGGTCATCTCCTGCCGGTAGAGGTACAGCCTGGGCTGCTCCTCACGGATCAGCACCTCATCGTCGATCAGTTTCTGGAAGTTGGCTTTGGCGGTCTCGTAGATCGCATCGGCGTAGGGGTCGCAGTCGGCGGGAAGGTCGATGTCCGGGCGGACCACATGCAGGAACGAGCGGGGCTTGCCCTCGGCAAGTTTCACGGCTTCGTCCCGGTCGCACACATCGTACGGAACGGAGGCGACCTCCGAGGCGAGTTCGGGGGTGGGGCGGAGGGCGTGGAACGGGTTAACTCGCAGCATGGTGTGGCCTTCCTTCCGGCGGGGCGAGGTCAAATGAGGAGTGGGGGATCGGGATCATACCGCTGACCTCCACCTCGTCGCACGGCTATGCTGGGGCGAGAAGGGGCCGAACATGAGACGAGCCGCAGTTTTCGCAATTCTCGCCGCTCCGCTGCTGAACGCGGCGGCGCAGGACCAGCCGGTGGACGCGCCGATCCGCGACGGACTGGAGTACTTCGCTGCCGATCAGCGCGATCGTCAGGCCCAGTATGAAGACCTGCTGGTCGAACGGCTGAACCCCGGCACGATCGGGCGTTGGCACGAATTGCTTGCGTCGCACCCGCACCGGGCCGGGACGCCGGGGGATCGGCGTGTGATCGAAATCATCGCGTTGCAGATGAGGCGGCTGGGTCTCGAGGTCGAACTTCAGGAGTTGGAGTTGTACCTCTGTGAGCCGGTCGGGGCATCGCTGACGATCGTGGCGGGACAGGGGCTCGACGGGCCCAAGGAACTCTCGGTCAGCGAGCCCGAACTTGAGGAAGACTGGTTCACCCAGCGTCAGGAGTACGCGCTCGGTTGGAACGCCTACTCGGGGTCGGGTGTTGCCGAGGGCGAGGTCGTCTATGCCAACTACGGTCGTAAAGAGGATTTCGCCAAACTCGCCGAACTGGGCGTGTCGTGCGAAGGGAAGGTCGTGCTCGCTCGCTACGGCGGCAACTACCGGGGCTACAAGGCCAAGTACGCCGAAGAGGCCGGAGCCGCGGGCCTGTTGATCTACACGGATCCGAAAGACTCGGGCCACCTGCGCGGCCCGGTCTACCCGGAGGGCGGCTTCGCGAACGATCACTTCATCCAGCGCGGTTCGATCCTCACGCTCGACTACAACGGCGATCCGCTCACGCCGTTCGTCGCGTCCACACCCGATCTTGACCCCGCGCTGCGACTCGACCCGGATGAGGTCGCGCTGCCCCGAATCCCGGTGCAGCCGATCGGATACGGCTCGGCGGCGGAGATCCTCACGCGCATGGCCGGCGATCCGGTGCCCAATGACCTCTGGCAGGGCGGCGTGGACACGGCGTACCGACTCACCGGCGGGCCGGACCTGCGCGTACGCCTGGAAGTGCAGCAGAAGCGGGGGCTGTATCGCACGGCGAATGTCATCGGACGCATCGAGGGCGAGCGTTGGCCGGACG
>JBICHT010000036.1:0-20258 GCA_043101125.1 Phycisphaerales bacterium JB050 | reverse complement strand
CCGCCGGCCCCGAACGCGGCCGACGCCGAGGGGCGGGCGATCTACCGCCTCCAGGAGGTGAAGCGCAACCCGAAGGGCAGCGTGCAGCGGATGAGGCCAGACGATGAACTGGTCGAGCACACCGCCATCGACGGCACGCCGTTCAGCCCGGGGTGGATCCCGGGGACGGGTGGGAAGCCGGAAGAGAAGGAAGGGAACGGACCCAAGAGGCCGTGATCGCGATTCCGGGGTACGCCTACCAGCCAGCAGCTCGGCTTACAACGCCGATTTGTAACGCGAGTACGTAACCTAGAATTGCGACACCGCTGACGAATGCTACAAACGCCAAGTGTGCCACCAACCGACGCTGTGTTGCTAGCAATTGGTATTCCGCTCTAGCACCCTCCTCAATTACTATCCTCGCTCTTTCGTCTCCAGGAATTGCCCTGCGACCGGCTTGCTCGCCTGTCTCAGTGACGACTTCCGAAGAATCCGACGAGCTGGCGATACTCTGCAGGTTTTGCTTTTCCTGGCTCGCGGTCGCATTAAAGGCAGTTCGCATACCGCGCCTATCGGGCACCCAAATCATCTCGCCATGATGACGCAAAAAGACACCATGATGAGATGGCTCACCACGACGATAAGCGCGCGTTGTCAAGCTATCTATACTCCGACGCAACCCATCATCTCGCTCCGGAGATCCCTCCGGATATCTTTTGACAATATCATCTACAAAATCATCTGATGAGTATCGCTGCACTTGGGCTGGAGCAAAGACTTCATACAGAAATATCCCAACAGTGACGCAAACGGAAGCAAGGAATATCAGCGCGAGACTATCACTTAAAGTTACTACTGAGCCGGGCGGAACCGGATCAGGCAGCCATTCAATTGCTGTTGACATTGCAGGCCAAATGCTGGCGAGAATGGGAATAAGAACCAGAGAGGCTAACGACACCCTCCGTAGCAGACTAAGATTTCCAACAGAGCGGACCCGATCCCAACCCAGCCATTTTGCATAATCCCAGCAGGCATAGAGTACTGATTGGGTCCATCGACCAGTTCTTAACCATCTACTAGCTGGGCGCCGATGAATGGTCGACCAACGCAGCCAATCTTGCCGACGCACGATGTGCTAGGCAGTATCTAGGGCTATTAGTTTTGCACGGTGTCCATAGAAGGACCTACCAAATGTGAATTGTGAGAAATTCCCAATAAATGTACCCGCCCACACGGTACCCTCAGCACTTACTTCGGAATCAACCTGAAACCTTCCATCAAATTGGCCAAGCGAGGCGAATATGGTATTGTTGAAATGAAAGGATGAATGTGGACTTCCGACCAACCCGAAGACGCCACTTCCTATCAAGCATGTCTGAAGACTAAACCAACCATGGCATTCACAATCTGTAACCATTAGCGATCGAATACAAGTATTCTCGATCCGTATCTTTGCAAATGTGCAATTTCCCAAACTGAGATGGCACGGAAGCCGAGATCTGTCTATATAAAAATCTTGTTTGAAGTTGCATCCCATGATGAATTGCAGATCTTGACTCTTGACATCACATCGCTCGATAGCAAATGTTTTCTCGAAAGTCGTATCCATCAGAAGTAAATTTTTTATCAGGCAGTTTTTGAACGACAAATTGATGTGTATAGTCTTCCTGACAATCTCGAGACTTTCTATAACGCAATTCACAAATTCGATTGATGCTGCGGATTCTAGGTGTTCATGAAAATGATCTTCAATGCTTGAGACGACTTTTCCCTGTACTAAGACTTCGTCGGGTCGCCGGAAAGCACTCGCTATCGTGTCCTTTGTCTTGGTGTAATCTGAGTCACTGGCGATCTCGATCTTCCGAAAATACTTCTGTTCAATCCACTGCCTTGTCTTGCTCACCGTGATCTCCTAGGCCTCTATGGTGGTAGAGGACTGTAGCAGTCTTTGCACCACTTGTTCCCAACTCGTGGCCGGACGGCCGGGGATGGCAACGCCGGCGGTTCGTGAAAGGCGATCGCTGAGCGACTAGGATGTGTGCTCAGAACTCCCCATCGGCCTGTTTGGGCCGGTTTCGCAGCACAACCCGTATCAGACAGGGTTTCGCAGATATGGCATGGATCACCAAGAATTCGGCGGCGATGAAGGTCGAGCGGCGCGATGAGCCCTACCTGACCGAGGCAATGCGCACCGAGGCGACGAACACCTACCTCCCCCGATACGAGACCAAGCACGGGGCGCTGATCCCGGTGCTTCACATGGTCCAGCACGCCTACGGCTGGCTGCCCAAGCAGTCGCTGATGGAAATCGCCGAGTTTCTCGAGCTGACACCGGGGGATGTGATCGACACGGCCTCGTTTTACGAGGAATTCTGGCTGGAGCCGAAGGGCCAGCACACGATCGGCATCTGTCGTTCGGTGGCCTGCGAATTCTGCGACCACAAAGCGATCACCGACGCTTGCCGCGCCAAACTGGGCATCGAGGTTGGAGAGACCACCGACGATGAGCAGTTCACGCTGGTCGAGCAGGAGTGCCTGGGCGCGTGCGGCGAGGCCCCGGCGGTGCTGGTCGATGAGAAACTCGTGAAGTACTGCACGCCCGAGCAGATCGTGAAAGAAATCGAACAGATACGGGCGAACCCGAACGCGGGTCATGCACACTGATCGGAGAGGGATACCATGCTGTCCAGACGAATTTTCGTGGCGACCGGGTTGCTCGCGATGGCGTGTCTCGTTGGTGGATGTGTGATCGGTGGCGGTTCTGGAGCCAGCCCCGAGGTGGACTTCACGATCAAGAACCTCACCGGCTCCCCCGTCGTGCTGCGTTTCGACCTCGGCCTTCAGAGTTCGACGCGTGCCGAGGTCATCGAACGGATCACGGGCGTGGATATCCCCGTTGCCTCGGGCCAGAGCACCGGGTACAGCACCTCGTTGAGCAAGATTCAGGAACTGCGGCAGAAGGCGACCCAGAACAGTTCCGCGGTCGTCTGGCAGATCGAGGTTCGTCAGCTCGGTGCGAGTTGGGAAGAGCCGAAGATCCGGTGGTTCGAGGTGCGTGACACGCTGCCGATCGAGCTCACGATCGTGACCGGGATCGAGGACGAGAGCGGTGAGCGGACCGTGCAGATGCGTGCCAAGGGCGGCACCGTGACACCGATCCCGCCCGAGTACTGGCCCACGGACACTTCAGATTGAGTTCTCGGGTTCGCCGGTCCCGTCGGGCACGACGCGGCGGAGCAGTTCCAGAACCAGCGATTCCGGCTCGGTGCAGCTCAGCACGAATTGACGCTTCTTGTCATTGCGCGTGATGAGGACGCCCTTGCCGCTGGCGGCGATCGCGCCGGTGTAGCCCTTGACGACCTTGGGCCCCCAGCCGTGGAAATCGCCCATGGCGTCGAAGGTGCAGATTTCGGCGTTCTCGATGGCGTCGTAGGGCACGCTGCCCTTCCAGAAGGGGAAGAACACCCAGCGGAGGGCGTCGGCCTCGAGGGTGATGGTGAGGCGGCAGGCGAGGAGGAGCATCGGCGCGAGGAAAAGCGCGGGGACGGTGATGGCGTAGACGAACCCCGGCTGCTTGGTGGCGTAGAGCACCGCAATGACCGTCACGATTGACCCGATCTCCAGGGCGCAGACGATCCAGAAGACCATGCGGTCCAGCGGCATGGACCATGTCGGGCGACCTTTGGCATCGAGCGCGGGCGGCGGGATCTCGGTGTCGGGATCGATGGGGATGGTGCGGATGGGCAAGACAGTCTCCGAAAGGCGGCTATGCTCTGCTTGGAGCAATTATGGCGAAAGAGCGCAAATCCATTTCACGCTGTTTGGGCGAGTTCGTCGGGCACATTGTGCACGGGGTGAAAGGGGAGATCCGTCCGGATGAGGTGCAGCGACGGGAGGTTCGGCGGGAGGTCGAGGAGCGTGAGGGTGAGGTTGACGGGCGGAAGGTGACGCTGAGGCGGACGACCATCGAGGAAATCGAGATGGAGAGCGGACGGCGTGCCGATACGGACGATGGGCCCGAGCGGTAAAGTGGCGGCCTCGAAGCGCGATTCGGCCGGATTCCCCGGCTTTGTGCAGGAGAAGGAGATACCCGTGCTGGGAAACGGATCAGGTCGGAAGCAGCGCCTTGTCGCCGCGGCGGTTCTGGGATCGCTGGTTGGCTTTGCGCTGTCGGGCTGTGAGACGATTCGCGAGGTGCGCCAGAGCGGTGCGGTGATCGCTCCGGCGGGTCACGGACCGAAGGTGACCTTCCAGAATGCCTCGACGAAGCCCCTTGAGGTCCGGTACTGGGTCGGCAAGCGGGATGCGAGCCAGGTACCCGGTGGGCGCGAGGTGATGACGCCGGTGGCGTTCCAGATCCAGCCCGGGGAGCAGCGGATGAGCGATGTCGGGCGTCCGCACTGGCCGACGGCGAATACCGACGCGATCGTGCGGGTTCAGGTGAACCTGATCGATGAGAACGGTGAGCATGTCGAGGGTGTGGACCCGTGGTGGTTCGAGTTCGAGCGTCCGTCGCCGTATTCGATCCGGGCGGTGAATGCCTCGCGAGCCCGCCAGAATCTGGAATTCGAGACCTGGGGCGAGGGGAATCTGTTTATTGTGCCGGCGGATCAGTGGATTCCGGGGCATCGCGGTCTGTACCCGGTGTACGACGAATCGGAGTGATTCCCCGGGGGTATTCCCCCGACGGGTGTTTGTCCATCCGGCTGCTGAAAGCGTGGCCGGTCTGCCCTAAACTGACGCCTGCGAGATACGGATCAGCGTCGGAGTCCGGCGGCTGGCGGTCTTGCGTGTCTGTCTGGAGCCACCATGTTCGAGCCGAAGTTGAAAGAACCCGTCCTCACGAAGCGCATCCCCAGCACGCCGTTTGGCGATGCGAAGGACCGGCACATCGTGTCGTACGACGAGTACACCCAGACCGGTGGCTACCAGGGGCTAGAGAAGGCCATCACCATGACGCCCGACGAGCTCGTGGCGTTGGTGAAGGATTCGCAGCTTCGCGGTCGTGGCGGAGCGGGGTTCCCGACGGGTCTGAAGTGGTCGTTCCTGCCCAAGGCTGAAGGCAAGCAGGGCGAGCGCACGCCGCGTTATCTGGCGATCAACGCCGACGAGTCGGAGCCGGGGACCTTCAAGGACCGGCTGCTGATGGATTATGACCCGCACCTGTTGTTAGAGGGCATCGCGATCGCGTGTTACGCCTGCCAGCTCGACGCGGCGTACATCTACATCCGTGGCGAGTACCACCACCAGGCGCGCGTGGTCGAGAACGCGATCCGCGAGGCGTACGACAAGGGCGTGTTCGGCGGGAGTGGTCTGCTGAACGGCGCGGAGACCAAGGAGAACGGTGGGGGAGCCGGTCCGTTCAAGGTGGACTGCTACCTGCATCGCGGTGCGGGTGCGTACATCTGCGGCGAGGAGACCGCGCTGCTGGAGTCGCTCGAGGGCAAGCGCGGCTGGCCGCGGATCAAGCCGCCGTTCCCGGCGGTGAAGGGCCTGTTCGGTCGCCCGACGATCATCAACAATGTCGAGACGCTGGCGCATGTCCCGTCGATCGTGGAGAATGGCGCGGACTGGTTCAAGACGATGGGCGTCGAGAACAGTTACGGCAGCAAATTGATGGGCGTGTCGGGGCATGTGGAGCGCCCGGGTGTGTTCGAGTGCGACCTGGGCATCCCGCTGAGCACGCTGGTGAACGATTACTGCGGCGGCATGCGCAAGGGCAAGAAGTTCAAAGCCGCGATCGCCGGCGGTGTGAGCACGGGTGTGCTCGGTCCGGACGAGTTCGATGCGCCGATGGACTTCGACATCGGGCGCAAGTTCAATGTGCTAGGCCTCGGCACGGCCTGCCCGACGATCTTCGACGAGGACACAGACATGGTCGCGGTGGCGCGCAACATCGCGCGGTTCTTCAAGCACGAGAGCTGCGGCCAGTGCACGCCCTGTCGCGAGGGCTCGGGCTGGCTGTACCAGTTGATGACACGGATCGAAGCCGGCGACGGCAAGACGCGCGATCTGGATCTGGCGCTCGAGATCGGCTCGGGCATGGGCGCGATGCCCGGCACGACGATCTGCGGCCTGGCGGACGGCAACAACTGGGCGCTGCGCACGATCATCAACAAGTTCCGCGATGAGTTCGAAGCGCGGGTGAAACCGAGTTTCGTGCCGGTGGAGATGACGATCGGGGCGGCGGCGAAGGTTTAAGGACGAAAGCGATTCGATACGCTCGAAGTGATCGTCTGTTTGGGAGGTTCCGCATGGCCTGCGCTTCGCTCCGACCATGGCACCCAAGCCGAGCAGGATTGCTTTGAACAACGCTGCTGCACAACCAACCGGCGACTACGACCACCTGATGCGGGCTGCGATTGATGTGGCTTGTGATGGGGCGGCGGATGGTGGGGTGCCGATTGGGTGTGTGCTGTTTACCGATGACGGGACCGCCGCGACGCTGGGGTACAACGAAGGGCACAAGCAGGGCGACCAGACGCGTCACGCGGAGATGGTCGCCCTGCGTCGGCTCATCGAGTTGCCGGATGACGAGCGACCGAACCCGGAGGGGTTGACGCTGGTCACGACGCTGGAGCCGTGCCTGATGTGCATGGGCGCGGCGGTGGAGTTGGGGATCGGTCGCGTGATTTACGGATTGGAAGCGCCGGGCAACGGGTTCGAGCAGCGGATCGATCTGCGTTCACCCAAGCGCGGCGGGCGGCCCGTGCCGGGTGGGGCAGTGCGCTGGATGCCGGAGGTGATCGCGGGCATGCTGCGCGAGGATTGCCGGGATCTGTGGGTGCGCTGGCTGGAGGGTCGCGATGAGGGTGCGCCGGGGGTTGGGTTTGCGAAGGCGCTCATGGAGCAGACGGAGGGGGCGTGAAACCGCTGCTCACCCGCCGAAGCGGCGGACCGCGTCGCGGAGGCGGTTGACCTGTTGATCAACTTCCTGCGAGGCGTCGGTGACGAATCGGGAGGATTCGTCGAGGGATGATGCTTCGCTGGCGACAGTGTCGATGCGCTGCACGACCTCCTGGGTGGCGGTCAGGATGTTTTCGAGCGCGCTCATGGCCTGTTCGGAGCGTTCGCGGTTCTCGGCGGTGACCTCGCGGCTGCGGGCCATGAGGGTGCTCGCGCCGCGGGTGGCATCGACGATCTCGGTGATGGATCCGGTGATCTCATCCGCGGCGCGAACAGTTTGTTCGGCGAGTTTACGGACCTCGTCGGCGACGACGGCGAAGCCGCGCCCGTATTCACCGGCGCGGGCGGCCTCGATGGCGGCGTTGAGCGCGAGCAGGTTGGTCTGGTCGGAGATGTCTTTGATGAGCACGACGGACTCGTTGATGCGTTCGGCGCGGGTGCGCAGGTCGTCGACGGCGGTGGTGGAGTCTTCGATGACGCGATCGGCGTCGCGGAGTCCTTCGACGGTGCTGCGGATGATTGTGCCGCCCTCGTCGGCCTTGCTGGCGGCGTCTTCGGCGGTCTGTCGACAGATGTTGCCGACCTCGGTGAGTCGGGTGGCCGCGCCGGTGAGTGATTCGGCGGTGGAGGCGAGGCGGGCGGTGGCGTCGGTGCTTGCGCCGGCGGATTGTTCGACCTCGGAGATGACTTCATCGAGCGCGACCAGCAGCCGGTTGACGGACTCGCTGAGTTCGCCGATGGGCATGGGCTGGCCTTCGGTGATGCGTTGGGAGAGGTTGCCGGATCGCTCGATGGAACGGAGCTGTTCGACGATGGTGTCGACATCGGCGCGGAGTTGTTCGCGCTGGCTTTCGGCGCTGGCGCGGGCATCGGCGATGGTGGCGTCGGCGCGGCGCATCTGCTTGACGCCGTAGAGCAGGAAGCCGACCTGGACGACGACATAGGCGGCGTGTTCGAGAGCGATGACGAAGCCGCCGGAATCGCGTCCGACCAGCGACATGGGCCAGAGGATCGAGCGGGCGACATGGTCGACGGCGATGAGACCGGCGAGGGTCAGCAGGACGAGCGGATCGCGGTAGAGGAGGAACATGGAGATGGAGACGAAGACCGCGAAGTGGGCTTCGATCCGTCCGCCGGTGAAGTGAATGAAGAGGCCGACGAGCACGGCCTGTGCGACGGCCATGGCGATGCGCGTGATGCGCTCGCCGGGCTTGTGGAAGGCGAGGGCGATGGGTGGGACGCAGGCGAGCGCACCGAGGAGGAACGCGGCGATGACATGGATGTGCGTGGAGCTCTCGGTGCCGACCCAGGTGCGGGGTGTGTAGAAGAAGGCAATGGCGATGAGGATGGCCCAGCCGCCAGCGATGGCGCCGGCGAAGAGGCGATCGAGGTGGGCGGCGTCGGAGAGCGGGGAGGAGACTTGCGCAGATGGAGTCGGCTTCGCGGTCATGGGCTATTCCTCATGGAGTAGGTGAGCCGCAGTATTCGGCATCGTCGCAAGAGTTGGAGAAGAGTGGGCAACCGAAGACGGGGGCCTCCGTGGTCTGGGTTGTCGTGTTCTCATTCAGGGTTTGGAGTGCAGTGCGTCCGGGGCATGGGCCGGCGTGGGCGCGGGAGGGGGTGAGCCCGCCGGCGTAGTGCAGTGTTCCGTCATCGCGGTACATGACGGCGAAGCCGCTGGTGTAGGCGCCGTAGGCTCGGGCGAGTTCGCCGGTGGGATCGTCGTGGATCTGGGCCACTGGGAAGCAATCTCTGACGAGTTTGCGGAGCAACTGCCGATCGTCCGTGTTGGTGGCCGGGCCACTGAAGACGATCTCGATCGCGGTGTCTTTGAGGTGACGCTGGTTCTGAACGAGTTCTTTGAGACTCACGCGGGTGCAGGGGCAGCGCTCGTGCAGAAAGAGGAAGATCCGTGAGCGGTCGATCCTTCCCAAGATGGGCTCGACCAGTTCGAGCGTCAGGAAGTGTGGTGAGGCGGCGGCCTGTCCGGGGGTGTTGGCGTACTTCTGCAGCGCGCCCATGGACGCCACGACACACCCCATCCACACCGATACCGCAATGGTGGTCCGCAGAGCCATATCACTGGCATCGACTGCATTCCGTGTGGGAATCAGTTCAATAGCGTGGATCAGGCGGTGTCCGGGGACACCCAATCGTGGGGGACGAGGGTCTGGGATGGTCCATAAAAGCCCTCGAGTTGGGCGAAGAGGTCGGGGTGGTGTTGGCGCATCTCGACCGGTCGATCGAAGTAGGTTTCGGTGGCGACGGCGAAGAACTCGGCGGGGTTGGTGGCGCCGTAGGCGGAAAGGAGGGTGGGCAGGCCGAGTGCCGCGGCGCGACGGAGGCCGGTGTACTCGCGTGCCATGATCTTCGACCAGGCGTTGTACGCGCCGGGGCGGTCGAGTTTGGGGGCGCCGTTGACATCGCCGGTCTCGGCATCGAGGGCGTGGGCGAATTCGTGGATGACGACATTGTGGGCGTGTGCGGAGCGCTTGCGGCCTTCGAAGGAGACGCCGGAGCGGTCGGCGCGCGGGACATCTTCCCAGGAGAGGACGATCGTGCCACCGGTTCCGGGGCCGTGCCATGCCTCGCCGAGGCGGATCTGGTTGCCCTCGGTGACGACGCCGCCGGGGCCGATGGTGCTGACGGCGGCGCGGTAGCGGTTGGGGTAGACGATGACGGTGCGGACCCCGGCGAAGACGGGGTCACGGGGGTTGGTGTAGCGGTTGAGGAGGAGGGTGACGGCGTGGGCGGCGATGGTGAGGCGGATCTCGTCGGTCAGGTCGAGCCCGACACCCTCGAAGGTTTTCTCGGAGAGGAAGATCCGGGCGAGATCGAGCAAGCGTTTTTGCTGGGTTGGGGCGAGGAGTGGGTAGCGGTCGACATTGGCCTCAATAATTTCCTCCCAACCGAAAGGGGTTGGGGTGTCCAGGAGTTTGCGCCGGGCACGGGTGCGGAGGCCGAAGAGGTTGAGGTGGGCGAACATAGGGGGGCTCCGTGGGGCAGGCTCGGGTGTGAGGCAGGGGGTGAGCGGTTGGTGGCGCGGATTTGTTCCGGGTTTTGGGCTGTCGATTCGGCAGCGTGGTCGTGGCGGGCTGCCTGTTGGGGGAGGGAAGAGCGGGTTTTGGGGCTGGAATGGCGGTTCGTGTGGAAAGGGTGCAATCGGCGGGCCATGTGGTGAAGTGGGCGTGGGCACCCGATAAGTGTGAGAGACGGAGGGAATGTCTGTTTCGGTCTCGGGAATGGTGAGGTGATCCGAGGTGATCTGGGTGGATTTTGCTTGGATCGGTGCCGAACATGATCTACACTGCGTGACCCGAGATGAAGACAGGGCAAAGCCAACGATGATGACCTGCGAGACCACCGCGCCGATCGGGCGTGGCGAGCACGCGAGCGGCGAAGACGGCAACACGGCCGGCACCGACGACGCGGGCCCGAGTCGATCTACCGATTCCCATCCGACCGGAGAACCCGGGGAGCCTCCCGGTGCGCGTGTTGTTGCGCTCGAGGTGAGCGTCGCGCCGGGTGTGAGCGGCTTTGAAAGAAGTGCGTATCAGGATCTCAGCGAAAAGTTGGTCAACGAGGCAGCTCGAGCCGCGGGCTGTTCTGACACGGGGGTTCGATTCCCCCCGGCTTATCCTCAAGATGCTGACACACCGCGTGGCGGGGTGGTCCGCGTGCGCCTGGTTGGTGATGACGAGATGGCGAATGCGCACGAGCGGTACTGCGGCGTGGCCGGGACGACGGATGTGATCACCTTTGATCTGGCCGAGGGCGCATCGGCGCACGGGGCGGCGCTGGATGTGGACCTGATCGTGTGCGTCGATGAGGCGAGGCGACAGGCGGACAAGCGGAATCACGCAATCGAAACAGAACTTGCGCTGTACACGCTGCACGGTGTGCTGCACGCGCTGGGGTACGACGATCTGGACGAGGACTCGTACGAACGGATGCACGCCCGTGAGGACGAGGTGTTTCGTCGTCTGGGTCTGGGAGCGGCCTTCGGGCGCGGGGAGCAGGAGTGACGGGAGCGTATGTATCGCTGCTGGTGTGTCTCGGGCTGAGTCTCTGCCTGTCGACGCTGGTGTTCGCGGTTCGGGATTTCTCGCTGCGGAAACTGACCGAGATCGGTGAGGAGCGCGGCGGTCTGGAGCGGGTGCAGCCGATCATCGACGAGAACGATGCGCACGCGCGGGCGCTGAGTTTTGCGCGCCTGCTGGTGAATCTTGGTGCGATCCTGAGCGTGGTGCTGCTGGTCGGTCCGCTCTCGACGGTGTCTGGCGAGGATCAGCAGGTGGTGGTGAACTGGGGTTCGGTCGCGGGCGCGCTGGGATTGTCGGCGGTGCTGCTGTTCGTGTTCGCGACTCTGGTCCCCTTGAGTCTGGCGGGCAACGCGGGCGAGCGGTTGCTCTACAGCGCAGCGCCGCTGGTTCGTCTGATTCACCTGACGCTGCTGCCGATTTCGAAGATGCAGTTTGTGGAGACGGCGGTGAAGCGTCTGGCGGGCGATCAGTCGAGCGAGCGCGAGATGATCGAGGACGAGTTGCTGTCGGCGGTGAGCGAGGGTGAGCGGTCTGGGCAGTTGGGTGCTTCGGAGCGCGACATGATCGAATCGGTCATGGAGATGACGAGCAAGACCGTGGAAGAGATCATGACGCCTCGGACCGAGGTTGAGGGGTTTGAGTACACCGATGATCTTGGGTTCATCAAGGATTTCATCACGACCGCGGGTCACAGCCGCATCCCGGTGTACGAGGGCGATCTCGACCACATCGTGGGGATGTTGTACGCGAAGGACCTGATCGACCTGATCGGGCATCCGGTGGACTCGTTCGAGTTGCGTCCGATCCTGCGTCCGGCCCAGTTTGTGCCGGAGAGCAAGCCGGTGAACGAGTTGATGGTGCAGTTGCAGCAGGAGAAGGTGCACCTGGCGATCGTGATCGACGAGTACGGCGGGACGGCGGGTCTGGTGACCTTCGAGGACATCCTGGAGGAGATCGTCGGGGAAATTCAGGATGAGTACGAGCCGGAGGACGAGAAGGAGCCGGAGATCACGGTCGATCTCGAATCGAAGACGGCGGTGGTTGATGCGCGGCTGTACATCGATGACGCGAATGATGAATTGAAGGCGATGGGTGTCACGCTGAACGAGAGCGATGAGTACGACACGGTCGGCGGCTGGGTGCTCAGCGAGTTGGGGCATATCCCGGTGGTGGACGAGGTGTTCGACGCTCCGGGGGTGCGGGTGACGGTGCTGGAGGCCGAGCCGACGCGCGTGCACCGGCTGCGGATGGAAGCGATCGAGGTGGATGCCAACGGGAACACGCCGGAGCAGACGGAGCAGCACGCGGGCGAGGCGACCCCGGAATCGGCCGAAGTCCGCGATTCGGCGTGATCGCGAGCCCCGCGGGTGTGGCTGGAGATTATCCTTACGCGCATGCCGCTGAAATTGAACAACACGCTGACGAAGAGCGAAGAGGTCTTCGCGCCGCTGACCGCAGGGAAGGTGCTGTTCTACACCTGCGGCCCGACGGTGTACGACTACGCGCACATCGGGAACTTCCGGAGTTTTCTGGCGGCGGACCTGCTGCGCCGTTGGCTGGAATCGCCGCTGTGCGAGCGGGTCAACCCGAACGGGAGCGCCGAGGGGCACGCGTTCGGTAACGGCGGGTACGAGGTCACGCATGTGATGAACATCACCGATGTGGGTCACATGACCGACGATGATGATGCGGACGGTGCCGGCGAGGACAAGATGGAGCAGGCGCGACAGCGGCTGCTTGAGGACAAGAAATCGGGCAAGTTGCCGGAGGGCGCGACCGGAGCGGACGGGGCCGTGCTGGACCCGAGCAAGCCGGGAGACATCGCGGCGTTTTACGCGGATGCGTTTCTGGAGGACGCGAGAAAACTCGGTCTGAAGGTGGCGATCGAGGCGGAGGATGATCCGAGCCTGATGCCGCGTCCGACGCAGATGATCCGTCCGATGCTGGCGATGATCTGCGAGTTGATCGAGCGTGGGCACGCGTATGTCGCGAGCGATGGGGTGTGCTACTTCGATACGCAGTCGTTCCCGGAGTACGGCAAGTTGAGCGGGAACACGCTGGACGCGATCCGTTCGGGCGCGGGCGGACGCGTGAGCGATGAGGCGCAGGCGATCAAGAAGCACCCGGCGGACTTCATGCTGTGGAAGCCGGACCGCAAGCACCTGATGCGCTGGGACCCGAAGACCGAACTGGTGGGTGATGCGAAGTCGCTGGCGGTGCTGGAGAAGCATCCGCTGGGTGAGGGGTACCCGGGCTGGCATATCGAGTGCTCGGCGATGGCGCGTGAGCGGCTGGGCGAGCGGATCGACATTCACTCGGGCGGCGAGGACAACATCTTTCCGCATCATGAATGCGAGATCGCCCAGAGTTGCGGCGCGACGGGGGAGGATCGGTTCGCGAACTACTGGTTCCACCCGCGGTTCCTGCAGGTGGAGGGTGAGAAGATGTCCAAGAGCAAGGGCAACTTCTTCACCGCTCGCGATCTGTTCGGCAAAGGCTTTAGCCCGGCGGCGGTGCGGCTCGCGCTGATCAACACGCACTACCGGACGAACGCGAACTTCACGCAGCAGGACCTGAAAGATGCGCAGCGGCGCATCGACCGGTGGGCGGCGTTCATCGAGGCTGGTGATTCCAGCGCTGAGGCGGGTGAGCGCTACGACCGGATCGCGCGTCTGTTCGCGGACGAGATGAACAACGATTTGAACATCGCGGGCGCTCTGGGTGTGATCAACGGCTGGGTGCGCGACACGGCGCACCCGACGAAGGCCGACGCGGCGCTGATGCGCACGATTGACGGTGTGCTGGGCGTGCTGGATCTGGAAACCGGTTCGGAATCCCAGGGTGGTGGCGATGACGCGGAGATTGATGCGCTGGTCGCCGCTCGCACGCAGGCGAAGAAGGACAAGAACTGGGGAGAGGCGGACCGGATCCGTGATGAACTGGCGGCTCGGGGCATCGAGGTGACGGACACTCCCGAGGGGCCGGTGTGGAAGCGTACGGTGTCGCTGTGAGCGGTGGTCTTTTTCAACAAGGTTCGGGTTCGATGACTTCGGTGCTGAGCGCGTTCAAGCAGTCGGCGGGGTGGTTGCCGCGGCTCGCGGGGAAGTTCATCGTGTTCGACGGTCCGGACGGCTCGGGCAAGTCGACGCAGTTCCGGCGGATCGGTGAACTCGCGCGACGGGCGGGGGTGACGGTGTGCGAGGTGCGCGACCCGGGTGGCACGGCGATCAGCGAGCGCATTCGCGAGGTGCTGCTGGACCCCGCGCTACCGGAGATGGGCGTGCGCTGCGAGTTGATGATGTACATGGCCAGTCGTGCGCAGTTGGTGAGCGAGAAGATCGAGCCTGCGCTCGAGCGTGGTGAGTTGGTGCTGTCCGATCGGTATGTGTCGTCCACGCTGGCGTACCAGGGCACGGCGGGGGGGATGAGCAAGGACGAGATCATCGCGGTGGCGCGGGCGGCGTGCGGCAAGCATTGGCCGCCGGACCTGACGGTGATCTTTGATGTGGACCAGGCGACCGCCGCGACGCGATTGAACCCGCTGCTGGACCGGATGGAGCAGAAGGGTGAGGCGTTCCACAAGCGTGTGCGGGCGGGGTACCTCGACCAGGCGCGGGAGATGAGCGATCGGTACACGGTGGTCGATGCGACCAAGGGTCAGGACGAGGTCACCGGTGCCACGCTGAGCGCAATCCGATCAAAGTTGCTTGCCGGGAGTGGCGTGGGATCCGGATCGTGAGTGTGTTGAGCGATCGCCTGATGGCGGCGTTGCGCCCGGTCGAGGGCGGCGTGGTGGATGACGGCGACACGGTCGTGGTGCAGGTGGATTTCGTGGATCGGCGGTATCGGGACGCGATCAAGGCTGGTGCGGAGCCGGTGGAGCCGCCTCGGGATGAGTGCGGCATGGGGGTGTGGAGGCGGGTCGCGCGCCTGCATGACGGCGCGACGGATCGTCCGGTGACGATCTGGTCCAGTCGCGGTTGAGGCCGATAACGCCGGGGCTGGCTTGTGGGGGCGTCATAAAGGACCGATAGACGCTGCATGGCCGAGCGTTCGTCGAAACAGGGAGTGGTGGTGGTGGCGTCGCTGCTCTGTGTTGGCGGTTTGCTGGCGTTGTGGCAGCCTTCGTGCAATACACGGCGCATCGAGATGAGCGCGGATCAGGCCGTGAACTGGGAAGATGAAAAACTCGGGGCTGGGGTTGAGGTGCGTGAAGGCTCGATGGTTCGCGTGCAGTACTGGCTGGCGATGCCTGACGGTTCGAGGGTGGTGGACCTGTACGCCCAGGACAAGACGCACCCGTTCCGCGTGGGGGATGGCACGGTGATCACCGGGCTGGACGAGGCGGTGCGGGGGATGCGACAGGGCGGTATCCGCACCGTCGTCCTTCCGCCGATTGCGCATTACGGTCGCAAGGGCTACGCCGGTGTGATCCCGGAGGACACGGAGTTGACCATGCGTCTGGAGTTGGTCGAAGTCGGGTACTGAATCTGGCGACGGCGGTCGCGTTCAGGGGTCGATCTGGAGCAGCGGGCGGTGGAGGAACACGCGATCGCGGATGGGGCCGTAGTGGCCTGGTTCGACGATGACGCTGAGTTCGAGCGCGCCCTGGATCTCGATGTTGTAGGCGGCGACGGGCTGGCCCTTGTGCAGGCGAGTGGAAAATGCTCGTTCGCCGTCGATCTCGATGGAGAACTCGCAGTCGCCCCAGCCGCCGGAGGTGTCGGCGAGCGCGGCGGTGCCCGCGAAGCGCAGGACGCCGGGGGGCAGGGTCCAGGAGACCTTCATCGGTCCGGGCATGTCGATGTCTAGGGCGTTGAGCACGGGTCCGGAACTGAAGGCGAGGTCGTCGGGGTGGCGCAGGGTGCGGATCGGTTCGACGAAGACGCGATCGCCGAGGGGGAGTTGTTCCTCTGGTTCCAGTTCGGAGAGTGGGAGGATGCCGGCGGCCTGGAACGCGATGGCGCGGAGGGTCTGCGGGTCGTACTCGACGGTTTCGCCACCGGGCAGGGTCATGCGTATACCGGTGGAATCGGTGGCGGTGAGCGCTTCGGCGGGGAAGGTGCTGCCGTCATCGAGCCAGATCATGGTGCCGGACATGGGTTGGGAGGGGTTGGCGAGCAATGCCGCGGCGACGCGTTCGATGGGCAGATCGACGATGTTGCCGGCGTCGGTTTCGACGCTGGTGGTCGGGCCGATGGTGAGGATGTAGCCGGTGAGAACATCGCCGTTGGCGAGGCGGAGTTCGTCGGCGCCTTCGGAGGTGCGGACGGGCGGGCCGTCCACGGCGGCGCCGGGCATGACCAGGCGGGTGATGGCGTCGAGCGAGAGTTCGATGCGACCGAGTGCGGGGTGTTGCCAGGCGACGGTGTCGCCGATGGGCGCGGTCGGTGCGACGGCTCCGGGGTAGCGTGCGCCGGTGGTGGTTTCGATGAAGCCCTGCGCGGCGACTTCGAGGGCTTTGGTGATCCGTGCGCTGCGGATCGGCTCGGTGCGATCGGGCGGGACGATGGAGCCGATGCCGTGGCCGGGGTCGATGGGGCCGTCGATGGCGACGAGCGCGAGGACGGAGCCTTCGGCGAGTAGGGTGATGTTTCCCGAGGCGTCTTCGACGGTGATGCCGTCGGCGGTGATGCCGACGAGACGGGCGTGGGTGGCGTTGAACTGGTCGTCGATGAGGAGCACGCGCGGGCGCTGCTGGTCGTGCTCGGGGCCATCGCTGTGGGTCTGGGCGTGGGCGGCGGAGCACGCGAACAGCGCGCCGGCGAGGAGCGGGAGGCAGCGGCAGGCGTTCGTCGGGCTCATGGGTGATCCATCGTCACGGGCGGTGGGGAGAGGCGATTACTTCTGGAAAATCGGGAGGTAGCGCTTTGGCATTTGGAGGATGATGAGCGCCATGGCGGTCCCGTAGGCGGATCCTGCGGAGCTATCGGACCAGCTCCCGCTGGGTTCCTGGCGTTCGACGAGTTCATCGCGGATGGCGGGCCACCAGGTGGCCCAGCGGTCGCCACCGGCGAGGTACATGGTTTGGACGGCGTAGTAGTGGCCGTAGAAGTAGTGGGCACCGGCGTTGGATGAGCGCCCGGGCATGCTGTTTTCGACGAGGTAGTCGAGGCCTCGTTCGATGTCTTCGCCTTCGTAGATGCCGGCGTAGTAGAGGCTGGCGACACCGGCGGCGGAGCGTGGCCAGGCGGAGGCGCCGCGTCCGGCCTGGTAGCGGAAGCCGCCGTCGGGGTTCTGGCATCGCCGGACATATTCGACGGCGCGGTTGATGGTCTCGATGGGGACTTCGATGCCGGCGTTGCGTGCGCTGCGCAGGGCCATGATTTGTGTGATGGTGACGGAGATGTCGGCGTCGTGGGGCACGGGGTTGTATCGCCAGCCGCCTTCTTCGTTCTGGGTCTGGACGATGAGGCGGACGGCGCGGACGAGGGTGTCGTGGGTGCGTCGTGCCTGCTGGGTGTTGTCGCCGCCGGCGGTCATGCCGTAGACCTCGCCGAGGAAGAGGGTGGCAAAGCCGTGGCCGTACATGGGGCCGTGTGAGGTGTCCCCGGCGATGAGGCCGGTTTCGTTGGTGTTGTCGAGGATGAACTCGAGGGCGCGTTCGACCTGTTCGCTGTACTGGCCCCGACCGGGCATGTGGCCGTCGGCCATGAAGGCGAGGCCGGCGAGGCCGGTGATGGCGGCGTTGGAGCCGTAGCGTTGGCCGCCGAAGGATCCGTCGTCGCGCTGGAGTTGGGCGAGCGCGGCGAGGCCCTTGGTGACCGCGGCGTTCATCTCGGGGGTGATCTCGTTCTCGAGTGCTTCGTTCGCCGCGCTGGTGGGGACGGTGGGCTCGCTGTCTTGGGCGAGCGCGCCGATCGCGCTGAGGCCGACCACGGCGGTGCAGAGTGCGGTGCGGGTGCGAGAGAACGGATGGATCATCGGCTGGCTTCCTCGGCGAGGCGGCGGTAGTAACTCTCGGTCCAGCGCTTGTACATATCCGAGAAGTAATCGGACTGGCCCTGGATCAGCGACTCGCGCAGGCGCTCTGGGAGGTTGCCCCACTCGGCGACGGTGAGGTCGACATTCTGGTTGAGTTGTTCCTGGAGGCGACCCGGGGGCGGTGTTTCGCCGGACTGTGCGGCCTGGCCGGGGGTCTGGCTCTGCTGGGTTTGTTGTTGCGCGGCCTGCTGGTTTTGCTGTTGCTGCTGTGAACTGCTGGAACTCGAACTCTGGTTCTGCTGGGACTCAGCGCTTTTGATGAGCACATCGAGTTTGGTGATGATTTCCTGCTGGAGGCGTTGGGTGACGACTCCGGCATCGCGGAGTTGGTCGAGACGGTCGGCGACTTCGCTCATTTCCTGCACGGCCTGCACGAGTGCTTCCTGGGCCTGGCGACCGGTCAGGCGGCGTTCGAGTTCGGACTCGGGTTCATCGGCGTTCGTGGGGCGGTCGACGGGGCCGCCTGAGCCGGGGATGCGCAGGAGTTCGTCGAGGTCGAGCGGGTCGGCGGGCGGGGTCGCGCTTTCGGGCTTGTCAGCGTCCGGTTTCGCGGGCGTTTCGCTTGCGGGCTTGGCTGGTTCGGTCTGCTTGGGCGGATCAGCGGGGGGATCGCTGGCGGGTGGTGCGTCCTGAGCGGCAAGGGGGAGCGCGAGCGACGCGACCGCACCGGCGAGCAGTGCGGTCGTGAGGAGGTTCCGGCGTGTGGGGCGCATGGGGTGTGTCACGGCTGCGGTCCTTCCGGCTGAGGCTAGTCGTCCTGATCGTCTCTACGGGTTTCTTCGGGGAATAGTTCGTCGAGGTTCTGGCCGGCTTCGGCGCGTTTGAGCAGGTCGATGGCGACGGTGGTGAGTTCGCGTTGTTCGGCGGCGAGGCGGGCGATCTCGCGCCGGGCGTCTGCTTCGGGCAGGTTTTGCACCATGGCGGTGGCTTCGGCGAGTTCGATCTGGATCATGCGCAGGAGTTTGAGTTCCTGGACGGGCGCGATGAGCGGTTCGTCTTCTCCGCCGCCCCCGCCTTGGCCGCCGCCCTGACCGTTGTTGCCGCCGGCGCCTTCTTCGAAGGGTTCGTCGTCTGGCTCGGGGTCCTGGAGTGCTTCGAGGATGCGGGTGAGGATCTTCGCGAGGTCTCGCTGGCGCTGGAGCGCGACGGCGGGTTGCGCTTCGGTGAGGCGATCGGCGGAGTCGGAGCTGAGCGATTCAGCGCGCCGATGCGCGAGCATGAAGACGCTGGCATCGCGGAGTTCTTCGGCGAGGGTGAGGATGTCTTCGAGTTGGGCGGTGACCTCGCCCTGGTCGCTGGCGAGGCGACGGAGTTCGGCACGATCGCGTCGAGTGAGTTCCGGTGCGTTGGCGTAAGGCTCGGTGACGCGCTGCATCTCGGTGGTGGCGCGGAGGGCTTCGAGGTAGGCCTGGCGGAGTTCTCGCTTTTTGCGTTGCTGCTCTTCGCGCTCGAGTTGATCATCGAGGGCCTGGGCGCGTTCGAGCGCCTGCTGGAGTTGGTCGAGCGAGCGGGCTTCGGCGGCGCGGATGGTCTCGGTGTCGTCATTGCCGGAGCGGATGTCGACGATGGCGTCGACCTGAGCATCGACGGCGCGCTGCACGAGGTTGAGCACGGGGATGAGTTCGGCGCCGGTTGCTCGGACGAGGTCGGCGACGGCGGCGGTGTTGGTGTTGAGGCGGATCATCGCGGGGGCGAGCGCGGCGATTTGCTGGGGGTCGATCGGGTCGATGGCCGCGGCTGCGTCGAGATTGGCGATCTCGGCGGTCTGGTCGGCGATGAGGCCTTCGAGCGATTGGATGACGCTGGCGAGGATGCGTCGGAGCACTTCGGCACGGGCGTTGTCGGCGTTATCGAGGTCTTCGCGGGTCTGCTCGAGCGCTTCGATGGCGTCCTGCTGGGCTTGCTGGGCCTGCTGGGTCTGGTTCTGCTGCGCCTCGGAGGCGGCCTGCTGCATGTTCTCGGGGACCTGGTTCTGGTCGGCGTTGTCGGCGGCCTGCTGCATGGCCTCGGCACCGGCGGGGTCGGTCTGGCTGAGTTCCTGGGAGCGTTGGCGCATCTGCTCGATGAGTTCGGAGGCGCGTTCGGAGAGTTCCTCCTGGCGTTCGGCGATGTCTTCGAGTCGCTGGCGTTGTTCGTCGGAGAGTTCATCGGGGCGGAGCCCGGCGGTCTCGGCACCGGCTTGGCCGGGTTCGTCCTGCCGTGCGCGCTGCTCGTCGCTGAGGCGGTCGAGCGCGTGGCGGATGACCCAGTCGTCCTCGCCGCGATCGAGCAGACCGACGATGTTGCTGAGTGCATCGCGGACCTGGGGCTGGTTTTGCTCGACGGCTTCGCGTTCTTCGTCGGTGA